>JBBIQJ010000151.1:0-5996 GCA_037442385.1 Armatimonadota bacterium
CTGCAGTTTGGCGAAGGCGACCAGACTCCCCCAGAAAGTGACAGCGCCGACAACGCCCGATGCGGCGCTGGCAAGGCTCAACTGGAGCATTGGCACGCTCGCCTGCACTTCGGGCAGGTTCGCCTCCACCAGGCTTGCGCCCGCCACCAGCGCCGACGCACCGCCCCCGAAACCGTTCAGCAGCGCCACCATCTGCGGCATCGCTGTCATGGGCACTTTCAGCGCCAGAACGGCTCCCACCAGCGCGCCCACCACAATCCCTGCGATAATCAGTTCAAAGCTCAGTATCTGGCGATGCGCCAGTGTCGCCGCAACCGCAATCAGCATGCCCAGCGCGCCCAGCTGGTTGCCCCGCACCGCCGTGCGCGGATGCGCCAGCCCCTTTAACCCCACAATAAACAGCACCGCCGCCAGCAGATACGCCAGATTAATCCACGCTTCGCCCATAGCATAAAGTGTACCTTCAGCACGCTCACCGATGGGGTACAATTCCCCCGTCATGAGTGCGTTCAAGATTGGCATCAATCGCTGGACGATGCCTGGCAACTGGGAGGTGCAAACCTGCCTGCGCGTCGCTAAAGAGTCGGGGTTTGACTCCATAGAGTTCAACATGGAGATGCAGGGCGCGCTCAGCCCCCAGACCTCCGACGCCGAGGCGAGCCAGATTCGCCAGATGGCAGACTCGGCGGGAATTGAGCTCAGCTCGCTCTCCACAGGGGTCTACTGGAGCGCACCGTTTACCCATCCCGACCCCAAGGTGCGAGAGCAGGCGATCGACCTTTGCCGCCACCAGCTGCGACTGGCGCAGGCGATGGGTGTGGATGCGATTCTGGTCGTGCCCGGCGTCGTAACAGCGGAAGTGCCCTACGATGTCGCCTATGAACGCGCCAAACAAGCACTGCAAGCACTGGCGCCCGAAGCCGAACGCCGCAAAGTGGCGATTGCGATCGAGAATGTATGGAACAAATTCCTGCTCAGCCCGCTGGAAATGCGCCAGCTGATCGATGAAATCGGCAGCGACTATGTCGGCTGCTACTTCGATGTGGGCAACATTTTAGACTACGGCTTCCCCCAGCACTGGATTAGCATTCTGGGGAGGCGCATCAAGCGCGTGCATGTGAAAGATTTCCGCACCGACATTGGCAACATTCAGGGCTTCACCAATCCGCTTCAGGGCGATGTGCCTTGGATGGTGGTACGCTCCACCTTAGAATCGGTTGGCTACACGGGCTATATTACCGCCGAAGTGAGTGGCTATCGTGCGTTCCCCGAGCTGGGACTGCGCCATATCGCCGATGCCCTGCGCGCCGTCTTCAAAAGCTGATTAAGGAGGCAATTCCGCATGAGAGCCGAGATTCCCAAAACCTATGACCCCCATCAGGTGGAACCCCAGCGTTATGCATGGTGGATAGAGCGCGGCGATTTTTACGCTACGATTGCCGACGATGGGCGACCGCGCTACTGCATCACCATCCCGCCTCCCAACATCACAGGAAGCCTGCATATGGGACACGCGCTCAACAACTCCATTCACGATGTGCTGCTCCGCTGGAAGCGCATGCAGGGCTATAATGTGCTGTGCGTACCCGGTACCGACCACGCTGGGATTGCCACCCAGAATGTGGTGGAGCGCGAACTGCGCAAAGAGGGCTTGACCCGCCACCAGCTGGGACGCGAAAAATTCCTGGAGCGCGTCTGGCAATGGCGCGAACAGTATGGCAACACGATTCTCATGCAGTTCCGCCGACTCGGCTGCTCCTACGATTGGCGCTACACCCGATTCACGCTGGACCCGGAGTATGTGGATGCCGTGCTGGAGGTGTTCGTGCGCTGGTGGCAGGATGGGCATCTGTATATTGGCGAGCGCGTGATTAACTGGTGCCCCCGGTGTATGACCGCCATCTCCGATATCGAGCTGGAACAGGCAGACGAGCCGGGCAAGCTCTATCACCTGCGCTACCCCTTTGAGGACGGCAGCGGCTATGTGGTGGTTGCCACCACGCGCCCCGAAACGATGCTCGGCGATGTGGCGGTTGCGGTCAACCCCAGCGATGCCCGCTACACGCAACTCGTGGGCAAGAATCTTATCCTGCCGCTGGTGGGACGCCGCATTCCGCTGATTGCCGACCCCTACCCTGACCCCGAATTCGGCACAGGCGCGGTCAAGGTCACTCCCGCTCACGATCCCAACGACTTCGAAATCGGTCAGCGCCACAACCTGCCGCGCCCTGTGATTATGAATCTGGACGGTACGGTCAACACCGAACGCCTGCGTGAGGAACTGAACGCCCACGACAATCCCTACCTGCAAGCCTATCACGGCAAAGACCGCTACGAGGTGCGCAAACTCATCGTGGCGGACCTGGAAGCGGGCGGCTATCTGGAAAAGGTGGAAGATTACACCGTACCGCTGGCGCGCTGTGAACGCTGCCACACGGTGATTGAGCCGCTGCTCAGCGAGCAGTGGTTCTGCCGAATGGCAGAAATCGCTAAACCCGCCATCGAAGTTGTCAAACAGGGCAAGATTCGTTTCATTCCTGAACGCTACACCGAGATGTACCTGAACTGGATGGAAAATATCCGCGACTGGTGCATCTCGCGCCAGCTCTGGTGGGGGCACCAGATTCCCGCATGGTACTGTGTGGACTGCAATCCCGAAAACTTCGAGCGCACCGAGAAGGGCGAGTACCGCCTGCTGAAGCGCGAAAACCCGATAGTGCAGAAAACCGCACCCGATAAGTGCGCTCGCTGTGGGAGCATGCGCCTCGTGCGCGACCCCGATGTGCTGGACACATGGTTCTCTTCTGCTATCTGGCCCCACACCGTGCTGGGCTGGCCGCGCGACACCGAAGAGCTGCGCCTCTTCTACCCCACCGATGTGCTGATAACCGCGCAGGAGATTCTCTACCTGTGGGTTGCCCGCATGATTATGACAGGGCTGTATTTTAAGGGCGATATCCCCTTCCGCGAGGTTTACATTCACGCAACGGTGCTGAACAAAGAGGGCAAGCGGATGTCCAAGTCGCTGGGCACGGGGATTGACCCGCTGGAAATGATCGAGAAATACGGCACCGACGCCCTACGCTGGTCGCTGCTGCAGCAGGCAGGGATGCAGCAGTCCATCCGATTTTATGAGGAGCGCGTGGTGAACGCCCGCAACTTCGCGAACAAGGTCTGGAACGCCACGCGCTTTGTGCTGTTGAATCTGGAGGATGCCGATCTGGGCGCTTTGCGTGCGATGGGTCCCCAGCCTGCCGATACGCTGGATCGCTGGATTCTGAGTCGGCTCCAGCGCACGATTCAGACGGTTCATGACGCGCTGGGGGCGTATTGTTTTGACGACGGCGCGAACGCGCTGTATGAATTCATCTGGAGCGAGGTGTGCGACTGGTATATTGAGGCGGTCAAACCGCGTCTGCAGGATCCGCTCCGTCGGACGCAAACGCAGGCGATGCTGGTGTACCTGTTTGACCAGCTCCTGCGCCTGCTCCACCCCTACATGCCCCACATCACCGAAGAGTTGTGGCAAGCGATTGGCGCGACGGAGATAGAGCCTGCACTGATTCGCGCCCAGTTTCCCAAAGCGAACCCCGAGTGGATAGACGAGGCGGCGGAAGCAGAGGTAGCGCAGGTGTTTGAAGTCATTCGCGCGATTCGTAACCTGCGCGCGGAGGTCAAAATCACGCCGGGCGTCGCGATTCCCAAAGCGTGGGTGAACCCGCTGGATGAAGAGAGCCGCCGTCGTTTTGAAACGCATCGCGTCACCATCGCGCATCTGGCGTGGTGTCAGCACATCGCCTTTGGCGTGCCCAATGAGCGCGCGCTGATGAACCCTGCCACGGGCGCGGAGGTCTTTCTGCCGATTGCGGGTCTGGTGGATGTCGAGCGTGAGCGGGAACGTCTGCAAAAAGAGCTCCAGAAGGTGGAGCAGGAGATTAAGCAGGTTCAGGCGCGCCTGCGCAATCCGCAGTTCTTAGAGCGCGCCAAGCCCGAAGTGGTGCAGGAAGCCCGCGAGCAGGAACGTGCCCTGCTGGAACGCCACCGTCGCCTCCAGCAGCGGCTGGAGCAGTTGATTGATTAAAGGACAGCGCCGGGGGTGGGCGTCCCCGGCGCTGTGGGTGAAGGGCGCGTACGTGGGAGGGAACAAAGGCGTTTCAAAGGCGCTGGGGGCACCGACGCCCCGCATCGTCGGCACGCCCCAGCGCAGCGGGATGCACGACGCGCCTCAGCGGCAAGCCCCGCGTCTCAGGAGGTACGCACGAGTAAACCTTACGCCACATCGTCCCACTCTTCTGTGTCTTTAGACGGCTCGATACGCCGCGCAGGTTCCGCACTGCTATAATCCCAGTTATCGCAATCCAGCCTTCGACAATAAAGCATGCGACGCACCTGCCCGTCTGCCAGCTCCACATCCGCAAAGTCGGCAAACCGACAGCGCATGCACAACTCAGGCTCCAGTAGCCGAACCACCTTCAACTCGCGCTTGGACATAAGATTTCGCCCCTCGTGTTCTGTTCTGGCGTCCTGCCATCATGCCATATTATCGGATGTTAGACAGGTGGATTGCAGGGGGCGGTTCCATAGAAAATTGCGGGAATTGCACTGTTGATGCCGAAACAGAGTGTTCTGCATTCCGTCAGGTATATTCGAAGACGAGGTAGGGAGGCATGGCAAAGCGACCGTCCGTACAACGAGAATACCAGCGCCAGCTGATGCTCCGCTGGATTACCACTTTTACCCAGTGGATGATTTCGGTGGGGGCGATTCTGTTCTTGCTGGGGTTTGCCTATCTGATGTACGCGGTCTTTCTGGCGGGGCTGGATCAGTCGCAGAGCTTTTCAGCAGCCGATCAGGCGCGAATACAGGGCAACCTTTCTCTGGCGGGCAGGATTATGCTGCTGGGCGCAGGGCTGGTGGTGATAGGGGTCGCATGGAACTACCTGGAAGAAGCCGTGGTGGGGGTTATTTTACTTCTGTTGGCAGTCCTTTTCTACTGGGGGTTGCCGTTTCTGATGGGGCAGCTGGGGGCGTTGCCTGTGCCGGGGAGCTTACGTGCCTTCGCGCTGGAGCAGCTCCGCCTGCTGATGTGGGTGTTGTTCCCGCCGGGGCTGGTGCTGACCGTGTTCGTGGGGATTGCGCAAGGCATTCGGCGGCTCAAATACGGCGCCTCGCTGGATCAGACGCTCAAGCTCGGCTCTAATGTGGGCAGGCAGGAGGTACCCCAGAAGTTTCTCGGAAAGTGCTGGCAACTCCCCTATTGCCGCGACTATGTGCGCCAGCGCTGTCCGATTTACCACGCGCGGCGTACCTGCTGGCGCGAGGGCGTCGGCTGCATGTGCGAAGAGAAAAACATCGCGATGGCGCTCCAGAATGTGCGCCTCAGCGACAACCCCGAAGCCAACGCCCGCTACATTCCCCATAATACAACCCTCACCAAATGGGAACTGCGCCAACGCTGTGCTGAATGCGTGATTTACAACGAACACCAGCGCCAGAAATATCAGCTATTTGCGCCCCTTACCGTGGGACTGGTGCTGGGAATCGCCTACTTCTTCCGCGAGCCGCTACGCGGGCAGGTGTTCGAACTGTTAGGAATGTTAGACCGATTGCTGGCGCAGTTCACATTAATGCCCAGTGAAGCGCGTGAGGGGGTCCTCAAAGCGGCAGCCCAGGCAAACGAGACCGCCGCGTGGGTGCTGTATATCTCGCTCACGATAGTGGTGCTGAGCTACTCGTTGCGGTTGGTGGAGACTGTTATCTTCAAGTGGAAGTGGTGAGGGAACAGGAATCGCGCCCTCCGTGCCGAAACAGAGGATGGGGAGGAACTATGCGATTCGGGTTGACACTTTTTTGCTCAGGGTTGGGGCTGGTGCTGGCGGCGGCGCAACTTGTGGAACCTGCACACTTCCCTGCCAAACGGCTCGCGCAACCTCCCGTGATAGACGGCGTGGTGAACCCCGAAGAGTGGCGCGAAGCGTATAAAGTGGAATCGTTCT
>JBBIQJ010000152.1:0-5985 GCA_037442385.1 Armatimonadota bacterium
CGATTGGGACTGACAGGCTATGTGCGCAACCTGCCCGACGGCTCGGTGGAGGTGGTGGCAGAAGGAGAGGAGTCGGCGCTCCGTGCCCTGCTGGAACAGGCACTTCAGGTGGGGCCGCCGCGCGCGTGGGTGCGGGAAGTGGAGACTCACTGGGACGCAGGCACGGGCGAGTTTCGGGAGTTCCGGATTGCGCGTTAATCTCACGCTGCTGCTGACGCTGCTGACAGGCGGGGCGCTGGCGCAGCCGCGAGTCGTGGTGATTCTGGCGCATTATGGGCATACGCACGAGGAGCTGGGGGGGGCGGTGCGCCATCAGCGTGCGTGGATGCTCTGGTCCGACACCGCAACCCCTGCCCGCGCGCTCACGCTCGCCACAGGCGAACCGCAGAATGCCTCGCCGAGCGAAGTGGCGCTGGCGTTTGTGGAATCGCCTTACGAACATGGCACAGCAGGCGAAGCGTTCCAGCGGCGCACAGGCAGGACGCCCCCTGCAGGAGCGGTCGTGGCGATGGGGGCAGGCGCCCTCTTACGCAAGGGCCTCCTGACCCAGACCTTCGCCAGCCGTATGAACACGCTGGGCAAACGCGGTGTTTACATGCGCCTTCAGGACTCGCCTTCCCCCACGCCCTACGCCTTGCTTGCCGTAAGCGAGAAAGGCTACTTCACGCCCCAGACCTTCCCCGACGCCGAGCTGTTACGTGTGGCGCTGTTGCAGATGCAGGTGGATTGGGCGCTGATAGAGGTCTCTCGCTGGCGCTACAGCGACTGGGAACTGCTCATCGGTGAGGGGATTGAGACATGGGTTGTGTGTACGCGCGCGCCGCCGGAGGCGCAGGGGAGTCGTCTTACAGCCGTTGTGCGCTATGCGGCGCGGGAACGCAACGGCTTGCTCACCAGCTCCTCCACGCGCTGGGCAGGGCTGATACGGGATGTGGACCTTGCGCCGAGTCTGGAATACGCTCTTGTGCGCCGATGGAACCCAGCGCGGAGTGCAGGCGCGCCCGCTTTTGAGGTAAGTCGTTCCGACTGGCATCGATTCTGGAACGGGTTGCTGGTGCGCACGGCGTCGCGGCGGATTTCGGAGCAGATTGGCTATGGTTGGCAGAGCGATGCGCTGGGGCGCATTCTGGGGCTGGAGTGGGTACAACGCGAACTAACGCCCGTGGTGGAAGGCGCAATTGGAGGGTTGGGGCTGGGCTGGCTCGTGATGGGGCTGGCGCTCTGGCGGGCGGGCGGGCTGCACGGGCGCTTGCGCCGTCTCTTCGTGACGGGGCTGGGGCTATGGGCGCTTGCGCCCGCGGTCTTTCTTAGCCTTGCCTATTGCCCCTTCATGATGTGGGAGGAAAACTACGGTGTGGACACGGCAGCAATCGGGGGCTGGCTGACGAGCGTGTGGCTGGCGCTGGCGATGTGCGCATGGGGTCTCGCACGCGGGCTGGAGTTGCCCCTGACAGGCGCGGTGGGGTTCCTCACGCTGGCGCTGGTGATGACCGATTTGCTGATAGCGGGGGGCTATGGAGTGAACCGCTCGCTTGTGGCGATAGGGCTGGTGGGAGGCGAGCGCCTGTATGGGGTGGACGGCTTCTGGCTGGGCGTGGTGCTCACAGCGGGCGTGCTGGCACCGTCAGCGTATCTGGAGAGTCGTCAGAGGGGACGGTTCGGCAATCGTGGGTTGCTGGGGCTGGGCGCGCTCTACGGTTGCCTGATGCTCATGAGCGGTTTGCCCCTGTTGGGGGCGAACTTCGCCGCATGGAGCGTGCTGGGAGCAGGGTTCGGGCTGGTGGCGCTCTATCAGGCGCGCGTCCTGCCCGAAACGCCTTCCCCCCGTATGCTGATACTGGTCGTGCTGGCGCTGGCGGCGCTGGGGTGGTGGCTCGCGTGGGCGATGGAGGTGTATGACGCTTCGCTGGCGTGGCAAAAGCGCGCCGTGGGCGTTCCGATGCTGAGCTGGAGCCTGACGAGCGTGGGCTATGGTCTGGCGCTTGCAGGGACGGCGGCGCTGGGCGCGTGGCTGTTTCGGGGTCAGGTGGCGCGTTTCTGGGCGCGGTCGACAGCGATGCGCTGGGGCGTTCTGGCGTGCCTCACGGGTGGGCTGAGCGCGCTTTCCTGCTGCCCCGACGGCTGGCGCACGCTGATGGTCGCCTGTCTCGGCGTGTACCTTTGGAGCGCCGAAAGCCTGCTCGGCGTCAGGGAGTGGGGCTATCCCGCCGAAGCGAACGGCAAAGCGCCCTGAGTCGGCAGGAACCTGTGCGCCGTGCCCGAACTGTACATCCGCAAGGAGGGAACGATGCTGGAGCGACGGGAAAGCACTTTCGCGATAGCGTTTCGTGTGCTGTTTGAGAAGCCCCAGCTCGCGGTGATGATGTTTTTGCAGTACGCCATCTGGGGCACCTGGGCGGTGCCACTGTCGGGCTACCTGGAGAGCAAGCTGGGCTTTTCGGGCGCAGGGCTGGCGTGGATTTATAACGCCCTGCCCATTATGAACCTGATTGTGCCTTTCACGGCGGGTCAGGTGGCGGATCGGTTTATGCCTGCCCAGCGGGCGCTGGCTATCTTTTACTTTCTGAGCGGGGTGTTGCTCCTGGCGCTGGCGTTTCAGCGCGAGCTGGCGCCGATGATGGCACTGATGCTGGCATACGCCTTCTTCTATGCGCCGACTCTGGCGCTCTCCAACTCGGTCGCGATGCGCAATCTGGATAACCCTGCGATTGAGTTCGGTCCGATTCGGGTGTGGGGCACAATTGGCTGGATTGTGGCGAACTGGTTTGTGAGCTACACGCGCACCGCTTTTCAGTCGCTGGAGTGGGGCGTGATAGACATCTTCGTTCTTTCGGGTGCCATCTCCATTCTGGCGGCGCTGGTGGCGCTTACTTTGCCGCATACGCCGCCTGCCCGCGAAGCCGCCGATCCACTGGCGTTTATGCGCGCTTTTGGCTTGCTGCGCAACCCGAACTATCTGGTGTTTTTCATCACCGCATTGATTGTGGCGACCGAGCTGCCGATTTACTATGTGCTGACCTTCCCGTTTCTGCAGACGGCAGGCGCTGGGGTCGGGATTACTGCCGAGAATCTGCCCTCATGGATGACCATCGCTCAGATTGCCGAAATCTTCACGATTGCGTTCATGCTCCCTGCGGTACTGCCTGTGTGGGGCATTCGCAAAACGATGCTGCTGGGCATTCTGGCGTGGCCCATACGCTATGCGGTGTTTGCGCTGGCGTGGGCGATGCATGAGACTAACCCGCAGATCGTGTGGCTGGCAGTGGCGGCGCTGGCGCTCCATGGGTTCTGCTATGTGTTCTTCTTCGTGGTGGCGTTCATCTACACCGACATGGTGGCGCCCGAAGATGTGCGCTCCTCAGCGCAGGCGCTGATTAATGTGGCGGTGCTGGGGATTGGCATGCTGGTGGGCACTTTCTTCGCGGGCTGGCTGAAGGACTTTTTCACAACCGACGGCGCAACGAACTACACGATGGTGTTCGCCGTCCCGACGGTGATTACCGTGCTGGTGGCGGCGGTGTTTGCCGTAGCATTTCGGGAGCGTGCTTCGGAGCAGGCGGCGTAGGGTTCAGCGGGCGGTCTGCGGCTTGGAGGTGATGGTCATCTCGCCCCGGCGCTGACCGCCCTGCAGTTTGCCTTCTGCTTCCACGCGCAGGCTCTCTTCACCGAGATAGACCACCACGCGCTCGTTGTTGCGCCAGCGCACGCGATAGAATTCGTCCTCGCTATCCACGCTCACATCGCCCGAGAGCGTAACTTTCTGCTCCTTGTCGTCGTAGTCGGCGCGGTTGGCAGTTGCGTTCAGGCGGGCGAATGGCTCTTTACGCTCATAGAAGAACTCCACGCGCCCGATCGCTGCCGCTGACTGCAAACGCATTTGCCCCTGTTCGTTTTGAGCCAGCACTCCCTGCAGGCGAAGCGTCCGCATCCGAAAATTCTGGTCAGGCGAATCGACCGCGACAGGATTGTTCGCCGAGCCGCGCACCTCCAGCATAATCGTTTTGTCCTTGCGGTGCTGTATCGAAGTCAGTTGTTCGAAATCGATATTCAGTTGCCCGAAGCGGATGCCCCGCTCCTGTTGGCTAAAGCCCACCCAGAACGCGATTAGCGCCAGAACCGCAAGCCACCTGTGCCGCATCGATTGAAGTATACCTGCTGGGGTTGTATGCGCTATGCTTCTTCGCCCTCGGCTTGTGTCCAGTCCTCTACCTGTAGTCCTTCTATCACACTGAAGTGCGTGTCGCTGGTGACCAGCATCAGGTTGTGCGCCATCGCAATTGCGGCAATCCAGAGGTCGTTCACGGGAATCGGGCGACCTTTTCTTGCCAATTCGCTCGTGATTCGCGCAAAGTGCTCGACAACTGCAGAGGTAATTGGCAGAATCTCCGCAATCTCGTTCATCAACTCTTCGTAAATCAAGATCAGTTCTCTACGGCGTCGCGCCGAGGATGCCAGATAAATGCCCGCCAACAGTTCTGCCTGCGTAACAACGGAAGTGAGAACCTCCGTTCCAGGCGGAAGCGAGCGGAATTTGGCTACTAATCTGGGATGACCACGCTGTAAATAGCTGCAGTGGTTCGTGCCGAGCCGATACCGCACTATTTTCGTTCCTCCTGATCCTGAAAAAGCTCCCAATCTATTCGACGGACATGCTTCTCAATAAACTCCATCATCGTATCCGCTTCTTCCTCGCTAAGTGTGCCGACGAGTTGGAGCCATGCCTCCGGTGACCCTTTGCGTGGTTTCGATTCTGGAGTGATGGTCACTTCCACGTGCGTGCCTTCAGCCAGCGGCAACGGCTCGTCCAGCTCAATACAGTTGCCCCGTACAGTGCCTTTAAACGTCACGGTGTATCACCCCCCCCCGCATGATACCCGACTGCTTGGGTTGCCCCATAAGCCATCAGGGGGCGCGCTGAGCGCGCCCCCACCAGACGCAGGCAAGAACTGTGGCGCAATCAGCGTCGCGTTTCGGTTTCTGCTGGTTCCTCTGGTTGCTCCGCGACTGCCACGACGCGCCGACGCCAGATAACGCGCCCCAGCCACTGGGTCAGATCATCCATAACGGTATACATGCACGGAATCACCAGCAGGGTCAGCAGGGTGCTGACGGCGACCCCACCAATCAGCACGATTCCCAGCGGCGAACGGAACTCGCTACCGCGTCCCACGCCGAGCGCAATCGGGATCATCGCCAGAATCAGCGTGAGCGAGGTCATCAGGATGGGGCGTAAGCGGATGGGACCCGCTTCCAGCAGCGCCTCGTTGCGCGGCAATCCGCGCTGGCGCAGGGTGTTCGTGAAATCCACCAGCAGAATCGCGTTCTTGCCCACCAGTCCGACCAGCGCGATAATCCCGATCATCGAGATGATGTTCAGCTCCGAGCGGGCAATCACCAGCGCGAGCAACGCACCCACCAGCGCCTGCGGCTGGCTGAACATAATGATGAACGGGTAGAGCCAGTTCTCGAACAGCGCGACCATCAGCAGGTAGACGAGGATCAGCCCCAGCAGCAGTGCCTGCACCATGTAAGCGCCCTCGCGCGCCATCACTTCGTTTTCGCCGAACCATTTCGCCGTTACGCCGGGCGGAATGGCATTCGCCTCGCGGAGCGCGTTATCAATCTGAATGCGCATGTTACCGGGCGTGTAGCCAGGCAGCAGGTTCGCCGTGACGGTAACGCGGCGCTGGCGGTCCGCACGCTCGATTTTGGAGGGACCCTCGCCCAAACGGATGGTGGCGACATCGCGCAGGTAGACGGGCGCGCCCTGAACATAGGTAACCACCAGATTTTCCAGCTCGGAGGCGCGTTTCCGCTGGTCTTCGCGCAGGCGCACTCGAATATCATACTCCTGTCCCGCCTCGCGGTATTTAACGCTGGTATCGCCCTCGTAAGCGGTGCGGAGCGCGAGGGCAATCTCCGCGATACTAACCCCCAGCTGGGTGGCGTGTTCGCGGTCGATAATCACCTGCAGTTCCGGGCTAC
>JBBIQJ010000153.1:0-5958 GCA_037442385.1 Armatimonadota bacterium
AGATGCCCACCTTCGAGTCGGGCACAGGCTCACCCTGCCAGATTTGCACACGCCCGGTTATCAGCGACTCGCCGTTAAACGCCCGCGTGGTGCCCAGCGCTCGACAGAGATTGCCCGGTCCGCGACAGAGCATCGTCAACGGGCGATGCCCCCGATGGCGAATCATCCACTCCACGCCCAGCGTCGGCTCCAGAGCGCGAATCAGCACCGCCTCGCCCACTCCCTCAGGCTGGCAAACGGCATTGAAACACTCATGCACGCCGTAAATCAGGTACACATACGCCGTGCCCGGCGACCCGAACATCGCGGCGTTGCGCTCGGTCCGCCCCCGATAGCTATGGCTCGCGGGGTCATCCTGCGTATACGCCTCCGCTTCCACGATGCGCCCCCCAACCCAGCCCGCGCCGGGATGATAGACCACCAGCCAGTGCCCCAGCAAAGCACGCGCCACCTCCACCGTCGGCTGCAAGTAAAACTCCACAGGCAGGGAAAGCGGCTTCTCCATCAGCAACCTCATAACTGAAGCGTTTTCTCGTGCAGGCGGAGGCCTAGCAGAAGTCCCACCGCCGTCATGGACGCCAGCAGCATACTACCGCCCAGACTCACAAACGGCAACGGGATGCCCACCACAGGGAACAACCCCATCGTCATGCCCACATTCGTCAACAGGTGGAACAAAAACAGCGTCAGCACGCCGCCCGCCACGAGCCGATAAAACTCATGGCGCGTCTCCACCATCACACGCCAGATACGATACAAAAACAGTCCATACAGCGCCAGAAACCCCGTCGCGCCCACGAAACCCAGCTCCTCGCCAATCACCACAAAAATAAAGTCGGTCTGCTGTTCGGGGATGTAGCGCAGATTCTTCTGGGTTCCCTGCAGGTAGCCCTTGCCTGCAAGCTGCCCGCTGCCAATCGCAATCCGCGCCTGCAGAATGTGATAACCTGACTGCTGGGGGTCCGCTTCGGGGTTGAGAAAGGAGACCAGCCGCGCCTTCTGATAATCGCGCAGGATGTCCAGGTGCCACATCGCGCCGAATCCGAGCGCACCCGCCACCACTGTGAGCGCCAGCCAGCGCCCCGGCGCCTCCGCCAGAAAGACCATCGCGAACCACAACACGCCCAGCACAATCGAGGTCCCCAGATCGGGCTGCTTGAACACCAGAAAAGCAGGGATAGCAGTATGCCCCAGTGAAAGCAGAAACCCTTTCGGTGTGCGCAACTGCGCTCCCAGCCGCACGAGCAGGCTCGCCAGCGTGAGAATCAACAGGAGCTTCGCCAATTCCGACGGCTGAAACTGGAACCCCCCTGGCAGCTCAATCCAGCGCTGGGCGCCCTTGCGTTCCGCGCCGAATAAATCCACATACAGCAGCATCAGCGCGTTCAGCCCATAGACCCATCGGGAATAGCGCATCCACACCAGTGGGTTCACCAGCATGAAGAACACCATCGCGCCTGCGCCCAGCGCCAACCACATCAGCTGACGGCGCATCAGTCCCGGCGCCCAGTGATAGGTTGCGCTGTGCAGAATCAGCAGCCCCGCCCCCACGAGCGTCAGCACGCTCAACAGCAGCGGGAAGTCCAGATTCTTGAGCGCGTGCAAACGGCTTCGCCACGCCAGCACTGTCGCCACAGTGGGAGAATTGTACCCCTATCGGCTCGCTCCGCTCTGTTGAAAGGACGCGCATTCCACCTTGTGGCACGGCAGATTTCGCCGCGTAGGGCGCGGCGACCACATCCCTAGGCGCCTTTATACGGGCACGGTTTCCGCGCGCCGGCCCATGCCCATACGGACGCGGTTCCCGCGTTCTGTTCAGCAAATCCCCCGTTCTTTGCGACAGAGCAAGCAAACCTCTCTCAGGGAGAGTGGGCGTATGGCATCAGAAGCGGTTTCCTGTATCAACGCATCGGGTACAATATAGTCCGACGGAGGCACTTATGAACACGCCCGCAGAACTGCGTTATACCAAAAGCGATGAATGGGTTCGCGTCGAAGGCGATGTGGCGACCATCGGTATCACCGATTATGCCCAGTCGGAGTTAGGCGATATTGTGTTTCTGGAGCTGCCCGAAGTAGGACGCTACCTGCAAACGGATGAGGCATTCGGCGCAGTGGAGTCCGTCAAAGCGGCGTCCGACCTCTACGCCCCTGTGGAAGGTGAAGTAATAGAGGTCAACCATGCGCTCCAGTCCGCCTTAGAACAGGTCAATCAGGACCCTTATGGCGCGGGCTGGATGATTAAGATTCGCATGAAAGACCCCAGCCAGGTGAACTCGCTCATGACCGCCGACGAATACCGCGCTTATCGAGGGCTATGAGATACATCCCCCATACAGAAGAGGATATTCAGCAGATGCTGGCGACCATCGGTGTTGCCAGCATTCGTGAACTGTTTCAGGACATTCCCGATACGCTTTTTCTTGAGGAGCCGTTGCCCATCCCCGATGGGTTAGATGAGCATGCGCTCTTCAAGCACCTTGCCCGATTGGCAAGCCAGAATGCCGACGCCACACGCTACGTGAGTTTTCTGGGCGCGGGCGCCTATGACCATTTCATCCCCAGCATTGTGCAGACCCTCATCAGCCGCGGCGAGTTCCTCACCGCCTACACGCCTTATCAGCCTGAAGCCAGTCAGGGGTTGTTGCAGAGCATCTTTGAGTTTCAAACGATGGTGTGCGAGCTCACGGGGATGGAGGTCGCCAACGCCTCGATGTACGATGCTTCCACCGCTTTAGCCGAATCGGCGCTGATGGCGTGCCAGATTACGGGACGCTCCAGAGTGATTGCCTCGCAGGCAATTCACCCGCACTACCGCCAGGTGCTGCGCACCTACCTGTGGACCAACAGCCGCGAGCTGGTGGAGATCCCGTACGCGGAAGGACTCACGGATAGAGAAGCGCTCCGCTCCACGATAGACGACCAGACCGCTTGCGTGCTGGTGCAGTATCCGAACTTCTTCGGTTTGATTGAGCCGCTGGCGCCAGTTGTGGAGATGGCGCATCAGCATGGGGCGCTCGCGATTGTATGCGCCGACCCCATTGCGCTGGGCGTGCTGAAGCCCCCTGGAGAGTACGGGGTGGATATTGTCGTGGGCGAGGGGCAATCGCTGGGCAACGCGATGGGATTCGGCGGACCGTTTCTGGGACTGTTCGCATGCAAACAGGAATATGTGCGGCGCATTCCGGGGCGTATTGTGGGGCAAACAACCGACAGCGAAGGGCGCCGCGGCTATGTGATGACCCTACGCACCCGCGAGCAGGATATCCGTCGCGAGAAAGCGACCTCCAATATCTGCACCAACGAGGCGCTCTGCGCCCTCGCCAGCACGATTTTTATGAGCGCACTGGGCAAGCAGGGGTTCCGCGAGCTGGCAGAGACCTGCACCCAGAAAGCCCACTACGCCGTTCAGCGCCTGACGGAAATCCCTGGCGTGGCGCTCCGATTCCCGAAAGCCCCCTTCTTCAAAGAGTTTGTGCTGGAGCTGCCCATCAGTGCTAAAGCGGTCTGTGAGCAACTCCTTGAAAAGCAGATTCTGGCTGGGTTGCCGCTGGAGTCGTACTACCCGAACATGGAAAACGCGTTGCTGGTGTGCGTTACTGAAACCCGCACGCGCGAGGAGATAGACACCTTCGTCGAATCGCTCGCCGAAACCTTGCAGAAGGAGCAGGTTTAAGCGCTTCAAAGGCGTATTATAAAGGGCGTGAGCCGATTCCCCTATGGTAACTCGGCACTGGCGATGCTGGGGCTGGCAGCGGCAAGCGGCGCCTACCTCACTCTGAACCGCCCCAGCAAGACAAAACCGACCTTGCGCCTGTGGACTTTCGCGAAAACGCACGGTGAGGCGTACCAGCAGGCAGTGCCCGCTTTCGTAAAAGCGCACCCCGGCGTCTCGGTGGAAGTGCAGATTGTGGCTGGAGAAGCCGTGACCTCGCGCCTGCAGGCGGCGTTCTGGGCAGACCTCGATGTGCCAGACTTGGTGGAGGTGGAGATTAGCTGGGCGGGCAGTTTCTTCCGGGGGCCACTGGAGAGCATCGGCTTTCTGGACCTGACGGAGCGTATTCATCAGTCGGGCTTGTGGGAGCGTGTGGTGCAGGCGCGGTTTGCCCCCTACACGACTCGTGGACGAATCTTCGGGATTCCTCACGATGTGCATCCCGTGATGCTCGCCTATCGCCGCGACCTGGTGGAGCGACTCGGCATCGATGTAGAGCAACTGCGCACATGGGACGACTTTATTGAGGTAGGACGCCGAATTACTCAGCCCGGTAAGCGCTACATGATCGAGCTACCCGATACCGAATCGTCGCGTTTTGAGGCGTTGCTTTTCCAGCATGACGGCGGCTATTTTGATGAGCATGGGCAGTGCATTATGGATAATGAGATTGCGGTGGAGACGATGAAGCTGTATGTGCCCATGGTGGCAGGGCGCTACCGCATTGCCAGCGATCTGGGGGGCGGGCAGATTTTCACCCGTGCGGTGGAGGATGGCTATTTTCTGTTCCTGATTGCTCCTGATTGGCGCACTCGCACGATAGAACAGGATGTGCCGCGCGTTGCAGGGCGCATGTCGCTTATGCCACTGCCTGCCGTCGCGCCCGGCAAGCGCCGCACGACCACATGGGGCGGCACAATGATTGGCATCACCCGCCACTGCCAGAACCCCGATCTGGCATGGGAGCTGATTATGCACCTCTACTTCAATCGCGAGGATCTGGCGCAGCGCTTTCGTGATACGAACATCCTGCCCCCCGCCCGAGATTTGTGGGATCACCCTGCGTATTACGAGAAACGTCCCTACTGGAGCCATCAGCCTCTGGGGGCGCTTTATGCCAAACTCGCTCCCGATGTGCCGTTTCAGTATACCAGCCCCTATATCAGCCTGGCGAAAGCCAAGATGAGCGAAGCGCTGATAGGCTGCGTGCGCTACTATAACACCTATGGGGAGCGCGGTTTTGACGGCTATGTCCGCAAGCAGCTAGAACAAAGTGCCGAGGAGGTGCGTCGTGCCATACGCCGAAACCCCTACCTGTAAGCCTGTCCGGGAGCGACGCTGGCGTGCCGAACAGATAGCTCCCTATCTGTTTGTGGCACCGTTTGTCATCCTGTTTCTCGTTTTCGGGGCGTACCCCCTTGCCAAGAGCTTTCTGCTTTCGCTCTACATTACGAACGGCCCGCGTGATGTGGTGTTCGTTGGCATGGATAACTTTCGTTACATGTTCAGCGACCCCAACTTCTGGAAGGCAGTTCGCAACACGGCGGTCTTTACTTTCTGGTCTATTATGCTCCAGATTCCCGCTGGGTTGGGGCTGGCGCTTCTGCTCAACAGCCCCTGGATGCGTGGGCGAAACCTGTTTCGGCTGGCGTTTTTTTCGCCCAACCTGGTTGGGGGCGTGTTTGTAGGGGTGCTGTTCAGCGTGTTGTTTGTGCCACAATATGGCTTGATTAATCGGGGACTGCATGCCCTCTTCGGCATTCCGCTGGATACGCGCTGGCTTGCCGACCCTGCCCTGGTGATGCCCGCCCTGGTGATGACCAGCCTCTGGATGTCGGTAGGATTCCATATGGTCTATATTCTTGCAGGGCTTCAGAGTATCGAAAAAGACCTCTACGAAGCGGCGATACTGGACGGCGCCAACAGCTGGCAACAGTTCTGGCATGTTACCCTGCCAGGGCTGCGGCATGTGCTGATTTTTCTCTTGCTCATCAGCACCATCGGTTCATTTCAGTTGTTCGAGCTGCCCTGGGTAATGCTGGGGCGTGGTCCGGGCCCCGACGCCTCAGGGCTGACCATCGTAATGTACCTCTATTTGAACGGTTATGTAGCGGGCGACCTTGGCTATGCATCGGCGGTAGGCTGGACACTGGCGCTCGGTTTGCTGGTGGTGAGCCTTATCCAGCTACGCTTGACGGGCGCATGGAAACCCCGTGCATCGTAGGAGGCGAAAACGATGACAT
>JBBIQJ010000154.1:0-5865 GCA_037442385.1 Armatimonadota bacterium
CCAGAGTTTGCCTGTTACGAAGATGCGCTTATTCTGGCGGTCATAGGCGATTCCGTTCAACACATCCGCCTGGCTTGCCTCCTGGGGTTTCAGCAAGCCAGAAAGATCAATCCAGCCCAGCACCTCGCCCGTCTTCGGGGAGATGCGCACAATCATGTCGGTTTGCCACACATTCGCCCAGATTTCGCCCTCAATATATTCCAGCTCGTTCAGGTCGCGCACGGGCTTGCCCTGGTCATGCACATGGATCTGGCGCACGATGGCGAAACTGGCGGGGTCGCGGAAGGTGAGCGTGTCGGAGCCGTCGCTCATAATCAGGTGGGTACCATCGTTGGTCAGCCCCCATCCTTCGCCCGTGTAGCGGAACTCCACATCCGAGCGGAACGAGTCGCGCTCATACACAAAGCAGACCCCGTTGCGCCATGTGAGCTGATAGATTCGGTTATTGAGGATGGTGATGCCCTCAGCGAAAATCTCGGCGGGCAGGCGGCGAATCTGAAGCACTGTGCCCGTGCGCAGCTCCACCTTGCGCAAAGAGGATTGCCCTTCCAAACCTGTGCTTTCATACAGGAAGCCGTTGTAATACTCCAGCCCCTGCGTGAACGCCTTCGGGTCGTGTGGGTAGGTCCGCACCACGCGATAGGTGTAGAGAGGGGTCTCTTTCGGGGTGCCGTTGATAGCAGGCTTCTCTTCGGTCTGCGAGAGCGGCGACCCTGTTTGCCCGCTGTTTGGCGGTTCCTTCACTGATTGGCATCCGTAGAACGGTGAGACCAGTAAAATCGCAAGCCACACCCAGCGCATGCCGTTAGTGTACCCCACACCCCTGCAAAAATGCGCCCCGCATGCCGACATTAATACGGGGAGAGAACGATGCAGACGAAAACCTATGTAGCGCCGACGAAACTGGAAGCGCTTCTCAAAATCCGCGAGGAGCTGGGATCCGATGCGGTTGTCGTGAGCGAGCGCACCGTCTGGAAGGGCGGACTGTTCCGGCGCAAGCCGATGGTGGAAATCACCGTGGGCATCAAAGACCCCGAAGGCGGTAAAGTAGAGCCGAAGGGAATCGATTCCATAGACCCCACCCAGACGCGCCTGCGCCGACTGGAGCGCGAACTGAGTGAACTCAAGGAGATGGTGCATAAACTGCTCCTCGCGGGCGCTCCCGACGCAGAAGCGGCGCCGCCGCAGGCAGTCGTGGCGCCTGCCGATGACCATCCGCTGTTGCGCCCCCTGCTAACGGCAGGGGTGGAACCCGATATCGCGCGCGAGCTCCTGCGCCGTGTGCCTCGAATCCCTCAGAACGCCGCGATGGACGCTCTGAAGCGCACGCTGATCACCCGCATCCCGATAGGGGGAGCGCTACGACGCGAAAGCCGCGCCCAGCAAGTCGTTGCCCTCGTGGGACCCACAGGGGTCGGGAAGACCACCACAATTGCCAAACTCGCCGCCATCCATGCGCTGGATTACAATCGGCGTGTCGCCCTCCTTTCGCTGGACACCTACCGAATCGGCGCCGTAGAGCAGCTGCGCACTTACGCCAGTATTATGAGCCTGCCCCTGCACATCGCCACCACCCTCGAAGAGGTCAAAGAGGGGCTGGAGATGTTTCGGGGCTACGAACTGGTGCTGATTGACACCGTAGGGCGCGGTCAACGCGACGAGGCGCACCTGACCGAGATGCATCGGGCGCTCGCGCATGCAAATGCCCAGACCTATCTGGCGCTTTCCGCGACCAGCGACACCGCCGTGCTGCTGGAATCCGCGCAAAAATTCGCCATCTTTGAACCCGAATCGCTGATTCTCACCAAAACCGACGAGGCGGTTCGGTTCGGGAACTGTGTGAACCTGTGCGTGCGGGTAGGGCTACCGATTGCTTACTTCACCACAGGACAGCGTGTGCCCGAGGATATTCAACCTGCGGACGCCCGCTGGCTGGCATGCAGGGTATTGAGCGATTTTGCCGACTGCGCCCCTGCCACACGCCCTCTTGCATTCGCCCGCCCGGAAGAGGTATAATTACGGGCGTGCGGGAGTAGCTCAGGGGTAGAGCACTGGCCTCCCATGCCAGGGGTCGCGGGTTCGAATCCCGTCTCCCGCTCCATTTTTTATTCCACTTGCGGCAGGGGGGTGCGGTTTGCAGGACCAATCCTCGAAGGCGGCCAGAACACAAACAGCGCTTTGCCCACCACCCGACTGGCGTCCAGCAGCCCCCAGTGATGGCTGTCGCTGCTGCCGTTGCGGTTGTCGCCCAGCATGAGATACTTGCCTTTCGGGATTGGCTGAGAAGGCGTTCGGAGGACGCGCTCGCGCTCCGCGTCGTCAATCACGGGAACCCGATTCATGTTCGGCCCGCCTTTCCACACATCCCCAAAGTCGTTGTATTCGTAAACGATGCCGTCGATGATTTTCATCGAATACTGAGGGATACCGCTGATATACTTTTCTTCGAGACGCTTGCCGTTGAGATAAAGCCCCTCGCCCGCTTTGATTTCGATCACATCGCCTGGCAAGCCGATAAGGCGTTTCACGAAATCGGTTTTGCCGGGCGTTTGCCACGGGTTGAGCGCCCAATCGGGCGCGCGGAACACCACAATATCGAACCGCTTCGGCTCGCTGAATCGGTAGGAATACTTGCCCACCATCACCACATCGCCCACCTGCAGAGTCGGCACCATCGACTCGGAAGGGATGTAGAACGGCTGAACGAGGTAAGGGCGAATAATCAGGTACACGAGGATGCCGGCATAGATGATGGCATCCAGAAAGTTGCTCACGAAGCGGGCGAAGGGACGCCTGTGCAGCGGCTCGATAGCGAGCCGTAGCACGATGCAGACCGCCATCGTGAAGACGACGGTCGCCACAGGCAGGCGCGCCAGCGTCTCAATCCAGGTGAGCGGTCCCGACGGGGGCGCGAACGGCTCCATCAGCGGCTCATGTCCTCTTTCAGGCGCGCCTCTTTGCTCGACAGGTTGCGCAGGTAGTGTAGCTTCGCGCGGCGCACCTTGCCTTTGCGCACTACCTCGATCTTCGCGACGGTCGGCGAGTGAATCGGGAAGGTGCGCTCCACGCCCACACCATACGAAATCTTGCGCACCGTAATGGTGTCGGCGATCCCCCCGTGCTTGCGGGCAATCACCACGCCTTCAAAAATCTGGGTACGCTCCTTGTTGCCCTCCACCACGCGCACATGCACGCGCACTGTGTCGCCCGGACGAAACTCCGGAATATCTTTCTTGAGGTAAGGCTCCGTGATTGCGTTCAAAGTAGCCTGATTCATCGTAGCACCTCGCTTTTTGGGTTCGTTTCTTGCAAGGGTATAGGATACCCGATGGCAGGGAGATTTTGCAAGGGGAACGGGAGCCGCTCAAAAAAGTGCTTACGCCTCTTCCAGCGGGCAATTCTGCAGGGGGAACGACATTAAGCCCTTGCCGCCGGGGAACATCACCGTAACCACATGCTCTTGCGTGCGCACGACAATCCCGTAACCGTGCTGGGGGTGATGCACACGCTGACCGGGCAGGAACGGCGCAGGACTGGCAGACGCAGGTTTTTGCGATTCCTGACGGCGGTGGGGAGGCGTCCACTGAAGCGGGCTGGGTTTCGCGTCGGCATAGCGCAGCTGAAAGAGCGAGGGCATAGAAATATCGCTCAACGCTCGAAGGAAGGGCGAGGGGATTGTCGACTTGCGCGAGCCGTACACAGAGCGCTCGCGGGCGCAGAGCAGATGCAGTTCGTCCATCGCGCGGGTCATTCCCACATAGAGCAGGCGCCGCTCTTCCTCGATATCGCGCGGCGTCTCGCTCAGCGCATGCGGAATAATCCCCTGTTCCAGCCCCACCAGAAACACCACAGGGAACTCCAGCCCTTTAGCCGCGTGGAAGGTCATCAACACCACCTGGTCGCGGCTGTTGTCCAGCGTGTCGAGGTCTGAAAGGAGCGTGATATGCTGCAAGAAGGCGTTCAGCGTATCTTCGGGAGCCTCCTCCTCATCTTGCAGTTGGCGCTCAAATCCTTCCACCACCGTCACGAACTCGCGCAGGTTGCCCGCCCGATCCAGCGAGTCGGTGTCGCCCTTCTGTTCCAGCCAGGCGAGATAGCCTGAGCTCTCCAGCAGGCGTTTGACGGTGGCGGTGAGGCTATGGTGGCGCGCAAACTCGCGCAAATCCTCTATCAATAGCACGAACTGCTGAACCGCCTGGAGCGTTCTGGGGGCGAAAGTCGCCAGCAGACGCGGGTCATTCAGCGCCTGATAGAGGCTAATGCCCCACTCCGCCGCGTGCGCCTGCACCGCGCTGAGCGTGCTTTGCCCAATCTGGCGCGGCGGCACATTGATAATCCGTTTGAGACTTACCGAATCGTCGGGATTAACCACCACGCGCAGGTACGCCAGCAGGTCTTTGATTTCACGACGGTCATAGAAGCGCAGTGCCCCGACAAGGCGGTAGGGAATCCGCTCCCGCAAAAAGCGCTCCTCAAACGCACGCGACTGGGCATTTGTCCGATACAGGATGGCGAAATCTTTGAAACGGCGTTTGCCCTGACGCACCTGCTGGAGGATATAGTCTGCCACGATACGCGCCTCGTCTTCCTGGTCTATCGCCTGTGTGAAGGTGATGGGCGCGCCGTCGGTGCGGTCAGTCCAGAGCTTTTTGGGGGCGCGAAGGGTGTTTTCCTGAATCACTTTGTGCGCCGCGTCCAGAATCGGCTGCGTGGAGCGGTAGTTGCGCTCCAGTTTGACCACCTTCACGTCGGGGAAATCCTGCTCAAAGCGCAGAATCAGTTCCACTTCCGCGCCGCGAAAACTGTAGATGGCCTGGTCGTCGTCCCCCACCACGCACAGGTTGCGGTGATTTTCTGCGAGCAGGCGCACCAGCCTATACTGCGCGTAGTTCACATCCTGATACTCATCCACAAGAATGTATCGGAACTGGTCCTGATAGCGCGCTTTGATAAGCGGCTGGGTTTCTAGCAGCTCGATGGTGCGCACGAGCAGGTCGTCAAAGTCCAGCGCGTTCGCCGCGCGCAGAAACGCCTGATAGCTCCGGTACACGCTGGCGACGATGCGCTCGAAAAAATCGATCGCGCGATCCTGATACTGTTCGGGAGTGAGCAGGCGCTCCTTAGCGCGAGTGATCTGGTTGGCGATACTGCGGGCGCTGAACTGCTTTTCGTCGATGTTGAGCGCTATCAGCGCCTGGCGCACCACCTCCAGCTGGTCGCTTTCGTCGTAGACCACAAAGTTTGGGGGGATACCGATGGCCATGCCGCTCTCGCGCAAGATTCGCAGGCAGATAGAGTGAAAAGTGCCGACCCACAGACCGCGTGCGGCGTCGCCGAGCAGATGCCGCACGCGCTCTTTCATCTCGTTGGCAGCCTTGTTGGTGAAGGTGACTGCCAGAATGTGGCGGGGCGAGACGCCATGGGTGTGAATCAGGTTTGCGATACGGTAGGTGATGACTCGCGTCTTGCCGCTTCCTGCCCCTGCGAACACCAGAAGGGGACCGTCCTTGTGGAGGACCGCCTCCAGTTGTTGCAGGTTCAGCACGCTCAAATCCATCGGGATATAGTGTACCTGAAAGGGCTGAGCGCGTCTTCCCCTGCAAAAATACGGGGTTTTTGACCCGAATTTCCCCTTAACCCCTTGACAAACCGCCGATTTTTTGTTATAATATCGATAGCCCTGAATGGGAGGGGGTTCTTTGCAGGAATTGGCGAAGACTGCGGGAATTGACGGCAGGAACTGGGAGGCGCCTGTGGAACTCGAAGACGGAGCGCTTCGTATACTATGCAGGACATCACTTTATGGAACCGAACTATAGGAGGGCGAGATTGTGAAAAGTTTCACGAAATCGCCCCTTCAGGAGG
>JBBIQJ010000155.1:0-5850 GCA_037442385.1 Armatimonadota bacterium
CCGATGGGGCGTTTTTCTGTCAAGGGGTGGGCGCTGGGGGAGAAGAGAAATGACAAACATCAGTGTGTGTCCTCCGTGAGGGGGTTATTCCATATCACGCCCCATCCTTGCAACAGAGCAGGTTTACCCGTCTGGAGCGGGAGGAACAAAAGCAGTGACAGGAAAGAGCGATAACGGCGGCTGCGGCTGCGAATGGCTTTTTCTCATCGCGGCGATGTGGCTTATCTGGCGGCTTGCCATCAAGGTGGGCGACCCTGTTGCAGAACGAATCGCCTATTGGCTGTGGGTCGTCCCGCTGGCGCTCTATGGGATCACGCTGGCATTCGGAATTCTGATCACGCTCCTTGCCCTCTTTGCCTCGAAGGAGAAGAGATGACCCCCCAGTCTGCACGCGAATTTGGGGCAAAATTCCCCCGAATTTCTCCCAAATTTGCCCCTGACCCCTTGACATCCGCGAAAAAAATGTGCTATAATATAGACGGCTGTGGGGAGTGGAACTCCCCGCACCGCGATGAAGTGGAAAACGAAGTTTCCATGCAGTGCTTTTGCAGTGTGGTCACTGCAAAGTCGCGCTCGGTTCGCCCCGAGACGCGACGAACAACCTCAGAAAGGAGGATGTGTGATGAAACGGCTAATCGCTTTAAGCGCATTGACCGCTATTCTTGTTACAGGTGTCTTCGCACAAGCTGCGTACATCGACTTGGGCGGAGGGCCTGTTAGCTGGAACGGTTCCGATCCGTATATCGATATCCCTCTGGCATTTCACGTAGTTGCTGGCGATGGCTCCATCTCCGCTTGGGATTTCTTCGCGATTCGCTTAACCTATGACTCCAGCAAGGGCGATATAGCTGCCTATGCGGAACCGACAACGGGTAACTTCCAGCTATACTTCTTTAGCACGGGACCAGGCACTTTCTCGGCTTTGAGAATTCGTACAGCGAGCGTGCCCCCAATTGTAGGGCTGGCAGCCGGTCAAATATACTCCGTGAGTGGTGGTACGGTAGACTTTGCTGTTGCAGTGGCTTCTGGGGCGGGAACTGCTAACCCCTTCCGCAGCGACTATGCCGGAACAGAAGCGGATCAAAAGGGTGTTATCGCAACCCGCAATGGGGCCAATACCGCTGCGAATCGGCATCCCTTCACGCTTCGCCTCTACGCACCTGCAATCGGTCTTGGCGGTACATTTACCATGACCATGACAGATCAGAGTCTCGGTTCGAATAACACTCGTTATCCGTTGGGCGTGATCAACAATACCTGGACCATCGTCCCCGAGCCTGCGAGCATGATTGCTCTGGGCAGCGGTCTGGTCGGGCTGCTGGCGCTCCGCCGACGCCGCAAGTAAGCATTCACGCTGTGCGTCCCCGATTTTTCGGGGAGTCCACGCACCCGACAACGAACACAGGCTACGCCCCGGTTGGACCGGGGCGTTTGCTGTTTAACATGGCAGGAAAGGCTCCGCCTGAGACGAACCAGGGCGGTGTATGGCGACTCACCCGGTTGTAGAGACATCTGCGCGGCTGGAAGCGCCGCCGCCCGTAGCCCCTTCCGAGCGTTCGTACCCGTTGCGTATGCGCGGGCTGGTGATTGGTTTCGCGCTCCTGCCCTTCACCACCTACTGGGCTGTGGAGATTGTGCTGAGCGTGATTTTCTCGTTGCTCATCCCGCCCGTCGCCGCGCTGATGGCAGTGGCGCTGCTGAACGCTATCGGGCGCAAAGTGTTCGGACGCTGGTATCTGGAAACGCCCGACCTGGTGGTCATCTTCACGATTCTTTTTGTGGGCACGGCGATGGCGTCCGAATGGATGAATGTCATCGCGCCGCTGTGGCACTCCTTCGGGCTATACGCTGACCAGAACGAGACCTACCGCACGCGCGTGATTCCCCATCTGGCGGACTGGCTCTTTTTCCGCACGGCGGAGCCGATTCGGGAGTATGGAATTGGGGGCTACCCGTTCCCCTACGCGCTGACGAAGCTGGGGGTGTGGCTGCCGATTTTTCTGGGCTGGCTGGGGCTGTTCGGCGCCGCGGCGATGGCGATGCTCTGCATCAACACGCTCATGCGCCGCCTCTGGACGCAACAGGAGCGACTCGCGTTTCCCATTATCCAGGTGCCGATGTTGCTCTGCCAGCCGCAGTCGCCCCTGTGGCGCAGTCGGTATCTCTGGGGCGCGTTTCTTGTCATGGTGCTGATAGACACTACCAACGCGCTCAACATGTTTTTCCCCTGGATCCCGCCTATCAAGACCCGCTTTCTGGCGCACCTGAACGATTATCTGCATTCGCCCCCGTGGAACCAAACGGGCTGGATTCCTGTGGGGCTGTTCCCCTATATGTCGGCGATTGGAGTCTTCGTACCGAATGATTTGCTGTTCTCGGGGGTGCTATTTTACTTCGTGCGCAAGCTGATGCAAGTGGCGACGGCGGCGATGGGCTACGAGCAGGGTGTGTTCGGTGGGGGCTATCTGGTGCCGCAGCCTCCCTACTTCAGCGAGCAGTCGTGGGGGGCGTTTCTGGGGCTGTTCGTGAGCGTGGTGTGGGCCTCGCGAGGCTATCTGAAGGAGATCTGGTACGAGGTTCGCACGGGCTACAACCCCGAAGCAGGCTACGCCATTTCTGCACGCTGGGCGTTCATTGGACTAATCGTGAGCCTGGGCGTATTAATCGGGCTTGGGATAGCGGTCGGCTTGCCCTGGTGGCTGGTAACGATTTATGTGCTGCTGTATATGGCGTTCAGTGTGGTGGTGGCGCGGCTCAGGGCGCAGCTGGGCGCGCCCATTCACGAGATGGCGTTTATGGGACCGCACCAGCTGATGATTGCCTTTACGGGCACGCAAAACCTCACCGAGTCTACCATTGCCCGCCTGATGACCACCTTTCACTTCATGAACCGCCTGCACCGCTCGCACCCGATGCCCTACGAGCTGGAATCGATGAAGATGGGCGAACTGGCGCGCCTGAATCAAAAGGCGCTCTGGTTCGTGATTGCCAGCGCTGTGATACTGGGCATCCTGCTGGGCGAGTTTTTCAGCATCAACCGCTTCTATCGGGACGGCGCAGGCGACTTCGGGCAGGGCATGGCGGGCGTGATTACCCAGCTGGCGGATAACCGCTATCCCCCAAATGTAACCGCGATGGCGTTTTTCACGGGCGCGTTCTGCTTCGTGTTGCTGCTGGACTTTATTCGATACCGCATTCCGGGCTTCCCAATTCACCCAGCGGGCTACGCGCTCTCGATGAACTTCGGAATAGACTACATCTGGTTCGGACTGGGTGTGGTGCTGTTGATTAAGCTCTTCGTCAATCGCTACTATGGCTTGCAGGGGTACGAAAAGTTGCGGGCGGCGGCGATTGGGGTGATTCTGGGCGAGTTCGCGGTGGACTTCCCGCTGGCGGTCTATCACCTGATGACGGGTCAGGCAGTCTACACCATCTCCATTAATGGGCATCTGGGCTGGAACCAGTAGTTTGGGGTATATTAATTACGCGCCCCCGTAGCTCAGTGGATAGAGCGCAGGCCTCCGGAGCCTGGTGCGCAGGTTCGATTCCTGCCGGGGGCGCCATCAGCAATACTTCTCGCGCAGGGCGAGCAGCTTTTTCGCGAAGCGGGGGATGGCTCTTTCAGGGGGGTCGGTATATTCGTACTCAATCGCAAGGTAGCCTCGATACCCTGCGTTTTTGAGAATGCCCATGATGCGCTCGTAATCGAGTTCGAGCCACTCGTCGCGTGTGTTGCGCGTGTGCGTCTTGGCGTGAACGCTGACGGTAGAGGGAGCAAGCATCTCCATCTGCTTGTAGTGATTCTCGCGGAAGTTCGCGCCGTCCAGCAGGATGCCGAAATAGTCGCTTTTGAGGTCGCGCACAAATCGCAGGGTGCGTTCGGCGTCGGCGGTCAGCCCCCAGTGGGTTTCCAGCCCCAGCACCACGCCCTGCGCCTCGGCATAGGGTAGCACCTGTTCGAAGCATTCAATATGCCAGCGATATGCCTGCTCCTCAGGGACGCCTTCGGGGATATGGTCGGCGAACACGCGCAGGAGCGGCGCGCCCAGCGCCTGGGCGATATTAATCCACTCTTTCGTCTTCTCCACTTCCGCCTTGCGCTGTTCGGGGTCGGGGTAGCCGTAGCGGTTGCGCATCGCCGTGCCGGAAATCGCCAGTCCCACTCGGAAGCAGTGTCGCTTCAGACTATTAAGCGTGGCGCGAGAGGTATCGGGGAAATAGTAGCCCGTGAGCTCCACACCGTCCAGCCCCATGTCGGCGCAGGTCTGGATGAAGTCGGGGAGGCTCATCGACTTACGAGTCAGAGCCTCCCGATACGAGTAGGCACAGCAGCTAATCCGCATTATTCGCCCGCTTGCCCGAAGTTGAACAGCACGGTGAGCAGGTCGGCGTCGTCCACCATGCCGTCGCCGTTCAGGTCGGCAGGTGTGGCGCCTGTCTGCCCGAAATCAAATAACACGGCGAGCAGGTCGGCATCGTCGATAACATTATCCTGGTTCACATCGCCGAGGATCAGGTCGAGGTCTATCGTGGTTGCGCCGAGCAGTCGCTGGAGGGGGAACGCCCGTGTCAGGCAGCCCGACGCGCTGATGCGAACCGCCCACAAGCCGGGCGTTACGCTCACACTGTAGCCGCCGCTGTTATTGCCGCTTCCTGTGTGTGTGGAGGCAGTGTTGCCTGTGAAGGGGTCTATCAAACGCGCGGTCACCTGCACCTGGCTCAGGTCGCCCACATAGCCCGGGATATTCAGATTGCCCTGCAGGCTGGTGGGCAGGTTCGGCGTGGAGAGATAGACTTCCCATTCGGTGTCGGCAGCGTTGCGGACTGCCCAGAGCACCTGCATCGCGCCATTGGTTGCCAGCACTTGCGAAAGGCGCGTGCTACCTGTCGCCTCCTGGGTGAGGTTCGTGCTGCTGTTCGCGGTCCAGCTGTAGTAGAAGAGGTTCTCGTTATTGCCCGTGGAGGAGTGTTTCCCGACCCAGAGCGCATTTCCGTTAGAGTCCACGGCGTAGCCGGTGGAAACGCGCGTGCCCGCGCTGCCGGAGCCAAAGCGATTCGTGCTGAGGTTGCGCGTAGCGCCAGGGGTCGTAACGAACACATCGTTATTAAAGCTGGTGTTGCTGCCGACGCCTTCCCATAGCACAGCGGCGCCCCGCACAGCGATCGGCAGGCTCTCGCGCCCAGTGCCCAAGACGGAGCTGCTGATGTTCACCGTTAAACCGGGCACAGAGGTGACGAAAGCGTCATAGAACCAGTTCGTGGTGCTGGCGCGTCCCACCCAGATAAAGGTGCTGCTTGAACCGCTTTGGCTTATACCGTGGGGCACGGCGTCGCGCACAGCGGTCAGCCCACCCAGCACGGGCGCGCTGATGTTGGTAGCGCCCAAGAACACATCGTTATAGTCGTTGTTGCTTGTGCCTGCCCCGCTCCAGAGGGGCGTGCCCGAATCGTTCAGGAACCCCGCAATCGCAAAGCGCGCGCTCCCCAGCACCGACTGCGACACATTGGTGGTCGCCATCGAGTTCAGGTTTGTGGTAAACACATCGCGATTGAGGCTTCCGATTGCAGAACCCGCGCCGTCCCAGAGCAGGATGTTATTCGCGTTGAGGTCCATCGGAACCGCGTCGCGATTACTGCCCAGCACCGAGGCGGTGAGGTTCGTATTCCCCACAAAGATATCAATATTGTTTCCATTGTTTGTGCCTGCTCCGCTCCAGACGGGGCGTCCATCCATAGCGAAGCGGAACGCGATGGCAAACCGATCAGTGCCCAGAATGGAAGCGCTGAGGTTCGTGCTATTCAGGAACACATCCAGCTTGTCGCCGTTCGCCGAACCTAACCCTTCCAGAG
>JBBIQJ010000156.1:0-5848 GCA_037442385.1 Armatimonadota bacterium
CCTTGAGGCGTTGCACGGGAATGCCCGTCCATTTGGCGACCACCTCGGCGATATCGTCGGCGTCCACTTCTTCTTTAAGGAGTTGCATCTCCTTCTGGAGTTCGGCGAGTTGCTCCTGAAGGCTTTGCAGCTGCTTCTGGAGTTCGAGGCGCACGCCGTAGCGCAGTTCGGCGGCTTTGGCGAAGTCGCCTGCGCGCTCTGCCTGTTGCTCCTCGAAGCGGGTCTTCTCGATGCGCTCCTTGATGTCGCGAATCCGGGTAATCAGCTCTTTTTCGCGCTGCCAGTGGGCGACGAGTCGGCTTTTCTCCTCGTTCAGTTGCGCCAGCTCGCGCTCCAATCGCTCGAGATGTTCGCGCGCTTGCGGGGTGTCCTCGCGGCGGAGCGCCTCACGCTCGATCTCCAGCTGGCGGATTTTGCGGTCTATCTCGTCGATTTCGGTGGGCATGGAGTCGATCTCCATGCGGAGTTTAGCTGCCGCCTCGTCGATGAGGTCAATCGCTTTATCGGGCAGGAAACGGTCAGTGATGTAGCGTGCGGAGAGTTTCGCCGCCGCCACAATCGCACTGTCGCTAATGCGCACGCCGTGATGTACCTCGTAGCGCTCCTTCAGCCCACGCAGAATGGCGATGGTATCTTCGATACTCGGCTCGCCGACATAGACGGGCTGGAATCGGCGCTCTAGGGCGGGGTCTTTCTCGATGTGTTTGCGGTACTCATCGAGTGTGGTCGCGCCGATGGTGCGCAGCTCGCCGCGCGCCAGCAGGGGCTTGAGCATGTTCGCGGCGTCCATCGCGCCCTCTGCCGCGCCCGCGCCCACGAGCGTGTGAATCTCGTCAATAAAGAGGATAATCTGCCCCTCGGCGGAGGTGACCTCTTTGAGAACCGCCTTCAGGCGCTCCTCAAACTCGCCGCGGTACTTCGCGCCTGCAATCAGGGCGCCCAGATCGAGCTGGACAATCCGCTTGTCCTTGAGAGTGTCGGGTACATCGCCAGTGGCGATGCGTTGCGCCAGACCTTCGACAATCGCGGTCTTCCCGACACCCGGCTCGCCAATCAGTACGGGGTTATTCTTCGTGCGCCGGGATAGCACATGAATCACGCGGCGTATTTCCTCGTCGCGCCCGATTACGGGGTCTAACTTGCCCTGCCGTGCGAGCAGGGTGAGGTCGCGCCCATATTTTTCGAGCGCCTGATATTTTTCTTCGGGGTTCTGATCGGTGATACGCTGACCGCCGCGGATATCCTGCAGGGCGCGCAGGATGGCGTCGCGCGTGATGCCGTGCTGGCGTAGCACGCGCCCCACCTCGCCCGAAGTGTCGCCTGCCAGCCCCAGCAGCAGGTGTTCCGTGCTGACATACTCGTCTTTGAGGCGCGTCGCCTCGTCAAACGCGGTGTCGAACACCACCTTGAGGCGCTGGGTAATCTGTCCGCCGACAGTGGAAGCGCCCAACACCTGCGGGCGTCGCGCCAGCTCTTGCTCGATGGGGTTCTGGATCAGACGCGGCATGACGCCCAGCTTCTGCAGGATCGAGGGCACCACACCCCCTTCCTGCTGAAGCAGCGCCAGCATCAGGTGTTCGCTGTCGACTGCGGGGTGTCGATAGCGCTCGGCAATCTGGAGCGCGTCCTGAACGGCTTCCTGCGCCTTAATAGTCAACTTGTCGAATCGCATCGCATTCCTCCTGTCTTTAGTCTGCTATTGTCAAGTCTCTTGATACCTATGCTATTATACCCGATGGGGGTGGAAAAAGTTCCCGATTTTCGCCCTGTCCATCTTCGTGTGAGGTATCCTATAGCCCATCAAGCCACACTATTCCTCAAAGGGGTCAACCATGCGACGAAATGAGACGCAAAACACAGTGCTGAACTTCCGGCGATATGCATAGGAGGAGATTAAGAAGCGCACTATGGTATTTATCTTAGCGCTGGGGTTGGCGATTCTACTGGCGTGGCTGATTCGCTGGCAGACCGGCTGGTGGGACTACATAGACCCTCTGCTGAACCTGCTCACGCTGGGCGTTGCGCTCTTTGTGGGGATTCAGCAGCTGCGCCGTTCGTGGGAGGAGTACCTGCCCAACCGCCTGACGGTTCACTTCTATTACGAGGGACGCGAGGTGATGCGCTGCGAGAAAGCGTATCTGGCGAACGAGAGCGACATTCGCGCGCTGGGGCAACAGATTGGCGCCCAGATGGCAGACACCCAGCATCTCAAGTTGGTCGCCCCGATGGTGGAGATTTCCCCTCCTGAAGTGAATGAAAAAGAGTGCTATGTCCACTACACGGCGAAGTTTTATCTGCGTGAGTTGCCCGAAGCACTGAAAGAACGCGACAAGCGTAATCAGCTTCCTCTCGTCTGGAACCCCCCGTTTGAGGAGGCGCTCAAGCCGGAGTTGCCTCACAGTCAGGATGCAGGTCAGGGTTTCCAATAGCCGATTTGGGGGCTGCTCAGGGGAAGATGCCGGCACTTCCGGACAATCCAACCCCCAACTCACGCACCCAATGCACCCGATTGCGCCGACGCGCCGTGCGAATCGTCTATCGGCGCCAACAGCTCCGCATATGTCCGAACCCAAACACGCTCTCTATCTTCCGGGCTGAGAGTGAACCTGTGCGGCAAGGTTATTCCCTCAGTCAGGAACCAGCATGCTTTTGATAGTGCGCCGCTCTTGCATTGCGTGAAACGCCTCGCGCCACTGACTCAGAGGAAAGAGGCGCCGCATCGGAGCCAGTCGGAGCTGCTGGCTTGACATCAGGTAGAGTACGCGCTCCCATGTTGCCCATGTATGGCTGAAGGAGCCTTGCAGACGCACCTGTTTGCCCACCAGCGGGTCTAAACTGAACCCCAGCGGTTCGGGTCCCCAGCCGACTTTGGTGATTTGCCCATCGGGGCGCACAACTCGCAGACACGGCTCCAGCACGGCGGAAGCGCCCACAGCATCTATCACGACATCCGCGCCGTAGCCGTCGGTATGGCGGCGCACCCAGCCCTCCAGATCATCGCGGTCGGCGAACAAAATCGGCGCCACCCCCACCGATTCTGCCATCTGCAGGCGCGCGCCGTCGGTAGAAAGCGCCACCAGCGCCACCCAACGCGGGCTGCACAATCGCGCCATCTGATAGCACAGCACCCCTATCGGACCGCTGCCGAACACCACCACCGTATCGCCCGGCTTGATATGGCTCAGCTCCAGCACGGCATGCGCCGCCACCGCACATGGCTCCGCCATCGCCGCGTCCTCAAAAGAGACATTCTCTGGAATGCGGTGAAGCAATCGCGCAGGCACGCGCACATAGCGTGTCATCGCCCCATGGGTGCCGTAGCCGAACCCCAGCCGATGCGGGCACAGGTTATAGCGCCCACTGCGACAGTAGATACACTGTTCGCAAATCCCAGCGGCGGTCTCGCTCACCACCCTGTCGCCCACCTGCCAGCCCTGCACACCCTCGCCAACCACCTCGATCACGCCCGCGAACTCGTGCCCCAGCACCACAGGGTAGTTCACCTGCCACGAGTGCGTGCCGTGATACTGGTGCAGGTCGGAGCCGCACACGCCTACTGCCCGTACCCGCAGCACGACCTCGCCCGCACGGGGGGTGGGCTCGGCAATCTCCCGCAGCTCCACACTGCCTGGCTCTGGAGCGTAGTTCACCACTGCCTTCATGCCATCTGCTCCCGGAGAAACTGAGCGCACTTCGGCAGCGCGGCGTTCGGGTCGCCCACAATCCCGCACTCCAGCGCCATATAGCCCGTGTAGCCAATCGCCTTCAGCGCGTCGAAGCAGGCACGGAAGTCGGTATGCCCCTGACCCGGCAGCAGGCGGTTGCTATCCGCCAGATGCACATGCGCAATATGTTTTCCGGCTTGTCGAATCGCTTCGGGCATATCTGCCTCTTCGATGGACATATGGAACAGGTCCGCCATGACTTTGATGTGGGGATGCCCCACTTTCTCGCATATCGCCGCTGCCTGTTCCAGCCGACGGAGGTAGTGCGTCTCGTAGCGGTTGAGGGGTTCCAGTAAAATGCAGGCGCCTGCTTTTTCAGCGGTGGGCGCCAGCTCGCTGAGCAGTTTACAGAGCAGCTCGGTTTCCAGCTCTTCGGGGCTGGCGAGGGGGCGCAGGTCGGGGAGGCGCGGTGCGCCGAAAATGGGCACGGTAATCACCCCAACGGCCCCCAGATCGCCCGCCATAAACAGCAGGTCGCGCAGGTCCTGCATGGCAAGCGTCCGCTCGTGGGGGTTGGCGTCCAGCAGGCAGCCGCGATAGCCCGCGCAAATCGTGCTGACCTTGAAGGTCGTCTGCTGGAGGGCGCTCTGCACCTCTGCAAGGCGTTCCCGCAAGCCCCCACCCCATAACTCGATCGCCTCGTAGCCCCATGCCGCGAGGCGCTCCATCCGCTCTTGCAGACTGCTGCCCGGTACGAGATTCTCCTGACAGGCGAGTTTCATAAAATCTTCTCATTCCCCGTGTGGTTCGGGATTCCTGCTTCAGGGCCAGTTATGATAGACCCCCGCCACCTGCTCCACGAAGGGTTTGGCGCGCTGCTCCATCGCGCGCATCGTTTCAGGCGGGAGCGGCTTGAAAGCGCGTGCGGCATCTATCAGCTCGCGCAACTGGCGCATGGCGCCGGGCACAATCACAGCGGTGTGAATCGGATAACTCAGCGCATAATGGAGCAGTTCCGCCGCCGTGAACTTGCCCTCGCCCACCAGACGCCCCAGCCCCACCACCTTCATGGCTGCCAGCCCAATCCCCAGCTTCTGCGCAAAGGGCAAAAATTCACGGGTGAAACTGCGCGGATGATGCACCTCCGCAGGGTTCAACGGGAACAGCACCATATCAAACGGGAACCGCTCCAGCATGGTCTTGAGAACCTGCGGATCGTTGTGCCCCGAAACACCCACGAAGCGCACCACTTTTTCCGCTTTCGCTTTCTCAAAGGCTTTCAGGGCGCCATCTTTTGCGAACAGGCGCTCCACCTCATGGGTATAAGAGACATGGTGAACAATCCATTGGTCCAGCGTGTCAGTGCGAAGGTTTTTGAGGCTGGTCTGTAAATCGCGCATGGCGCCGTCATAGTCGCGAGCGTCGCTCTTGGTGCTGAGAAAAACTCTGTGGCGCAGACCAGCAATCGCCTCGCCGAAAATCTCCTCACTGGCGCGGTAGTTACGGGCAGTGTCCAGATAGTAAACGCCCGACTCGATGGCTTCCCGAATTATCGCAATCGCGTTCGGCTTGTTGTTGGGGTCTTGAAGCGCATAGGCGCCGCCCAGTGAGAACACAGGCATCTGCACGCCTGTCTTGCCGTAAGCCCGTCTCGGCATCGCTTGCGCCATATCCTGATTGTACCCTGTCGCCCTTTTTGTTCGTCAGGTACAATAGAGCGGGAGGGACGATGCCGATTTTCAGGCGCGGGTGTCGCTGGGTACGCCGACAGCGGTGGCGCTATCTGGATCAGACGCTTTCGGAGTCGGAGCGTGCGGCGATGGAGCGCCATCTGAGCCGTTGTATCGCGTGCCGTGCGCTGATAGCCGAAGCCCAGCTGGCGCTGGAGATGCTCAAAAAGGGGCAACCGCTGCCGCCGAATCTCAAGCAGAAACTGGCGCCGTCGCGCTCCATCAGTCTCGTGCGCATTGCCCTCGCGCTGACCGTGCTGGCGCTTATGGTGGGAGCCGTCTACTGGTCGTTTCCCCCTGAGGTAAAGACACGGGTTCTCCGGCAGAAGGTTGTGTTCCCTGGGGTGGAGCATGAAGGTTCAAAGCCTCCTGTGGCGGTTCTGGAGTCATCCACCCCAGCCGAGGCGCCACCCCAGCCCGCTGTGGAAGCGCCGAAACCCCAGTCGAAAGTCT
>JBBIQJ010000157.1:0-5844 GCA_037442385.1 Armatimonadota bacterium
TTCTCGCCTTTTATTTTTGAGGCGCGCGACTTCCTCAAAGACCTGCCCACCTATCAGAAGCAACTGGAAGCCAGCCTGAGCCAGTGGCAGCAGATCTACCAGCAATGGTACGCAGGGCTGCCCCCACAGGCACAGCAGTGGCTGGACAAGCAAAGCGAAGCGCTCAGCCGTTCACTGAACCAGACCACCGCTGATCTTCAAGCCAGTGTGCAACAAGTGGTTCAGGGGGCAGGACACATTCTCAAATTGCTGGTGGAACTGTTTCTCGTGCCCGTGATTGTGTTCTATCTGCTGTTTGACTCGCATCATCTCAAGCGGGAGACACTTCGCTGGGTTCCGCCGCGCTACACACGCACCGTGCTGATGCTCATCACCGAGACGAACCGCGTGATGCGCGGCTACATCGTGGGGCAGCTGATTCTGGGCATTATTGCAGGCATCGCCACCTGGATTGGTCTGCAGGCGCTGGGCATCAAATATGCGGCGACGCTGGCGCTGTTCGCAGGCATCACCCGCGCCATCCCCGTGATTGGACCCGTTGTGGCGGCGGTTCCCATCGTCGGCATGGGGCTGCTGCAGGAGGGACTAACTCTGGGGATCCAGACCGCCATCTTTATGACCGCGCTCTTTCTGGTAGAACACAAGATGATTATGCCGAAAATCATTGGCGACCGCGTGGACTTACATCCTGTGCTGGTGATTGTGGTGTTGCTGGTGAGTGGCACTTTCTTCGGGTTGATGGGAATGTTTTTCGGGGTGCCCGTGGCGGTGATTGTGCGCAATGTGATGATTGCTCAGCGTGCGCGACGACGCCCCCGTCTGCACCGTCTTACCGTACTGGAGCAAAAGGAACTCACCACAGGCACAGGAGGCAAGTAAGTGGATCTGATTCAGGCAATCTGGTTAGGCGCACTGCAGGGAGCGACTGAATTTCTGCCCATCTCCAGCTCTGCTCATCTGATTTTGATGCGCTACTGGTTCGGCTGGGAGATTGGCGACCCGCAAGTGGAGTTGATGTTCGATATAGCGCTCCATGTGGGCACGCTGCTGGCGATTGTGGGCTATTTTGCCCGCGATTTGGCGCGATTGGCAGGGGCGATTTTCAGTTCCGACCCCGGTCGTGCGATAGAGCGACGGCTGGCGTGGGGCGTGGTGATAGGCTGTATCCCCGCGGCGCTGGTGGGCGCACTGTTTGAAAATGTAATAGAGGAATATTTCCGCTCGCAATATGTGGGCATCAGCGGGCTGCTGATTGGTGTGGGGATTCTGATGGGGCTGGCAGACCGATTCGGTGCCAAGACCCGCTCCATCGAGTCCATCGGTCTGCTGGACGCTTTCCTGATTGGGGTGGCGCAGTCGCTGGCGCTGATTCCGGGCTTCTCGCGTTCGGGAATCACGATTATTGCGGGATTAGCCCTGGGACTACAGCGTGAGGCGGCGGCGCGATTCTCGTTCCTGCTGGCGACGCCCATCACCTTCGGCGCGGCGCTCTGGTCGTTTCGGCATCTGTTCAAGCAAAACATCCCTGCCGAGATGGTAACACCGATGATTGCAGGCGCGCTCACCGCGATGGTGGTCGGCTGGCTCTGTATCGCGTTCCTGTTGCGCTATCTCCGCACGCGCTCGCTGATGCCGTTTGTCTTCTACCGCGTGGGGATTGGTGCTGCCACGCTGGTGCGCATCTTCACAGGAGGGGCGTAATATGCGGGTGCTAATTACAGGCGCAAACGGCATGCTGGGGGCGGAACTCACCGCCTACTGCCAGCAGCTGGGATACACGGTCATCCCCACGGGACGCCAGCCGCATCTTATCCCGATGGACATTACCGAACCCAGAACCGTGCGCGCCGTGTTTGAGCAGTATCGCCCCGAAGTGGTGTTCCACTGCGCCGCGATGACCAGTGTGGACGCCTGCGAGCAGCAGCCCCAGCAAGCCTATCGTGTGAACGCCTTCGGCTCGGAAGTGATTGCCAGCCAGTGCCACCGGATTGGTGCTATCTGTGTCGCCATTTCTACCGACTATGTGTTTGACGGCAAGGCGGGACGCCCTTACCACGAGTACGACGCTCCCAACCCGCTCAGTGTGTATGGACGCTCCAAGTGGCTGGGTGAGCAGGCGGTACAGACGCTCTGCCCGCGCCACTACATCGTGCGTGTGGCGTGGCTGTACGGGCGGTTCCGCCCCAGCTTCCCCCAGTTCGTCCTGCAACAGGCACGGGCAGGTGAAACCGCGAAAGCGATTGTAGACCAGATTGGTTCGCCTACCTATACTTATGATGTCGCCCAGCGCCTGCTGCCGCTGGTTCAGACCGATGCTTTCGGCGTGTATCACCTGACGAATCGGGGCCCCGTTTCGCGCTACGAGTTCGCGCGAACGCTTCTTCGGTGGGCAGGTTTGCCCGAACTGCTGGAGCCAATTCCCATGAGCGCGTGGCAGACCCCTGCCCCGCGCCCCGCTTACTCCGCGCTGACTTCGTGGCGGCTGGAATGGGCGCAGCTGCCCCCGATGCCCACATGGCGCGACGCCCTCAGACGCTTCCTGAAACAGATGGGGTATACTGCCCCCCACGATGAGAGCGCGCACCCTGCTCACTCTGATGGGACTGATGCTGACGATGACCTTCACACAAACTCAGATTGAGACCGAATTCCGTGCGTTCTGGGTAGACGGCTTCAACGAGGGCTTCCATACGCCCGAAGAGGTGGATGCCCTGCTACGGCGCGTGCGCGAAGCCAACATGAACGCCGTGATTGTGCAGATGCGCAAACGCGGCGACGCCCACTACTTCTCCCCGCTGGAGCCGTTCGCCACCAATCAGAAGTCTGGTTTCGACGCGCTGGCGTATCTGATTGAAAAAGCCAAAACCGAATCGCCCCCAATAGAGGTGCATGTGTGGGTCAACTGCCACCCCATCTGGCCCGGCAGCAGCTGGCCCAACGACCCCAAACATATCCTCAACCGCTTCCCCGAGATTCAGACCGAAAATGTTAACGGAGAACGCATCACCGAAGTCGGCTACGGCATGGACTGGGGGCATCCGGTGGCAAACGAGTGGTTCGCCCGCGTGGTGCTGGATATTGTAAGCCGCTACGAGATTGACGGCATCCATTTTGACTACATCCGCTACACAGGTGCGCAGTGGGGCTATAATCCCGTGAGCGTGGAGCGATTTAACCATCGCTACGGGCGCACGGGCAAGCCCGAACCCACCGACCCACTCTGGAAACAGTGGCGTCGTGATCAGGTAACGGCAGTTGTGCGCAAGATTGCTACGCAGGCGCGGGCGCTCAAGCCCCAGCTCAAGGTCAGCGCCGCGCTGATTACATGGGGCGACGGTCCCAAAGACACAGCCGATTGGGTCAACCGCTCCGCCTATAACCGCGTCTTTCAGGACTGGCGCGGCTGGCTGGAAGAGGGACTGCTGGATATGGCAATCCCTATGATTTACTACAATCAGGCAAACCCCGAACGAGCACGATTCTATCAGAACTGGATCAACTTCCTCAAAGACCACCAGTACGGTCGGCACGGCGTGGTGGGCATCGGCAACTACCTCAACCCATGGGAGAACACGGCGGAGCAGGTTCGGCTGGCGCGGGAACCCAGCCCACGCGGCAACCGCCCAGTGGGGGTGTGCTTCTTCTCCTACGCCGCCACCAGTGGGCGCGGCACCGAAGACGGCTCCAACCGCTACGAAGAGGGCTTTTACACCTTCCTGCGCACCCTGTTCCCCAAATGGGTCCCCACCCCACCGATGGACTGGAAACGCTTCCCCACTACGGGGCACTTGATGGGCACGCTAGTGAGCGCCCGCGACCTGACCCCGCTGGATGGCGCAACAGTGGAACTCTATCGGAACGGCACGCTCTACAAAACGCTCACGACTGACGGCACAGGCTTCTTTGCAGGGGTTCACCTGCCGCCAGGGCAATACACCCTGATTATTCGCGCGGAGGGCATGCCTGCGTTTTCACTCCCGGCGCTCCAGATTACGCCGGGCATCACTACCGTGTTCCACCACGCGCTGGGCGAGACCGACGCGCTCCGCCTGAACTCCATTCGAAGCTTGCAGGACCTGCCCGAAGGTACTAGGGTATTGCTCATGGGCAAAGAGGTTGTGGAAACGGTGGACCAGCAGGCAACCTCCCTGCGCATCCGCGACCTGCTGGGCGGCGCTGAGGTGGAAGTGTTCCCCCAGAAGATGCAGTTTCCATGGCTCAAAGGGGAGCGCGTGGCGATGCTGGGCACGGTGCGTGTGCTTCCCAGCGGCACACGCCAGATTGTGGACGCCCAGATTCGCTGGCTGGGGGTACAATAGAGCCACTATGTGGACGCGCATATTGACTTTGGGGTTATTGCTGACACAAAAATCCCGCGCACGAACTATAAGGACCTTCAGAGCCGTCTGCAAAAGCTCAAAGGCAAGGTCGTGGTGGTGAACTTCTGGGCAACATGGTGCGCCCCCTGCATGGAAGAGATGCCCGACCTCGCGCGCTTTTACAAAAACTATCGGGATAAGGGCGTAGAGTTTGTTGGCGTCTCTGTCGACGACCCGGAAACCGCTGACCGCGCTATCCCACCCGTGCTACGCAAACATGGAGTCACCTATCGCGTGGTTGTGCTGGATGAGGACCCCAACGAGTTTATCGAGAAGTTCGATAAGAGGTGGCAGGGCGAAATCCCGCGCTTCTATCTTTACAGCAAGTCGGGCAGGCGGCTTGCAGCGTGGTCAGGCAAAACGCCCTATGCCGAGCTGGAGAAGCGGGTCAAGGAGGCGCTCAAGGCGAAGTGAGCGAAACGCGGCTGCCCTTCACCAAAGTGGAGGGCATGGGCAACGATTTCGTGCTGCTGGAGTGGGAGCAGGTTCCCGCGCCATGGCATGAGCGGCTGGAGAGGCTGGCGCAGATTCTGTGTCATCGCCCGTTTGGGGTCGGCGCTGACGGCTTGCTCACCATCCAGCGCAAAACGCCCCAGCGCGTGGTTATGCGCATGTTCAACCCCGACGGCACCGAAGACTTCTGCGGCAACGGGCTGCGCTGTGTGGCGCGGTTCGCCTATGAACGCGGCTACATCGGACTGACAGAGTTCGTTATCGAGGCATATCGGGGTCAGGAAGTACCCGTGCGCCTGCATCTGCGCGAGGGCGGGGTGGAATCGATTACCACCACGCTCCCTGCTCCGCGCTTCCATCCCCGCGACATCCCGATGATGGTGGTGGGCGAAGCGGTGGAAGACTACCCTATCACCATCGCCGACGAGACTCTTCACATCAACGCCGTAAACACGGGCACAACACACACGGTGATTTTCACCGACCGCCTGCCCGACGACGAGCGCTTCCACAAACTCAGCCCGCGACTGGAGACGCATCCGCTGTTTCCAGAGCGCACCAGCGTGCTGTGGGCGGTGGTGGACTCGCCCACAACGGTTCGGATTCGCATCTGGGAGCGCGGCGTGGGCGAGACGCTGGGGTGCGGCAGCGGCGCGGCGGCGGTCGCCGTGATGGCGTATCGCGCGGGCTGGGTCGGTGAATCGGTGGAGGTTATCTCGAAGGGCGGGCGCGTCAAAGTACGCTGGCAACCCGATCACCCTGTCGAGATTACAGGCAATGCGTTCGTGCGCTTTGAGGGGGTCTACTTCCTGCAAAACGACTCTGACGGGTGAACCTGCTCTGTCGCAAGGATTCGCATTCCACCCTGGGGCACGATTCATTTCGACGCGTGGGGCGCGGCGACCGCGCCCCTACACGCTCCTGTACGGACACGGTTCCCACGTCCTGTCTACCCAACTCCCTGTTCTTTGCAACCGAGCAGGTGAACCCGTTCTTCATATACAAAACCAGC
>JBBIQJ010000158.1:0-5756 GCA_037442385.1 Armatimonadota bacterium
ATAGAGTGACCGCCTGCCTTCTCGCAACACTGTGCCTATGCCCAAGCAACCGCCCGCCACTCCGAGAGAGCTGGATTGAGGGTGCGCGCCAGGTACGCGCCCCGCAACGGTTGATTTGCGTCGGTGACGAGCGGGGCGACACGCTGGCGTTGCCGAACACGGCCTGTGGCGCACGCACGCAAAACTCAGGGCGCGGGCGTCGCAAGATTCTAGACTGGACGCAGCAGACGTTCTGGGGTTGCACCCGCCCCCAAGAGCGGGTGTGGATTGAAATGAACTGTGGAGTGCGGAAGCTTGCTTCCGTACCCGATGTGCTGTGGATGGAAACCCCTTGATTTTTCAGGTGGGGATGGTGTATAATTGAACTGTCCCCAGAGGCGCGGTACCCAAGTGGCCAAGGGGGGGGCCTGCAAAGCCCCTATTCGTGGGTTCGATTCCCACCCGCGCCTCCACTTTTATTTTCCGTTGCCCGATTCAGCCGGCGGCGTTGGCTCCCCCTGAACCGTCACGAACGCATGCAACCACTGACCGTCCACATAGGCGCTCAGCACGCCCTGACCCGCACGCAACGCGGTGAAACGCCCCCACTGGTCCACAAAGCCCAGCGCGTTCGGCGTGCCCCACACCACTTCCCAGGTGGAAATCGGCTCTTTGCCCCTGTAGACCCGGAAGCGCACCTGCTCGCCGATTTTGAGGCTGACCTCTGGCGGCTCCAGCGTGTACGCATGGCGCGGGGTTGTGGGACGTGAACCCTCGTCAAACACCAGCCAGGCGTTGGAAACGGGACGCTCCACACCGTCCGAGGGGCTGTTGACGATTAAATGGCGCACGACCAGCGTGGTGGAGCCACCCCCGTCCAGATTGATGGCTTCCACTGCACCGTAGCGTTTCATCAGATCTGCCAGTTCGGGGAGCGAGACGCCCTGGCTGTGGGGCTGACGCCCGTCGACGGTCAGCCAGAGGACTTCACCTTTCGCGGTGCGCCCGACCGCCGTTCGGGGGTGGCGCCGCTCGATAAAGTTCGTGCGGTTGAACCCCGCCTGCTCCATCTCCTGTGCCGAAACGGGCTGCCCGTTGCGCACCAGCCACGGACCGCCCGCGACGGCTTCCTGAACCTCGCGCCATCGCCCCGCGCCGTCGCCTTTGAGGTCAACCCGAATCTGGATGCGGTCGCCGGGCTGGAGCGCGCTCAGCACCGCGGCGTGCGCTCCCGTTGCGAACAGCACCCCGCCCGAAAAGGGAATGGGCGCGCTGTTTGCGTTGCGCACCTCGCGCACAATCGCGCTCGCCTGGGCGCCGACTCGCAGGGGGCGTGTGAGCGCATCCAGCACCACCGCCACGCCCTGCGTCTCTGCCTGCGCCGTCGTGCCGAAAAAGGCGGTGTTCAGCACCACATCATCGGCGGCTTTCGCAGGGCGGTTCACCCCAAGCAGGGGCAGTCTTGTGCCGTCGGGCAGGGTGATATCGGCATCCAACACGGGCGCGCCCATCACAACCTGTCCTGTGGGCGTCCAGCCAACGGCGGGGCGGTTCGGGAACGGCTCACTGACCAGCTCGCCCGCCACGATGCACAGCCCCAGTGGGTCGCCCGTGTAGGGGAAAAAGTCGGCATTGATAGCTGCCAGCGCGCGATGGCGCCATGCCGCGCGACTGGTCAGCTCGCGCCCGCGCAGGGGCGAGTTGCTCATTACCACATCGTCGCCCAGCGCCGCCTGAAAGCGCACATCCCGGGAAGGTGTAATCCGCAGACCCTGCACTGCCAGCGGAGGCTGCTGCCAGATTTCCTGAAACAGCACGACATTCGGGGCGATTCGTTTCTCAATCTTTTCGGAAGCACGCGGTTGCGAGAGCGCGCCCAGCAGGCTGAGACCCACACATGCACTCAGCACCGCAAGAAGTCGTTTCGGCGCTCGCATAGGGTATCACTCCGAGGCTTTTTTGACCGCGTGTCCGCCGAACGCTTTGCGCAGTTGCGCCAGGAATCGGTACTGGAACCCCTCGCTATCCTGACTGCGGAAGCGTTCGTGCAGAGCGTGGGTAATCACGGGCGTGGGGCAACCCAGCTCAATTGCTTCCTGCGCCGTCCAGCGTCCCTCGCCTGAATCGGCGACATAGGGCGCCACTTCGCCCATCTGCGCGTCTTCTTGCAGAAAGCCTGCGATTAAGTCCAGCAGCCAGCTCCGAATCACTGTGCCGTAGCGCCACGCTTCGGCGACTTTCGCGAGGTCTATCTCAAATTCGGTTTTGCGCCGGAGCAGTTCGAACCCTTCAGCATAGGCTTGCATGATGCCGTACTCGATGCCATTATGAATCATCTTCGCGTAGTGCCCTGCGCCGACGGGACCCACATGCACCCAGCCTTTGTCTGGCGCGGGCGCGAGGTCGCGCAACAGCGGCTCGATGCGTGCGACGGCTTCGGGCGCGCCGCCCACCATCAGCCCGTAGCCGTTCTCCAGCCCCCACACACCCCCTGAAACCCCAACATCCGCAAACAGGATGCCGCGCTCCTGCAAGCGCGCCGCGTAGCGCATCGAGTCGCGATAGTAGCTGTTCGCGCCGTTCACCACCAGGTCGCCTGCGCTGAGTAGCTCGGCAAACTGGAAGATGGCTTGCTCTGTCGGCTCGCCCGCAGGGTACATGAACCACAAGATTCGGGGCGGTTTCAGCGCCGCGACGACCTCTTCAGGAGTGTAGGCAGGCGCAATGCCGTAGGGAACATATTCGTCCACCGTAGCGCGTGTTCGGGAATAGCCCACCACACGATGCCCACGCTGCGCCAGGCGACGCGCCATGTTGCCGCCCATGCGACCCAACCCAATCATGCCAAGTTCCATAGCGTAAAGTATACCCCCGCCCTCAGAAGGCGGGGGTACACAGGAGGTTATAGCCAGACGACGATGGGTTCAGAGCGCTTACAGCTCGTCGCCCTGCGCTCCAAAGTTGAACAATACGATTAGCAGGTCAGCGTCATCCACGACGCTATCCCCTGTAAGGTCCGCTGCATTGGAGCCCGTAGCGCCGAAGTTGAACAACACCTGTAGCAGGTCGGCGTCGTCCACCACATTATCGCCGTTCACATCGCCGTTGGTCAGGGTGAAGTTGAGCGTCATGGAAGTGCCCGTAAGGTTTACGCTCTGCTTCTTCTTCAAGCCGGGCGGCAGCTCCACCAGCACCTCTGCTGGTCCCTGCCCAGCAACGGAGACAGCATAGGTTCCGTTCGGGTAGAGGATGGTGGTGTAGGTGTCAATTTGCGTCCCGCGCTTGACTTTGAGAGTGGCAGTGCGCCCACCGTAGCTGCCCGTATAGCCCTCGATCGTGATAGTACCCCCAATCAAGGTAACGGGAGTGGTCGGCGCGCCAATCACCTTCACGCCAAAGATAGCGGGCACGCCCCCCTCCAGCATGTAGCCCGCATAATCGCCCTCAGCCCCGCCCGGTTCATACTGAATGAAGTAGTCCATATTGCAGTCCGTGCCAGGCAGAGGTCCGCACACCCAGGCAGCGCCGTTGTCCATCAGCAAGCCCAGGTAGAAGTTGTAGCGCTGGGGGCAGGTGTTCGCTTCATCCGTAACGCTGGTCTGAACGGTGAAGACCTCGTTATACGGGTCTGTGTTGGTAGCCAGACGCCAGACTCCCGCCTGCGGGACGAACAGATAGTGTGGTCCCTCGTTACTTCGCAGAAAGGTATGGGGCGGCGCATCGGTCGGATAGGGCGGCAAGCCACCATCCGATTCCACCCAGTAGCCCTGAATCATGTAGACCCCTGTAGTAGGGAAGTAGACCATAATCTCCACACGGCTAACGCGGAACTCGCCCACGCCTGAAGGGTCGCGCTGGGGGTTGATGTTGATGTCGTCCAGCACGATAAAATCGCTCGCGTAGGCGTAGTATTGACCCGAAGTCGCAAACCGGCTATAGAGCGTTACATCGGTGGGGAAGAAATCGCCTGTCGGGTCGCTGGGCGTCCAGCGCGGCCTGAAAGTGGGAATTAAGTCGCCCTGCCGAAACACTTTGATAATCTGCACATCGTCCAGCCGCTCAACCAGCTGCCAGCCTCCCAGTGGAACCCACCGAGTCTGGGCGAACGCGGAGACCAGCAGTGCTGCTGCCATGCACAAAGCCCAAAGGAATCTCATCATAAGCCTCCTCTGCACAGGATTGCTATCGTATATTATACATCAGACCTGCCTGTTGCGCAAGATGTTCCAGCAGGGCAGTCGCGCGTTCTTTCAGGGGGCGCAAGGTGCTGGGCAGAGTCTGCTGGAGCGCGGGGATTTGGGGTTCGAATGCATGCCACGCCTTCACAAGCGCCTCCTCCGTGAGCGACGGTGAATTCATTAGGGGCGTCCCTGTTTGACGCGCCAGCGCCTCCACTTTGGGGTCGTAGGCAATGCAGAGGGTCGGGGTTGCCTGCGCCAGCGCGAAGATGGCGCCGTGCAAGCGCATCGCCACCATCGCGTGCAGGTGAGTCATCGCGCCCATCAGCTCGGCAGGATGGTGCGGAGGCGGAAGCACAGGCGTTTCTGCCCTGTAGGCAATCTGCTCGCACAGAGGTCGGTCTTGCGACTCTTGCATCGGCACGAGCAAGGGCTGATACCCCGCTGCTTTGAGGGCGCGCGCCAGCGCAACAAAAGACTCTGCAACCTGCCAGTTGCCCCATGCGCGCGGTGCCAAACCCACCCACCTGCCTTCAGGCAAAGGTGAAGGGGGAGACTGAGGCGCTAACGCCCATGTGAGGTCGGCGTCCACGCGCAGAGGAACCCGCAAGCCCAGTGCCCGAAGACGCTCCGCCGAGTCGGCATCGCGCAGGCTCATCCATTCCAGCTGATTCAACACACGCCGCACCAGCCAGCGGCTCACCGCACGCTGAAAGGGACCCATTCCCTGTGCCGCCAGCCACACGGGTTTGCCCGCGCGCGTGCCCCAGCGAATCAGCGTCAGATAGTAGACCAGCGAGCGCAGGCTGGTAACATCCTGAAGCAGGCTTCCGCCCCCGAACACGAGCGCATCCGCCTCCCAAACCGCCCGATGCACCGCACGAACCGCCATGCGCGGTATTGCCTGAACACCGTAAGTTTGCTCCGTGAAGGCAGGGTCTCCCGACAGCACGGTACAGGCTTTGGGGGGTAGCCACTGGAGGAGGCTGGCGAGGCATCCCTCATCGCCCCAGTTGCGATACCCGTAGTAGCCCACCAGCAACAGTCGCATGCGTCTACTTCAACCCCACATAGAACACGCGGTCTGAGCGCCGTTCAGGCGGATGGAGCGTATAGGCGTCTAGCACTTCCACTTCAGCAAAGCCAGCCTGCTCCATCATCGTGCGCACCTCGCGCTCGGTGTAAGCGCGCTGGGTGTGAATCTCCCTGAAGTAGCACTCGGTGTCGCCCTCCAGCACCCAGAAGTCCATATAGACCGTGCAGAGGCGCGTTTCGCGGTCGTACTCGCTGCGCCAGCGGTAGCGCAGGTTGCGCCGCTTGCCCGACTGGTTAAACAGTTTCTGCGTGAAGGCATATTCGGTGTTCAGGTCAAAAATGAACACGCCCTGGGGGTTCAGATGGCGATAGACCCGCCGCATACATTCGGCGAACCGCGTAGGGTCGGCGATGTTGTTGAGGCTATCAAACAGGCTCACCACGAGGTCAAAGGTGTGGGGCAGCTCCAGCTCGCTGGCGTCCTGAACGAAGTAGGGGATGTTGGAGCCGTGCCGGAGCGTTTTCTGGCGTGCCTGTGCAATCATCGCCGCCGAGCGATCCACG
>JBBIQJ010000159.1:0-5718 GCA_037442385.1 Armatimonadota bacterium
TTATATTAACAAACGAGAAGATTCAAATCGGTCTATCCTGTTCGGTATCGAGTTAAAATCATGGTACTTACTGGCAAAAGAGGGAGAGCCAAGTTTCTGTTTCACCGTGACGCCTGAAGCATGTGCTGTTGCTGACCTTTTAGTGGTGGTGCCCTGGTCGCTTTCGTATGTTGTGGCGGGCACACCTGTTGTGTTTCGCCCATGGGTTTTGCCTGCCCGCTATGTGACAGAATACCGCAACTACTGGTGGGCACACGAACGCGAAGCAAAAGGAGACCCCTCCATCGAAAGCCCACCTACCCCCGCACCGTATCCCTCAGGGCGTGAGGCAATCGCGGACAAACCCCGTGCCGATAAGGGGCGCAACTTCGGTCGAATCGCCCGGATTGGAGTTATGGACGAGTATGTCCGCGAATGCAACGATATAGAACTGATAGGCATCAGCGCTTCCCAGTGGCGGGACTTCTTCAGGCGAGTGCAAGACGCGTAGGAGTGGTCCTTACGCAATAGAGCCAGAGAGAGGTATCCTTATATCCATGAGCCCCAACATCCCGGTGTTTGGTGTGGAGGCGATGCGGCGGCTGGATCAGCTCGCCATCGAGCAGGACAGCATCCCGTCGCTGATTTTGATGGAGCGCGCGGGGTTCGGCGTGTTCCAGAAGCTTTGTGAATGGTTCGCGCCGATCGAGAAGCGTTCCGTCGCTGTGATGGTGGGTAAGGGCAACAACGGGGGCGACGGGATGGTGGCGGCGCGCTACCTACACGAGGCGGGGGCGCGCGTGCATCTGTGGCTTACCTGCGACCCCAGCCAATTTCAGGGCGATTCGGCAACCCAGTGGCGCATCCTGCAGGCGTTGAAAGTACCTGCCCTTGCCATTCCCGAGCCCCCCCATCCTGACCTCTTTCGGGATGAAGACCTGCTGGTGGACGCTCTGCTGGGCACAGGCACACGCGGGGTCGTCCAACCCCCACTCAGCACGCTAATTGAGGCGATGAACGCATCTGGGCGCCCGATAGTTGCCATCGATATCCCCTCCGGGTTGAATGGCGAGACGGGTGAGTCGCTGGGAGCGGCGGTACGCGCCACCTACACCGTAACGATGGCGTTCCCCAAGCGGGGCTTCTTTCAGAACGTAGGTCCGGGTCATGTGGGGCAGTGGGTCGCCGTGCCGATTGGCATTCCGCCCTCGCGCGTGGCGGAAGTGGAGCCTGCGGCGTGGGTGGTCAGCGAACAGCAGGTGCGTGCGTGGCTGCCTTGCTGGGCGCCTGACGCCCATAAGGGGCATCGGGGTCATGTGTTGGTGGTGGGCGGTTCGGTGGGGATGGTGGGCGCGCCCGCGCTGAGCGCGATTTCCGCGCTCCGCGTGGGTGCAGGACTTGCCACCGTCGCGTGTCCCAGCCGCGTTCAGCCTCAGGTCGCCAGTTTCTACCCCGAACTTATGACGCTTCCGCTGCCAGATGAGGGCACAGGCGCCCTGACGCTGGAAGGCGTGCGCTGGCTTGCCGAACGACTGGAGCGCTTCACCGTGCTGGCGCTGGGTCCCGGTCTGGGGCAAGCCGAATCGGTTGGCAGAGCAGTCCTGGAACTGCTCGCGCTCTGGAGCGAACGGGAGCGCCCGCTGGTGATAGACGCCGACGGTTTGAACTGGCTGGCGCGACTGGGTTCAGATACGCCGCTCCCCAGTAACACGGTTCTAACGCCTCACCCGGGCGAAGCGGCGCGCCTGCTGGGTCTAGAAACCGCCCAGATCCAGCGGGAACGCTTCGGCTCGGCGCAAGCGATTGCCGAACGCTATCGCACAGTCTGCCTGCTCAAAGGGGCATATACGCTGATTGCGGCAGAAGAACGGCTGTGGGTGAACCCCTTCGCGGAGCCATCGCTGGGCACAGGCGGGTCGGGCGATGTGCTGACAGGCGCGATTGCAGGCTTGCTGGCGCAGGGACTGAACCCCGAGCGCGCGGCCATCGTGGGCGCGTATCTCCATGCTCAGGCAGGACAGCGGCTGGCATGCCAGCTGGCGCGCCCCTACACAGCGGAAGAACTCAGCCGCGCTCTTGCACAAAACTGAAATTTCGCCCAGCATGGATGGCACAGAAATTGCTGAAACCCCCTCTTGCTATGGCACGGGAGAGTTGGGCATTGCTTCTCATTTGCCTTGCGGACGCGCTCAGCACCTACTGGCTGATTACCACTGGATTGGCCACCGAGTTCAACCCCATTATGAACTGGGTGTTGGGGTTTGGCTGGTTCGCTTTCTTTGCGGTGAAGGGCGCGACGGTTGTGCTTGCGATTGGATTCGCCGAATGGTATCGCAAGCACAACCCGCAGTTTGTGACTCGCTGGACCCGACTGGCAATCGGGCTTTATGTAAGCCTCTGGAGCCTGGGCGTTCTGGTGAGCAGTTTCCTGCTGGGCTAAATTTTAAGCACTTCCTGCGTGCGCATCACTTCCTGCAGGACGACCTGCTTCAGCCCTTCCAGCTGTGTCTCTGGAAGCGCCAGCTCTTGCTTCGCTGGCTCTTCCATCTCGTAGAGGACAGGCGGCTGCAACGCAAACCCCACCTGATGCGCAATTACATTAGCGGCATAGACCAGATAGCCCAGCGGACTCTCTGCGAAGGTTCCCTTCGGATGGTGGTGCATGCGGATGGCGACGCGCAAGCCATCGGGCAGGTTCCACTGCTCCGCCAGCATGTCGCCAACCTCCACATGGGTATAGCCCAGCACCTCGCGCTCGGCTTCAATCAGCGGGATGACGCGCTCCAGCGCCAGCGTGCAAATCTGGTCAAATTCGTTGGGCAGGAATCGATCCATCACCAGCCGCCCTGCATCGTGCATCAGTCCTGCCAGGAAGGCTTCTTCGGGGTCGCGGTAGCCTTTGAGCTTTGCCAGCACGCGCGCGGCACTGGCAGTCGCCAGCGAGTGTTGCCAGAACGCCAGCCGATCAAACCGCTTGGAAGCGCCGCGCACTGCCGTCATCTGCTGATACGCCTGACTCACCACCACCGAGCGCACTGCCGAAAGCCCCATCACCGAGATGGCTTGCGAGACCGTTTTTATCTTGCCCGGCGAGCCGTAATAGGCACTGTTGGCGGTCTTCAGCAGTTTGGACGCCAGCCCGGGGTCGCGCTCGATCAGCGCGCCAATCTGGCGTGGAGAGGCGTTCGGGTTATCCACCATGCGCAGAATCTGGCTGGTAATCTGGGGCAGCATCCCCAGGCCAGGGGTCCGCGCCACACGAATGCTCAATGCACTGAGTTCCATCGTTCACTCACCTCCACAGGTTATCGGAGAGCAATCGCGGCAACGAAGCCTTGAGGCGTGGCGTGGGTTCGCGCCGCGATCAGGCAGAAGCTATGGCTCTGGTTGCCCGTAAAATAGAGCCACGGCAGGTAGTCCGAACCCGCATACATCGATGTCTCGGAAACCGCGTATCGGTTGTAGGGATTGACCAGTGTGATCATTGCAAACCGCCCCTGGGTGCCCCCACTTGCTGTGGCTTGCTGGGCTAAGACGTAGACATAGTACGCCTTGCGTCCCTCCTGGCGCATGACCGCTAAACTCGCGCGCTGAAGGGGCTGCCCACTCCAGATTTGCTGGGGATAGTGAGGACGGGGCATGCCCGTTTGTGCGTTCAGCGCGTACAGGAAGCCATCCTGAGTCATAAAGAGTGCCGTATCGGTGTCCCAGTGATAGGTGAGAGGCGACACGAGGGGCTGTGGGGCATTGTAGTAGTAATAAGTTGTCAGGTTGCCCACCAGAAGTCCCAGCACCCGATTGTCGCCCACACACGCCAGAAGCAGGCGCCCGTCGCGTGTCAACGCCAGACTCCGAACGGGGAGATTGTTCGCCACCTGGCGCGACTGCGCAATTCCACCGCTGCTCAGGTCAAAGCGCAGAATGTAGCCCCGATCAGTGCCGATATACAGCGAGGAACCCACTACCAGCGGCGAGCAGGAGAAACTTCCCACGGTTGTAGAGGGGCGTGCGCTCTGAGCGGCCCATGTGCCGTTCTCCCGAATCACATGGAGCCGGTTGTCTGCGCCTGCCACATAAAGCCGCCGATTGTAAATGGCGGGGTTCAGGTCCAGACGCGGCTGCGTGTTGGGCAGAGAAATAACCTGATAGGGGTCTGTAGAAGTATCGTTGGCAAGCACGCGGGCGAGGTCAATCCGCACCAGCTGAGAACCGTTGCCCATGAACCAGCCCGATCCCAGCACCACACTGAAGCCCGAAGGCGCAAAGTTAGAAAGAGCACGTCCATAAGTCTGTCGGTTGGAAGAAAGCGTGCTACCTTGCCCTGTAATCGGGTTGAGAGTGTAATAAAGAAGGCTCCGATTGGTAGCGGGGTCGGTCCCAATCCAGAAAAGCCTTGAATCGAAGAACGCAGGCGCTACAGGGATGAGATAGTTCAGGTTGCTGGAGGCACGGCTATGCACTCCTGCAGAGCGGCTAACCCCTGCTACAAACTCGCCCAGCAGGCGGTTGGTACGGGAAGGCACGGAGGTATTATAGGTCGCCGCGACCCACACGCCATCGGTCGGTACGGAGCTGCCGGGCGGCGTTAACTGCACAAGATACTGCACTGCGTCGCCCGGCGCAATGAGGCGCCCCTGTCCACCCCTACCGGGGCTGGCGATCAGCGTGCTGCCTGAAATCTGTCCATCGCCACGCGGGTTTTCGTAGAGGCGCACCGTCCACACGGGGTCTGTCAGTTCACTTTGCCACACTTCAAAACTCAGCCGATCGTAGCCGTTTCCCATATTGACCACGCGCGTGCTGAAAACGGCACTTCCTGTAGGGACCGTAGCGCCCACTGGGGAGTCCACCATCGTCTGCCAGTGAATAATCTGTCCCACACGCACTTGCGCGAGTGCGGAACTCTGTGTGAGGTTGCCTGTGGTGGCGTGCGCCTGGAGCGTGAAGGTGGTTCCTGCCCAGAGGTAGCCTGTGGGCGTTCGTAAACCGTTCGAGTCACTGTAAAGGGTACAGACCAGCGCAATTCCCAGAGAAACTCCCCAAAGTCGCTTCATTGTTCGCCTCCCACTCGGCTTGTTCCATAGCGGGAGGGGGAAGGAGTCAGGTAGAATCACGAGAGTGGAGGACAGGGCGCCGATAGGCAGCACGAACACAGCTCGCCAAGTCCTAACCCTTCGCTGTGAAGCGTCCAGTTCCGCCTCGTGCTGCAGGCACGGCGCCCCCCATAGGAAGCCACAGCAACTTCCGTGCCAAACCCTTGTCAGGTATAATCTGCAAGGCGGATACCTTGAGAAACCGAGAGGTGATGCCGATAATCCAGACAAGGAGTGGAACGCATGGCACAAAAGTTGCTGTATCAAGCGATGGAACGAACCTTATGGGAGGGAGTTGTATGCGCTGGTTCTTGATTGGGATAAGCGTGGCGCTGGTCTGCTGGTTGCATGCTCAGCGAACCGAAGGTCCCTATCGCCTGCAAGCGGACGATGTGATCACGGTAAGCGTAGATGGCTTCCCTGAGCTGTTTCAGCGTGGGATTGTCGTGCGCCGCGACGGCACCATCTCATTTTCCCCGATAGGCACGATTCGGGCACAGGGGCTGACCCCTGACGAGCTGGCGGACTACATCGCGCGCGAACTGGTGCGCATGCAGTACCTGACCCGTGCGCGCGTCGTGGTGAATATCGAGCAGTATCATCGCCCGCGCGTCTCGGTTCTGGGGTTTGTGAACCGCCCCGGCGT
>JBBIQJ010000160.1:0-5706 GCA_037442385.1 Armatimonadota bacterium
GGGCACGCTCATTGAAGCCACCTTCCCGCCCCTGTCGGTGGGCTATGCTCTTCATCCGCTCCCGTTCTGGGGCGCGGAACATCGCCGCCTCTTGGAGCGGTGTGCCCATCTCGCCGCCGTGGGGATTTTGACCGCCGACTTTGAAAGCGAAGGGCGTGTCTACTCCCCTTCGTTTTTCACCTACCACTTGAGCCGCCTCGACGCCCAGCGTGTACAGCAGGGGATGATACGGGCAGGGCAGCTTTTCTTCGCGGCAGGCGCTGAGGCAGTCTACTCTGACATCCCCGGCGCCGAATGCCTTCGCAAACCAGAAGAACTGGAACGCTGGGCGGCGATAGACCCGCGCTACCTGAACCTGAGCGCCTACCACCCTGGCGGCACCTGCTGTATGGGAGCAGACCCTGCACGCTGCCCCGTGGATGAGTGGGGGTGCGTGCGAGGAATCCAGAACCTCTGGGTTGCCGACGCCAGCCTTATTCCAACACCGACCGTCGTGAATCCGCAAATCACCCTCATGATGCTGGCGCTCCATGTTGCCGACGCGCTCCACCGTACCATGCCCTGAGCCAGCAGGAAAACAGAGAGGAAAAGACAACCGGTTTCTCTATGCAAAAAGTTGCCCCGTGGGTTCTGCGTGCGTTGGGAGTGGGGTTTGCAGTGTTCGGCGCTCTGTTCGCTTTCGCGCCTCAGGCGACCCTTGAATATTTCTCGCAGTGGGGCGTCGCCCTCGGATGGGAAGCGACCGCGCCTGCGTTAGGCGGCCTCTGGCGTGTGCTGGCAGTGGCGTTTATGGTGATGGTAACCGTGCTGGCGTTCTGGGGCTCGGTCCCGTCCCCTGCCCAGCCTGCTCTCTTGATGATGCTGGCTATCGGTAAAGCCAGCTCCTCGCTGGGCGCGCTCCTTTTCTACTGGATAGAGTCGCCCCAGTTCCTCTACCTGTTAAACTTCATCGTGGACGGCGCTCTCGCGTTGATTGTTCTGTGGTGCCGTCATGGGCTGAACAAGGCGTCTCTATGAAACACTCGCCATTGCTGGGGGATTCTCGGTTCTGGAACCAGCCCCGCTGGCAGGGGCAGAGGGGTTTCTACGAGGTTTACTTTCTCAAGTTCAACCGTGTGGAGTCAGAGCAGGCATGGTGGCTCCGGTACACCCTCACCGTTTCGCGGGACGGCGCAGTGGAGGGTGCAGTATGGGCGTTCTGGTTTGACGGATGTCAGCCCGCGCAGAACAAAGCCTTACGCGGCGTTTTCGCGCCTTCCACGATTCGATGGGACCTCCCCCTCCAGCTGGGCAAAGCGAATCGGCTGGAGCATCATCGCGCAAAGGGCTGGCTCGAATCGTCGCAGGGTTTTCTGCGCTGGGAACTGGAATGGGAACCGTCGCCCGAGGCAGTAGGGCTATTCCCTGCACGGTGGATGTACGAGCGTGCCTTCCCCCGTACGAAATACATCTCCCCGAACTGGAATGTGCGTCTTTCAGGTGTGATAGAACACGAAGGAGAGCGCGTTCTTCTGGAGCGCGTCCCTGCACAGCAAGCTCACCTGTGGGGAACGGGCTATGCCGAGCGATGGGTCTGGGCACACTGCAACGCTTTTGAGAGTAGCCCCGGTGTGGTCTTTGAGGGGCTGGAAGTACAGATACGACTCGGACGCCTTCGGTTACCTCCGTTGCGCATGTTGTGCCTTTATGCGGAAGGACGCTGGTATATTCCCAGACCCTCATGGAGACGGGACTCTCAGTCTGCAATAGGGCTGTGGCGTTTTCGCGGTGCCTCGCGCGGCTTTACTCTGGAAGGAACTGCTCAGGTGGCGGTGGAACGCATGCTGGGCGCCCGCTACCGTACCCCTTCAGGCGAAGAGCGATGGTGCCACAACTCCAAACTGGCATCTCTGCAGTTGCGTTTGATGGGAGAAGGGTCAGAAACCCTCTGGCAAACACCCAGCGCCTGCGCGGCGGAGTGGGTGGAACCGTCGCCTGACCCGCGACTGGGGGTGTGGGTGTGAAATACCCTGCATTTCCCTCGCCTCCCTGCCGAAAATAGACTCCAGTCGCCATGCTGGGACTGGATATTGGCTCACGTGCGATTTATCTGGTGCGCTACAGGGATTCGGGCGTGCTGGCGTATGGGCAATGCCCCACACCACCTGACAGCGTGGTGGAGGGTACGGTCGTGGATGTGCGTCGTGTGGGCGACGCGATTCAACGCCTGATTCGGACGATGCGCCTGCGCGAGCGCGAGGTGGTGTTGACCGTCGGCGGGGCGCAGGTGATGACCAAGTGGGTGGTGGTGCCCGCGATGAGCATCGAAGAGCTGAACGCCGCCGCACCTCTGGAAGCGCCGCGCCACTTACCGCCCGCGAAAGAGCCGATGCTCTATCGCTTCTGGGCGCCGCATGCCGAAACCTCCAGCACGCCTGCTGGAGGCAGCGAGTCGGATACGCAGATGCCCGCACGATTGGTAGCAGTCCCCGAAGCGCTGGTTCACTCTCGGCTGGACGCCGCTCTGATGGCAGGCTTGAACCCTGTCGGGATTGTGCCAGAACCCGACGCCATCACCTACGTGCTGACTCTGAACCATCGCCCCCAGAGTCTGCTGTGGCGCGGAAAAGCGACGGCGATTGTGGGCATCCGCTACGACTATTCCGAGATGACGATTGCCCGCGAAACCGCGCTGGAGTTCGCCCGCACGCTCCGATTGGGGCTGAACGACGCGATAGAAACCCTCCAGCGGGCGTTCGGCGCATCCCATGAAGAGGCGGAAGCGCTGATGCTTCAGGCACAACTGGACGAGGAAGGCACGCTTCATTTCCCCGAAGCGCTGGGATTGCCGCCCCTCTCGATGCTGGGGTTTCTGCACGGCCTCACCTCCGAAATGCGACGCCTTGTGGATTTCCAGCGCTCCCGCTACCCCGAAGGAAGCTACTGGGGGCTGCTGGACAGCTTCCTGCTCACGGGCGAAGGCACGGCGCTCAAAGGGCTGGCGAACTACTGCGCCCGCAGCCTGGGGCTGACCTGTATTTCGGGCAATCTGTTCCGCGGCGTGCGCTGGGCGCTCCCCACGGAAGACCTAGATCCCGACGCGATGAACCGCTATACAGCCGCGCTGGGCGCCGTGATGAACCTCAAAGGCGTACGCACACCCACCGATGAAGAGAACCTCGCCACCGCGGCATAGCGCCTTAACATTCTCTTAACATCCCGAACGGGTATCCTTATAAAGGGAACTTCGGTGGACGGCTCTACAGTAGAACTGTTTGACAAGAGCAAGGTGGATGTGAAGGCGCTGCCCGCGCGCATGGAAACGCGCCGGCTTAACCTCTACTACGGCGACTTCCACGCCCTCAAAGATGTCTCCATCGAAATCAAGAGCAACTGCATCACCGCGCTCATCGGTCCCTCGGGGTGTGGCAAAAGCACTTTCCTGCGGTGTCTCAACCGCATGAACGACCTGATTGAGGGCGTCAAAATTCAGGGCGAGGTGCTGCTGGACGGTAAAAACATCTACGACCCCGATGTGGATGTGGTGGATCTGCGCAAACGGGTGGGAATGGTATTCCAGAAGCCGAACCCGTTCCCAATGAGCATCTACGATAATGTCGCCTACGGACCGCGCATGCATGGCATTCGCGATAAGCGTGTTCTGGATGAGATTGTGGAGACCAGCCTGCGTCAGGCGGCGCTGTGGAACGAAGTCAAAGACAAGCTCAAGCAGTCCGGGCTGGCGCTTTCAGGGGGACAGCAGCAACGGCTCTGTATCGCCCGCGTGCTGGCGGTCAACCCCGAAGTCATCTTGCTGGACGAACCCACTTCTGCTCTGGACCCCACGGCGACCTACTATATCGAAGAGCTGCTGACCGAGTTGAAGAAAAACTACACCATCGTGATTGTAACGCACGGTATGCAGCAGGCGGCGCGAATTTCCGACTTTACAGGCTTCTTCCTGAACGGCGTGCTTCACGAGTTTGACGCAACCGCCAAAATCTTCACCATGCCCGAAAAGAAAGAGACCGAAGACTACATCCGGGGGCGCTTTGGCTAAATGTATCTGCTGGCGCTGGAAAGCACGGCGAATCTGGCGGGGGTGGCGCTGATTCGTTCGGGGAACTTAATTGGCGCCATCCAGATTGCGCACGGACAGAACCTTTCGGGCAACCTGCTGCACGCGACGGAGTGGCTTCTGAACCGACACGGCTTGAATCGCGAGGCGATTCAGGCGGTGGCAGTGGATGTGGGGCCTGGCGCGTTCACAGGGTTGAAGATTGGCGTGATGATTGCCAAGACTCTGGCGCATGCGCGGAATCTGGACTTGATTGGCGTGAGTATGTTTGAGGCGTGTGCCTCTGTCATGCCCGAAGATATCCCCACTCTGGTGGCGTTGCCTGCACGGCGCGACGCGCTTTATATGCAGTGGCTCTTGCCGAAGCCGATTCCTGAGCCGCTGAGCCAGCCCGCGATGGTGCTGCATCATGCGCTCGGCGCGTGGCTGGAGCAGACCGCCCCCAAAGACAAGGAGTGCCAAGCGATTGGAACTCTGAAAGCGCGGGGGTGGCTGGAGCCGCAGATGCCCGCGCTTCGCTGGCGCGTTCTTGAAGCACCTCCACCCAAAGGCGTCGCGCAGGTGGGCTGGGCGCGATGGCAGGCTGGCGAGCGTACCTCACCGTTCCAGCTGGTGCCGTTCTATCTGCAGCCACCCTCCATTACTCGCCCAGGCACGCGTGCACGAACGCGCTGAAGAGCGCACGAGTCGCAGGTGCATCGGGGTCGCGCTCAGGGTGCCACTGCACTCCGATAAAGAAAGGCAAGCGGGGGTCTTCCACCGCTTCCACCACACTGTCGGGTGAAGAGGCGACCACTTTCAGGTTTCTGCCCGGCTCCCGAATCGCCTGGTGGTGGGCGCTGACCACTTCGGTCTGCTCCGTGCCCAGAATCTGCGCCAGTCTGGAATCGGGTTCGATACGCACGAAGTGGCGCGGTAGCTCTTCCTCTCGCTGACGACGCTGGTGCAACAGTTGCACATGCTCCAGATCGGGCAGATGCTGATACAGGCTTCCCCCGCGCCATACATTCAGCAGCTGACACCCGTAGCAGATGCCCAGCACGGGCTTGTGTCGCGCTTCGAACGCCTTCAGGAGGTTCCACTCCTGCTCAAAGCGGGGGGCGTTCACGATGTGGGTTTCGGGGTGGGGTTCCTCGCCGTAGTGGCGGGGGTCTATGTCGGCGCCGCCGGGGATCAGTAGCCCATCCAGCATCTCGGCGAGCGCTTCGGCATCGGTGTTGGGGGCAATCAGCACGGGCACGCCGCCTGCCTGACCCACCGCCAGCGCATAGGCGTCTTCCATCATTACCAGCACCTCGCTGTCTTGCAGGCGCCAGTTGCAGGTAATCCCTATCATCGGTTTGCGTACACGACTCACGATGGAGAAGTATACCTCAGAAGCAGGTATAATACCGTTAGGCGGGCAAGAGCATGGTCACCACAGAGACAGGTGTGGGCTTGATGCGTGAGGTGCTCTGGGAGGAGTATATAGAGTTTCTCAAGCACAAGAATTTTGTCGTTATAGAGGATGTTCGTATTCCTCTGACAGGGCGTAAGCAACTAACACGCCTCCAACCAGAGCATTTTGAGGAAGAAGCAACTACGGTGTGGTCATTCCCTGAACGCGGAGATTGGGCAACGCATCAGGGCAACTACCGCGGCAACTGGGC
>JBBIQJ010000161.1:0-5643 GCA_037442385.1 Armatimonadota bacterium
CTAATTTGAATGTAGCCGTCGTTCCAGTCGCCTGTGTAGCCCTTGAGGAACCACTCGTTGGGCACCCGAATCCGGATACCCTGCCAGCCGATGAGTACGGGCAGGGGCGTTGAGGGAGTGGGGTGCCCGCTTGCCCGCATCGTGGCGTTCACTTATTGAGCTGTTCCGCTTCGTCGTCGGTGCGGGTTGCGCGGCGGAACTCGGTGAGCGCCTCGCCAATCGAACGGGCTAACGCTGGCAATCGGGAAGCGCCAAACAGCACCAGCACAATCACCAGCAGAATCAGCCACTCCTGTGTGCCCATGTATCCCAAAATCGGCATCGTTCTCGTAGCCTCCGTCCTGTATTATACCCTATCCCTTGCGCTGGCTTTCCAGCAGGTGCGCTGTGAACAGGTACTGGTGCGCCCAGCCCGTCCATTCGCCGAAACGCTCGTGGAACCAGTCCACAATCTGCCGATAGGTGCGCTCCGTGAGGGTTTTGCCTCGCAGGTCGGGCAGCACCCACTTTTGCATCGCCTGCCACATGTGGGTATCCACAGGCACGGCGAGATTATGGTTCAGCCCGAACAGCAGTACGCAGTCGGCAACCTTTGCGCCCACCCCAGGCAGGCTCATCAGCGCCCGTTTGGCGTCCCAGTAGGGCAGTTCGGCGAGGCTTTCCAGCCAGCCTGGCTCATGTTCCTGCAGGGCGCGGGCAACCTCAATCAGGGTATGGGCGCGATAGCCGAACCCCAGCGCACGCAAATCCGCCTCCTCCGCCTGCGCCAGACGCTCCACTGCAGGAAACGCATGCCATTGACGCCCGCCCCACTCGACAATGGGCGTGCCGTAGCGTTCGCAGAGGCGCTCAATCATCCCTGTGATGCGCGGCAGGTTGTTCGCAGGCGTGCAGAGGAACGAGAAAAGGCACTCCGTCGCGCTCTGCCACCGCATCAAGCGTAAGCCGGGCAGGGCGCGTATCCACCGCTCCCAGCGCGAGTCGCAACGAATCAGATGCGCCTGTACACGCTTCAGGTCCACTTCCATGCGAAACAGGTGGGTAAACAGCGTAATCGGCTCGCCGCCAAAGGCGCTCACGCTCCAGCGACTGCCTTCAGGGTTCACAATCAGCAGGGCATCGTTGGTCATCCCCGCCCACACGCCCTCTGTTTCGTACCAGCGAAACACCTGCCCCGAGCGCACACACAGAGGCAGGTCTATCTCCCCTGCAGGAACCGACAAGCGCACTGTTTTCATCGGTTGCGAGATTGTACCCCAACAGGAATCGGTTGTCTCATCGCGAACTCGGAGGGTGTGCGCGAACTCCTGCTCGAACTCTGGCGCTATCGGGAACTGCTCTGGACGCTCGTGATTCGCGAGCTGCGCGTGCGCTATAAGAACTCCTTTCTGGGGTTCTTCTGGTCGCTGCTGAACCCGCTGGTAACCGTACTGGTCATGACGGTGGTGTTCAAATATGTGATGGGCATGCGCATCGATAACTACTCTGCCTACATTCTGGCGGCGTACCTGCCGTGGACCTTTTTTCAGTTTGCGCTTCTGGACTCCAGCCAGACGATTCTGGTGTATATGCCCGTGATTAAGAAAATCTACTTCCCGCGTGCGGTATTGCCGCTGGCGACGACTTTTGCGAACCTGATTCACTTTTTGCTGGCGATGGGCGTGCTGTTTGTCTATCTCTATCTCTATGTGCGCACGCCGCTACAGGGGGGGCTGTTGCTGTTGCCGGTGGTGGTGCTGGCGCAAACGCTGTGGGTGGTGGGGCTGTCGCTGCTTATTGCCTGCTGGAACGCCTTTTACGAGGATGTGAAGTATCTGGTGAGCGTGGGGTTGCAGTTGCTGTTTTTCCTGACGCCGATAATCTATTTTTCGGAGCAGTTGCGGGCGACGACGCTGATTCCCGAAGCCTATCGGGAGCTGATTTTCTGGGCGTATCATCTGCTAAACCCGATGGCGACGCTGGCGATGGCGTACCGTAAACTGATTTTACCGCCCATCACGCTGATTTACGAGAACCCTGCTATGGGCGAGGCGGCTCGATTCACCGATATGCCTCTGCCGTACTGGCTGTTGGGCGTTAATCTGGTGCTGGGGCTGGCGGTTGCCAGTGTGGGGTTAGCCTACTTTCACAAAAAGGAATGGGAGTTTGTGGAGCGACCATGAGTGCGCCTCTAACGGACTGGTTGAAACTGCTGGGGCTGGAGTTTTCGGCGACCAAACTGGGCAACCTGTTGCAGGTGTTCGGTTCGCCGACGACAGTGTTGCAGGCGTCTGCGGAGGCGCTCCGGGGTGTGCCGGGCATTCGGGAAGCGGACATTGTGGCGATAGAGCGCGCCGCAAACACTCCTATCACGGTTCCAGAGCCGTTGCAGAAAGGAACCGTGCGCCTGATAACTCAGCACGATTCGGAGTATCCCGCACCCCTGCGCCCGATTCCCGACCCGCCGCCTGCGCTGTTCGTGTGGGGCACTATTCAGGAGCGCGACCGATTCGGGATTGCGGTGGTGGGCACGCGCCGTCCGTCCGCCTACGGGCGCATGGTGGCGGAGCGGTTCACGCGCGACCTGTGTGAGGCGGGGTTGACCATTATCAGCGGCGGCGCACTGGGGATAGATACAGTCGCGCACCGCACCGCGTTGGAATGCGGCGGGCGCACGATTGCGATTCTGGGCAGTGGTCTGGGCAAACCGTATCCCGCTGAGAACCTGCGCCTCTTTGGGCAGATTGCTGAATCGGGCGGGGCGGTGGTCTCGGAGTTCGGCTACTTCAGCCCTCCCGATGCGTGGCGGTTCCCCGTGCGCAATCGGCTGATTGCGGGCTGGGCGCTGGGCACACTGGTGATTGAGGCGGGCGAGCAGAGCGGCGCGCTGATTACCGCCCGACTGGCAGGCGAGTATGGGCGCGAAGTGTTCGCCGTGCCAGGCAGTATCGATAACCCACGAAGTAAGGGATGCCATGACCTGATCAAAAACGGCGCGCTGCTGGTGGACTCGGCGCAGGATGTGCTGGACGCCCTGCGCATCCAGAGCGAGCCGCGCCCCCGCGAGCTCCAGTTGCCGATGCTGACCCCCGCCCAGGCGAAACTGCTTGCCCTGCTCACGCTGGAACCCCAGCATGTGGACGCGATTGCCCGCGCGGCGCAGGTTCCCGTGCATATGGCTCAGGTGGAACTGACCACGCTGGAGATGCTGGGCTTGGCGCGACGCATGCCAGGTGGCGCTTTTGTGAGGGTTTTGTGATGGCGGAAATATCCCAGACGACACGCAAACGGAGCGAATGGTGGGTTGCCCTGCTGGGCGGGCTGATTCTGGGGTTCCTGTTTGCCTACAACATGCAGCCCCACACGGTGTGGTCGCTTCAGTGGCTGCGGCTGGAGCGCGACCCGAATGCCCCCCTGCGCGACTGGAACGAGTACCTGCTGGTGAACTCGGCGATGTTGTTATGGGTTCCTGTGTTGGCGCTGGCGTTTCTGGGGAAGGGGGAGCTGAGCCAGTACGGCTTGGCGCGGGGCGACGGCGCGCGCGGCGCCCTTTACGCCCTGCTGATGTACCTGCCGATGGCGGGGCTGGTCTACTTCGCCTCGTTGCGCCCCGATTTTCAGGCGTACTACCCGCTGGACAAGCGTATCCTGACCGACTACGCCTATGCCATCTACTTTGAACTGGTGTACGGCTACTATCTGTTCTGCTGGGAGTTTTTCTTTCGCGGGTTTTTGACTTTCGGGCTGTATCGGTGGCTGGGCTGGTGGGGCGTGGGGCTGCAGGCGGCGGCGTTTGCGGTCATGCACTGGGGTAAACCCATGCCTGAGATTATAGGCGCATTTGTTGCGGGATGGGTTCTGGCGTGGCTGGCGCTAAAAGTGCGCTCGTTTCTGCCCTGCTTCTGGCTCCACTGGGCGGTCTCGATGACGCTGGACCTAATCCTGATCGTGCGTCATCACGCGGGCTAAGAAGTCTTCTTCTTCACGGGCGATTTCCACACTTCCACGCCCTTGGTCGTCCACTTGAGATAGTAGATATTGCCCTCAGCGTCCACATCCCACTAAGATTTCGGTCCTTCCGGCCCCATAAAATGAGGGCAGTAGACCTGACACCGCACCCCCACGAAGCGCCCTACGCTGTCATACTCAAGGATACGGCGCGGCGACACATACATATCGCCGAAGTTCGTCCGCAGGAGTTTCCACTCGGAGCGGTCGGGAATGACCTCCACATAATGGTGTCCACGCCCATCCATGCGTATCGGTGCAGAAGACTCACCGACCCGCTTTTCCTCTGCACTGAGTTGTCCTGAGGCAGGCAGCGTATCTTCACGCACCCGCTTTCTCTCGCGCAGGTTGTAGACCTCGATTCTGCGCCCGCCGTAGTTGGGAAGTTTCATTGTGACTTTCTGATCGTCGACGGAGAAGCGTCTTTCCGTCAGCGGGCGCTCTTTATCCCAGAAGTGCATCGGATTGACAATATACACGAGGTCTTGAAAAACCTGCACCGTCCCTGAAAAGGCTCTACCGAGTTCAATAATCTCCTCCTTTGTTTTTAGATTGAACAGGGAAGTGCTTCCATCATCGTGGAGGAGGAGGTAGAGCAGGTACTGCGTGCCCGCGACACTCGTCAACCCCATCAGGGAGCCGAGACGATAATTTCCGTATCGGCTGTCAATCTCGACTTCCTCGCCCCACCCACTTCGTTGAGCCAGTTCGTTCAGTGGTCTTCCAAACGGGTCAAGCGCGGATATCTTAATTTTCGTCTTGCTGTAGGTTCTGAGAGCGTATACGGGAAGTAAAAATGTGGAAAAAACTCCCTATGAACACAGCACACAACACCTACGAGTTCTGCCTCACCGACCAACAGTGGCAACTCATCGAGCCACTCCTGCCCAAGCGCGTCTACGGAACCAAGCCCAAACACCACCCACGCGACATCCTCAACGCCATCCTCTACATCCTCACTACAGGCTGCGCCTGGCGACACCTCCCCAAACACTTCCCGCCCTACACAACCGTCTCCTATCACTTCCACCGCTGGAAGCGACTGGGCGTCTGGGAACAGATATACGCCCGCTTACGCGAAGCGGTGCGTATAGCGCACGGCAAAGACCCCCAGCCCAGCACGCGGATTATTGACAGTCAGACCGTCCGAAGCACGCCCAAAGGGGGGGCTATCAACCCCGTACAACGACGGGGTACGACGCGGCAAAGAAGGTCGTCGGGCGCAAGCAGTTTGTGGCGGTAGATACGCTGGGGTTGGTGTGGGGGGTCTGTGTCGTACCTGCGCACATTCACGAGTCTGTGGGTGGGTTGGAGGTGCTGGCGCAGGCGTGTCAGGCGTCGTCGCGGGTGCGTCGGGTGTATGTGGACAGCGGGTATCGTGGGCAGTTTGAGCAGGTGTCGTGGGGGGTGTTTGGGGGAGAGGTGCGCGTAGTTGCGAAGGTTGCGGGGGCAGGTTTTGTGGTGTTGCCGAAGCGTTGGTTGGTGGAGCGTAGTTTTGCGTGGTTGAGTTATGCGCGTCGTTTGGACAGGGACTATGAGTCGGATGTGTGCAGTCGCGTGAGTTGGTTATATGTGCGTTTGATAGTGTTGGCGTTGCGTCGTTTATGTCAGTTGGGGGTGAGGCAAGTATGAAAACTTACTTCCCGTATACGCTCT
>JBBIQJ010000162.1:0-5642 GCA_037442385.1 Armatimonadota bacterium
AAAGGGCCCCAGCCCCCCTCTGTGCGCACGATAAGCTCGTTGCGTCCCTCCAGCTGGTCTGTGAGAAACGGAGTGGTTCCCTCGACATGGGCAGAGCCGTAGCCCAGCGTGATGCTGAACGAGGGCGAGGGGCGCCAGCGGAGCGCGACATTCGGAAGGAGCCATGCATAGTGCCGCTGAGATCCGTACTGCGTGTGGCTCGCCCATATTTGCAACCACGCCTCCCACCGAGCGCCAGCCACAAGCTCCTGACGCCATTCCAGTTCCGTGATGGCACGGCGCGTTCGGGGGACATGGCGGCTGCCCACACGCTCTGCCTGGGAACCAATTCGGAAAGCCAACACGCCTGCCCCTCCCTTTATTTGAAAGGGGATTTCCAGCGCCGCCTCGCTGCGGGAGAGGCGGATGTCCTGCTGCCGCGCGAACAAGGGACGGATATGGGTACTTTGCTCCAGGCGTAGTGCGGGAGTCCGAGCAACGAGGCGCGCCTGTTCCTGTTCATGGGTGAGGCGCAGGTTATAAAGGGCGCTCGCTTCAAAGCGGGCGCGAAGTTCAGGTTCGGAAGTGTAGGGCGCGCCGCGGGTCAGCGCGGTGGCGACGGTGAGCCGCGTTTCGGGGAGCGCTTTGAAATAGATTGTGCCTGAGGCGGCTGCAACGGTACGCGAGCCTATCGGGAGCTCCAGCTGGGAGCGCACGCCCCAGCCATCGGGCTGGCGGTACACGGGCGAAGGCAGCTCCAGCAGTTGCGCCGTCTCCCGCACACGCACCGTCAGAAATGGTAGACTCAACACCGTGCGCCCGCGGATTCTCAGCCGGGCGTTGCGCAGGCGTAAGCGTGCGCCCTCTGTCAGGCGTACGCTTGCCGCCTCGATCACATAGTCGGGGACCGTGTTGTCGCAAGTGGTGGCTGAAATCTGGTAGGCGGTGAACTGGCTCAGGTCGCCCTCCAGAACGGCGCCTCGAATAATCACCTTCAGCACATCGGCTCGAAAGTTTTCAAATCGTCCGAAGCCGCGTTCATAGTCGTAGCGCAACCGCTCACCGCGCAGAGTGCCTTCCGGCGCAATGAGCACAAAGGGCGATTCGGTAAACGCCTCTTTGCGTTCGGTATTTAGCTGGAGCGTTTCTGTGAGCAGGCGGCGTTCCTGATAGATCAGCTCCACGCCGTCGCTGAGCTGAATCTGCAGTTCGCCTTGCGTGCTGCGGTTCAGGCTGTATCTGCCCGCTTGGAGAACGAGTTCCGCGTCTGCAGGCTGGGGATAGACAACCGCGCTCTCAAAGCAGAGTACCAGGAGGCACAGAACAATACGCAAGTAGCCTTTGCCCTGTGCCTCCACACCGAACGCCCTCCTCAGGCTTCCCAGCTAAAAGGCTCCGCGTCGGTCAACACACGCGCCCGCGCAATCACCTCACGCAAATACGGCGGAATGGCGAACATGCCGAAGTGCGTGAAGGGGTCATAATAGCGTAGCCCTTTCACACCGCGCTCCTCGATGCGCTGGGCAATCGTCTCTGCTGTCAGCGCCAGCGGGTCGTGCTTCTTGGATGCCAACACAAAGCCCCACGGCAACATGAACGAGGCCACAAAGCACCAGTAGGGGCGCACCACCGGGAACACCTCCTGCAGCGTGCGCACGATGCAGCCATACAGGTAGGGGTAGAGGGGGTCCCCTGCCCCCGACTGAACTGTCAGCACGCCTTCGTCGGTCAAGGCATCGTAGGTGAGCTGATAAAACTCTTTCGTGAACAACAACTGCGAAGGACCTGCCTCCAGCGGGTCGGTCAGGTCGGAAACAATCACATCGAAGTGGTTGTGATACTGCGCAATAATTTTTCGGGCGTCATCGTGAATCAGGGTGGTGCGGGGGTCGTCGAACGAACCCTGGTGCCATTCGGGCATCCACTGCTTGCAGAACGCCACCAGTTCGTCGTCGATATCGACCATTACCGCTTCTTTGACCGTGTTATGGCGCAGGACTTCGCGCAAGGTAGCGCCCTCCCCACCTCCGGCTACCAGCACACGCTGAGGATTCGGATGCGTGAACATGCCGGGCTGAACCATCGGTTCGTGGAACATGTATTCGTCCAGCAGGGCAGATTGAATCTTCTTATCTAAAAATAGCGCCTTGCCGTAGCCGTAGAGGTCTACAATCCAGGCGTCCTGAAATTTCGTGCGCGCCATTTGCATAACATTTTTGACACGGTAGGTGTACATTACCGCATCCGTATGGGTTTCCGATAGCAGAAGGCCGCCGCATACATGGTGTGCTGCCATAGGTTCCTCCTCCTAATTGATTTTTGCCAGTTCGGCTTTGAGCGTGTTAATATAGTCGATGGCTTCGGGGTCTACTTCGTTGAGGTAGGCAAGATACAGGCTCACGAAGTCGCCGAAGTAGGTGAGGTACATCAGGCGTTCCAGCAGGCTCTCACCCTGAGCGCTAATCTCGTGCCATGGGACATGTTCGCCCACCAATCGGCGCGTTACCTCGATGCGCGTGCGGATTTTGAGGCTATCGTCTGGGTCGCTCAGCACTACCACGCTCCAGTTGAGCGCCTGCTTATGCGCCAGCACCCAGCCCAGAATTTCGTTATGGTTCAGTTCTGGGAAGGTATAGGCGAAGGCGTGCTGTTTGGCGTTCTCGTTGAACTGCCCTTTCCAGCGCAGGGCGACGGTGGCTCGGGGGCCGCAGGAGCCGTAAATCAGCGGGATGCGCCCGTGCAGCGCCTGCGCCAGTTGCTTCGCCGGGTTTTGTTCCGAAGGGATGGAAGGCGTTAGTTGGTCGCGCGTTTGTACCAGTCGCCTCTGAGTCTGGGCGTATGCCTGACTCAGGTCAGGCAGAAATCCCCAGCGTTCACACAGGCGCATCAGAGGCACAAACAGGTAGCCCAGCGCCGTGCGGGGTGGCTGCCCGCCTGGCACTTGCAAGTGGGGATAGCCGTCTGCCGAAGCGCGTTCCTGTAGCTCCCCGCCGCTGGAGAGCGTAATGAGCATCGCCCCGCGCGCATGCGCTTCACGATAGCAGGAGAGTGTCTCCTCGGTGTTGCCCGAATAGCTCACGGCGAACACCAAACTCTCTGCATCGACGCAGTGGGGCAGATGATAGTCGCGCACCACCAGCACGGGAAGGTTTCCATACGCCTCAAACAGGGCGCGCAGATAATCGCCACCGATTGCGGACCCGCCCATACCGCACACCACCACAAGACGGGGTGTGCGCGGCAGCCGGGGAAGAGCGAACTGGCTCGCTATTTGATAGGCGCGCTCACACTGGGCAGGAAAGTCCAGCGTGAGCGCCATCATGCCTTTCGGGTCCGCTTTGATCAACAAGCCCGTATTATCCAGAAGATGTGCCATTGCCGCTTACTGTGCCACATAGGGCAGGAGCGCCAGTTCGCGCGCCCGTTTAATTGCTAACGCCAGTTTGCGCTGACATTTGGCGCACAGCCCTGTCTGGCGCCTCGGCAAGATTTTGCCCCGTTCGGGTGAAGTATAGCGTTTCAGCCGCGCGACATCTTTGTAGTCTATCGGGCGCTTTTCCAGGCAAAAGGCGCACACGCGCCGACGGCGACGAATCACACGCTGCTTGGAGTCGGTGCTTTCATCCATCAGTTGCTTCTCCAGTTCCATAGCAAACCTCCTGTGTTATCGGAATGGATCCTCATCCGTGTCTTCTATCTCTTCAGGGTCAAACTCCAGGTCAAAGTCAGGTTCCCCTTCCTGCGGCGGGGGTGTGGCGGCGCGCGCTGGGCGCTGCGGTGTTCGCGAGGGAGCGGAAGCGCGCGCGGGAGGTGGTGCGGGTTCTTCCATTGTGATGTCGTCGTAGCTGCCGCTCTCTGCTGTTGCTGGTTCAGGCGTAGCGGCTGCCTGAGCGGGCGCGGCAGCTTCCACTGCCGAGCGCGGCTCCAGAAAGCGAACGACGCTGGCAATCACATCCCATGCCTTGCGCTGGGTGCCGTCGCTTGCGGTGTAGGTACGGGTCTGCACGCGCCCTTCCACCAGCACTAGCCGCCCTTTGGTCATGTAGTTGGCGACCGTCTCCGCCGTAGTTCCAAATGCCACGATATCAAAGAAGTCGGTCTCATCGTCAGGGCGCGAGCCGCGATTCACTGCCAGCCCAAAGCGCACAACGGAAGTGCCTTCGGGGGTCGTGCGCAGTTCAGGGTCGCGGGTCAGGCGCCCCACCAGTGTGATTCGGTTGAAATACATGGCGTATCCTCCCCTAAACCTGGGCTACCTCCTCAGGCTCCAGTCGGAAGGTACGAAACCGAATCACATCCTCATTAATTTTGAGGATGCGGTTGAGTTCTTCTGCCGCCTGGGGCGCGCCATGATAGCGAAAGAGGAGGTAGATACCCTCTTTGTAATGCTTGATTTCGTAGGCGAGTTTGCGCTGATCCCACACGCGCGCCTCGTCTACCGTGGCGCCGAGATTTTGAAGCACCGTGCGCGCACGCTCCATCAGCGCGTTCACTTGCTCCTCGTCCAAGGTGGTTGGCACAATCACCATCGTCTCGTAGTAACGTATCTGTTCCATCGTTTCCCTCCTGTGGACCGTGTTCGGGACTCCTGTTCAGGAGTCAGAAGGGTCCTGTGATGGAGTGTATTATACCCGACAAAACCTTCGCGTCGCTGAATTGGTGCCCGTTACCGAACATTTTTCGAAAACTGGGGTATAATATGATAGCCAGAGGCTTGCTTTATCGCCCTTGTATGAGAAGAAGGGGCATAATTTGTAAAAATCAGGCCACTGGCGAAAGGAGGAACTATGATGGTACGAGGTAAACTCTTTTTAGCAGTCGCGGCAGGCGCCATTTTATGCGCCTCTTTTGCGTATGCGGACGGACGGAAGGCTCAACAGCTTCAAGCTGTAGACGCGAGCCAGATTCGTTTTGTCTCTCCCAAGCGCATGATGAAAGTGCGCATGGTCAACGGGCGACTTATTCCCCTCTCTCCGTGGATCGAGCTGGGCGACTTCGCGCCCGCAGGGCCCTGTGATAACACCGGCGCCACAGAAACCCTTGTTTTCTCCCACGCTCCTGTGAACGCTGATACAGGCGCCTTTGACTCCACTGTACAGGTATGTGCTGCAGGGAGCCTCTTCTGGTTCGGCGCGGCCTATCACAACCCTTACTACGCGAACGACATCGCGTCTCTGTCAGACCCATCATTTAACGGCGCGAATGTGAACTCGTTAACCCATTTCTGGGGCTGGAACCCGAACCAGGTTGCTAATGATGGCGACTCCCAGAACTGCGTCATTGCCATCCTGACCACGGAAGCGTTCGACGCCGAATGCCAGGATGTGCATGAAGATTCAGCCGTCGTGCTGGGTGGGGTTATTCTGGACTATGGCAATGTAGCCGAAGGAGTTTGGGGATCCTCTGTTTGTCTAGACGGTCTCGAGTTTCCGTTGCCCTCCACGCCTGCTGATGACGGCACCCCCGGTACCGAACTGCTGGGCGGTTATGTCGTCCTCTATGGGCAGGCGTTTGACGGTACCACATTTACCTTCGCTACAGGCGCTCAGCCGATGCTGTGGCATAACGCGCTGAATAACCCGCAGGTGGGCGACTCTACCTCCGTCCAGTTCGACGATGATAACCCCACCGACGGCGATCACGATCCCACTCTTGAGTGCTAT
>JBBIQJ010000163.1:0-5575 GCA_037442385.1 Armatimonadota bacterium
GTTTAATAATAGGAGACGCTCAATGGCAAACCCGAAAAAGGTGGCGCAGGTAGAACAGATTCGGGGCTGGATGCAGAAAGCCCACGCCCAGATTCTGGTGGACTATCGCGGACTGACCGTGCGCGAGATTACCGACCTGCGTCGCCAGCTGCGCTCCGCGGGCGCAGAACTCCATGTCGTCAAGAACACGCTCTACCGCCGCGCCTATAACGGCGACCTGCCTGAGGGGCTGGAACCCCATCTGGAAGGCATGACCGCCGTCGCCTTTGTGATGGGCGACGAGGCTGCCTGCGCGAAAGCGCTGACCGACTTCATCAAGCAGGTGCGCAAGGCGGAGGTCAAAACCCTCATTCTGAGCGGCAAGGTCTATCCCGCGAGCGCGGTGGAGACCTTAGCCAAAATGCCCCCACGCGAAGTGCTGCTGGCACAGGTGGTGGGCGCGCTCCAGTCCCCCATCACGGGGCTGGTGGGCACGCTGTCGGAGCTGATCGGGCAGTTCGTCCGCACGCTTCAAGCGGTTGCCGACAAAAAAGCCGAAACCCAAGCCTAAGGAGGAGAGAACCATGGCAAAACTGACTGCTGAAGAGATTATTCAGGCGATCGATGAGATGACCGTAATGGAGCTTAACGAGTTGGTCAAAGCGCTTCAGGAAAAGTACGGCGTAACAGCGGCGGCGCCCGTTGCCGTCGCGGCGATGCCCGGCATGATGCCTGGCGCTGCGCCTGCCGAGGCGGCTCCTGCGGAAGAGAAGACCTCGTTTGATGTCGTACTCGCAGATGCAGGTGGCAACAAACTGCAAGTCATCAAGGTCGTGCGCGAAATCACCCAGCTGGGGCTGAAGGAAGCCAAGGACCTCGTGGAGGGTGCGCCGCAGCCCGTCAAGCAGGGCGTCAGCAAAGAGGAAGCCGAGGAAATCAAGAAGAAACTTGAGGAAGTCGGCGCCAAAGTCGAGATTAAGTAAGCGCCCTCTGGCTCTCCCCCGTGGGCACATCCACGGGGGAGAGCAAACCCCCTACTCCCGCTTGACTTGCCGCTCTATTTCCACTGCTTTGCCTGCCGCGTTGAAAACCTTGATTTTCAAAGTGTGTTCGCCTTTGGGCAGTGGCTCGGTGCGGATGCGGAACGGCTCATAGCCGGAGTCAAACAGTCCGTCCAAAGGTTCTGCACTGAACCAGTCGCCGTCGTCAACCCGGTATTGGACAGCTGTGATGGCAACACTGGTCAGCAGCGAAGCGCGCCCCGAGACGTTCTTGAGAGTCGCGCGCTGGAAGGCATAACCCACCAGCACGGCGCGCCCTTCGGCATCCACCTGCACCGAATGCTCAGAGATTAGCACACTGGGCGGCGTGTTGCAGACCACCACCGGAATCGGCGCCGTATACACTGTCGCGTAGTCGGTGGGCATTGCGGGCTGATCCGTTGCCATTAGGCGCACCAGGTAGACGCCGTCCGCCATCTGGGTGGTGTCCCATTCCATCTGGTTTTCGCGGGCGGAGGCAGGCAGCTCCTGCGTGGATTCGGTGGATGTTGACTCCATCGCTTGGCGCATCTGCTGAATCATTTCGGGTGCTCGCTCCCGAATCTGGGCTTTTATCGCTTCGGGAATGTCGGGGTTCGCCTCCAGTTCCGTGAGCAGTTGCTGCTGGAGCTCCGTTTCGGCAGGCAGTCCTGGGGCGCTGGAGGGGGCCGATGGTTTCGATTCCGTTTGAGTGGCTTTGAGGGGTTTCCACGATTGACCTCCATCGGACGAGATTTGCATTTCGAAGCGGAGCGTGTCGCCATCAGGGTCTCTGGCGTTCCAGCGCAGGGTCTGCTTCTCGCTCAGCACGGCATAGGGTTTGAGGTTCAGCAGTCGCGCTTCGGGTGGGCGATTGGCGGGCATGTAGGAGAGGCTCAGATTCCGCATGGCGGTGCCGCCCTTGAGCCGAATCTGCACCTGCAGAAACCGCGCGGGGGGACTGAAGATAGGGCTGCCGTTCGAATCGCCGTACACCATGCTCCAGCCGCTCCATGTAGCGTCCGGTTCGCGCGTGTTGCCCGAGCGGGTTTGAATTTGCACCTCCGCGCCCTGCGCGTTCCAGCGGATCGCGCCCCATCGCGCCACGGTTTCGGCGTCCAGCACAGGCGAGAGGTAGACCCCCCCTTCGGGGGTGGTCAGGGTGAGGAGTTGTCCGGTGGCGCTGGTCAGCACCATTTGCTCACCAAGTCTGCCCGCTCCCACCCATTCGTGGCGCTGGCGTGAAAGAATTTCTGCCTGTGGCTTCGGCTGGCTGGGGTTCACGCGCAACACGCCTTCGCTGGCAAAGGCGAACAGGGTATCGCCCTGCGCCAGACACAGGCGCGTACTCCAGCGTGGCGGGTCAACAAGCGCCAGTACCGTGCTATCCGTGCCGATGCGGTAGAGGTTGCCCGAAGGCATCGTGCCCACGAATAGCGCACCCGACTCGTGCCAGAACAGAGCCGAAATGCTCGGTTCGCTCAGGTCGGCAATCGGCTCCGCAACGCCCGAAGGGGCAATCCGATAGACCAGACCGCGCTCCGAAGTGCCCGCGTAAACCGTGCCGTCCGCACCAACGGCAAGCGCCGAGAAATGCGCCTCCTCGCTGGTGAACAAAGTGCGCAACACGCCTGACTCCCACACCATAACGCGCGCTGGCACACCCGTGGCGATATAGAGCTTGCCCTCGTGCCAGTGAAGCGCGTTAATGTAGCGTGCGCCTGTGTTGCCAAGCGGCGTCACCTGCTCGTTCTGCACACGGAACAGCGTTCCTTCAGGCGAAGTGCCCACATACACCGCGCCGTCGGGGTCTACCGCCAGCGCCGTCACGAGCGTCGCTGGGAGCGCGATTCGCTGAAATTGCTCGCCCTCTATCCGCCACAGAGCGCCTGAGACGCCCTCGCCCACATAGAGAACGCCGTTTGCATCCGAGGCGGCGCACCAGAGATACTCCACCGGGAGTGTGCGAAGGGTCTTCAACATAGGCGCCAGCGACAGCACCCCCTCTGGACTGAGCGATACTCCATTGAACTCGCCACAACGCAGAAGCGCGTAATCAGGCGTCCAGAACTTCACTTTGCGGCTGATGGGCTTGTCTGCCGCTTGCTTTGCAGACTCGTCTTCTGGGGTTGTGGTTTCACCCGAAGGACGCGCTTCGGTGAAGGCAGAGCTTATCTCCTCGCCCTCTGGAAGCGTTTCCTGGACGTCGCTTCCGCTCTCGTCGGCAGTAAGGACCTCCGTTGCGCCAAAGGAGAAAGTGCGCCGCGCCGCGTCCCGATCCTCAGAGGGAAGCACATTCACGAACACCGTTTGCATGCCGTTCAACACCCAGGCGGTCTCCACCACCTGCTTGATTTCGTCCGCCTGAGGTTGCATTTTGGAGGAGCGTGGCACAGCAAGCAGGGTACGCAGGGCAGGGGGCGGCTGGCTCAGCAGCACCCCGTTCACGGAAACCGTGGGTTGCTGCATCGTGAGCGTGGCGACAAGCTGGTTATTGCGCTCGCGGCGCTGGAACTCACGAAGCAGTTCTTCCGTGCTTTGACGCCCACCCCCAGCCCCTTCGCCGTCAAGCGCCTGGATGAGAATTGCACCCAACCCCGACATGCCGCCACCCCCCGCTGTCTGTGAAGGCGCGCTCACACGCAGAAGATACCGCCCCGGCGGCGCATCTGCAGGCAGGCGAAAACTCAGGGGAAAGCTCACGGCTCCCTGCGCCCCGTAAGGGCGCACCTGCACCAGCACATTAATCCGTTCCCCAGGGCGATAGCTCGCTTTGTCGATGGTCAGCGACTCAATAAACGCACTGGCGTAGGTGGGCGCAATTGCCACTTCCACATCCAGCGACTCAATGGTCGCCTTCACATCGGGCGCATTCAAGATTAAGTCCATCGCATACATCAGATCCCCCAGCACCTCGCCAGCAAGCAGGGAGTTGGAAGCGACACGGTTGTAATACTCAATCATGCCGAACCGATCGGTTTGCATTCGCCAGCGCACCGTTGCCGACGCTTCTCCCATCCCGAAATGGACGCGCCCGATGAACTCATCCACAGCCGTGGCGGCGAGACCGCCGGTAGCCATCGGATGGCGTATCACTTCGCACTGAAAGTTACGGGTAGTGCCCTTGCCCAGATGGCTCACACGAACGCGGATGGGGAGCATCCTAGGAGCGCGCCCGATTCTGCCTGCAATCGCGAACGCCTCGTCGCGATAAATCGTTCCCAGCACCTGCGCGCGGTTGCCCACCTTGAACGAGTCGGCGTAGCCGGGCACTACCTCTACAATCTCGGCGGCGGTCATGGGCATCTCCACCTCGCCTGTGCCGAGAAACGGGTGTCCGAACCCCAGCACATAGTCGCCGCGACGGTAGGTGAGTGTGCCGATGGCGGTGAGGTCTATCTCGCCTGTGGCGAGCGCGCCGCCCAGCGCCGCGCCTGGCTCAAAGCGTACGGGGATAGGGCGTTGCGTGGCGCCTGCAGGCACCATAATCGGCGTCAAGCCGAACTTTTCGAGGCGCTCCTTGAGCGGTTTCATCAGCCGGGGCGAGACGCCGCGCACCATCACGGGCGTCATCAGCGGGCGCGCCCATGCCAGATTGGGCGACGGCGGACGCTCCAGACCGATGTAAACCCCTGCGTAGCGTCGTCCCCCAATCTGGACAGGTTTCATCACTGTGCGCGGTTCCATCGGGTGCCACGCCTCCACACGGGGGTCAAAAGTGGTCAGCATCGCCTCCAGCGGCGTTACCAGCCCAATCGGCTCGCGCGAAAAGAGGAACCCGTAGCCAATCGCGCCCAGAATCTTGCCCTCCAGAAACACGGGGCTGCCGCTCATGCCCGCGATAATCATCGCGTTGCGCTCGGTGATGGGACCGCCTCGGGCGCGCACCATCACCAGCGGCTTGCCCGCGACCGCCTGTTCCAGCACCCCAATCACTTCCACCTCAAAACGCTCAATTTTCGTGCCTTTGAACACCGTCAGCCCGTAGCCTTTCATGCCTGGTTTGACTTTGGCAACGGGGAACACATCCTCAAGCATGGGGCGTACATCGAGAGTCTCCTGCGCCCAGACAGCAAGCCAGAGCAGCCCTGTCAGAAACACCAGCATAGTTCGCATCGCCAATAGCCTCCAAGTCAAAGATTCACGGGATAGAGGCAAACTCCTGCGAAGGGAAGAGCCCCAGACTGGCTCTCGCGCTGCCGTGTTTAGGGAATAACCCAACTCACTTTTTGACCCATGCATGGATGGCAGGCGCAATATGATCGAAAACCGCAGCCTGCGTGGGTATAATACCAGTACCTTTACCGAATTGTTCCGAGCCACTGATGGAATATACGGAACGGAGGGATGATAATGCGTGCACTGTGGATGTTTTTGGTGTCTTTGGGATTGGCGGTTGGATTTGCCCAGTCGTGGGTAGGGTTAAATTACGCAGCGGGAACAGGGGAATGCGAGCTGGATGCCTTACGCGATGGGGTTGTAGATGGCTGGATTCGATTTTGGTCAGGCACTGCCGGCGAATCCTGGGAGGTAGAAGGCATCCAATGGAGCGTTTCATCCAGCAGGCGGTTCCGTGG
>JBBIQJ010000164.1:0-5538 GCA_037442385.1 Armatimonadota bacterium
CGTCTCCAGCCTGCGCAACAACAACGCTATCGGGGGGCGACTGGTTCACTTTGATGGCATGTTTGCCAGTGGGCTGCTCAATTTCGTTTCGATCCCTGCGTCGAATCGCGTGTTCCTACCGCAGGCGGCGTGGGATGGAGTGCAGTTCTGGGTTGCATGGTTAGACCATCGCGCGGAGGAGTACCCCAGCCAGCAGAAGGGCAATATCTCGGCGATGCGCGCGGCACCGGACGGGAGCGTCATCGATACAGGTGGGTTTGCCGTCGCCAGCACGCCTGCCCCTGAGGATTTTCCCGCGGTTGCCGCGCTGGGGACGCGCGTCCTGTTCGCTTACACTTCCATGCTCTATGAGCCGCCGTATCTCACGCCACGCATCCTGCTTCGCGCCACGCCACCGCCCGTGTCTGGCGATGTGAACGGCGACGACTGCGTAGACGACTCCGACCTGCTCGCCGTGCTGTTCGCGTTCGGTGGAAGCGACGGCGCGGAAGACCTCAACGGCGATGGGGCTGTCGACGACGCCGACCTGTTGATTGTGCTGTTCAACTTCGGCAGCGGTTGCTAAACGGTCAGCCCCTCCACAGGCATCGGCTTAGGCTGGGCGCAGGTGCTTTCCAGAACCCGATGCGCCCCCGAATCGGACGATTCGTTGAACGCCAGCATCGCGTCCAGCACATGATAGGCAAGCTCGCCGCTGGCGCGCTGGGGACGCCCCTCCTGGATCGCCAGAATCATGTCCGCCAGCCCCAGAATGCGGCTCTGCTCCGCGTAGGGGTGCGTGTGGGGCACTTCCACCCATTCCGTGCTGTCTTTCTTGCGCAGCAGCACGGTTCCCCCAAAGCCGTTGGGGTCAGGCACGCCCAGTGAACCCTCTGTGCCATAAATCTCGATCCACGGCAGTCGGTGCGCCCACACATCGAACGACATAATCACGGTGGCGATTGCGCCGCGCTGGAACTCAATCGCGCCTGTGATGTGGGTGGGGGTCTCCACCTCAATCATCTTGCCGTACTTGGGCTGGCTGGTGATCAGGCGCGTGGGGAAAGTGATACGGCTGATACCCGCCACGCGCTTCATAGGCCCCATCAGGTTCACCAGTGCGGTGAGATAATAGGGTCCCATATCCAGCATCGGACCGCCGCCCACCTCGTAGTAGAATTCGGGATTGGGATGCCAGCTTTCCACGCCATGGCTGAGCATGAACGCCACCGCGCCGACAGGTTCGCCGATTGCGCCGTCTTCAATCAGTTTACGGCATGTCTGATGTCCCGCACCCAGGAAAGTGTCGGGGGCGCAGCCGACTCGCAGCCCCTTCGCCTGCGCCAGCTCCAGCACCGCGCGCGCCTCTTCACGGTTGACGCCGAACGGCTTTTCGCAATAGACATGCTTACCTGCCTCCAGCGCCATCCGATTCACGGGCGCGTGGGCTTTGGGCACGGTCAGGTTCAGCACTACCTCAATGTCGGGGTCGGCTAAGAGTTCTTCAGGGGTGCAGACTTTGGGAATGCCGAACTCCTCGGCGCGGCGTCGGGCGTTTTCGGGCACAATATCCGCCGCGGCGACAATCTCGATCATCGGGAAGCGTTGCGCTACCCGCAAATAGACCGCGCTGATGCTCCCACAACCGATAAGACCAACTTTCATAGGGTTTGCCTCCTTAAACCGAATAAGCACTCAGTTGAACCTGAGAATTGGTTGCACGCATCACCAGCAGCAGGGGGCGTCCTTCGTTTTTCGGGTCGCCCGTGCGCACGGCGAGCGCGTTCTCGCGGCGCGGACTGCCGAGACTGCGGAAACTCAGTTGCCATGCGTTATAGGGGCGCCGATTGGGGCGCAGTTCCAGCAACGCCAGCCTGTCAGTCGCCACTCCATAGACTTGCGCTGGCTCCTTCGCGCTCCACCGATACCGGCAAAGCCAGCGGTAGCCATTAGCATAGAAGTTGCGGAACGATTGCGCCAGGCGCGGCAAGCTCATCACGAGGCTCTGCAGATTTTTGCCCGCGTAGAGGTCTTCAGGCTCAATAAAAAACTCGTCCTCCTCCAGAGGCTTCTCCAGCACATAGTAGAAAGGGCGTCCCGACTCGTGGTCGAAGCACACGATGCGCTCCATGCCTTCTTTGTCCACCATGCGCCCGATAGGAATACGGCGAGCAGGGATGTCCTGCGTGAGGGTTTTCTCGCCCCACTCCCAGCTGGAGCCGTCGGTGTATATCATGCGCCTGCCTCGCGGTCCGTTAGAGAGGCAGTACAGGTCGCGCTGGAGCAGGTGCCGCTGCTGACGGATGGGTTCAAAGCGACTGCCACCCCACAGCCAGAAGCGAATCTGCTGAGGGTCCAGAGTCGTCAGCAACGAGACGAGCTCGGGTTTGTCCGCCCCCTCGCGCTTCAGGGGCACGATCAGCACATCGAAGCTGAGCGTGTCGGGGGGCAAGCTCTCTTCCCACGCAAGTTTGAGACGCATCGTAGACTCTCTTTTTATGCCCCAAACTTCTCCTGCACACCCATCAACTGGGTCAGGATGGGCACAAGGTCGCCGCCGCGCAGGCGTCCCATCCCGCCCGACTGACAGGCGCGCTCGTGAAAGTGAAGCACATCGTCGCCGCGCAGGTCGGGTCCGTGCAACAACACGGGCACCGGATCGCCTGAATGGTCGCGCACTGAACATGGGGTTGAGTGATCTGCCGTTACAATCAGGTAAAACGGCTCGGTGTAGCGTTGAAGCAGGTGGGCGACCATCGCGTCGATGCGCTCAATCACCTGCGCTTTGAGCTGGAGGTTGCCGTCGTGCCCGCAGAGGTCAGGCGCTTTCACATTGCACAGCACGAAATCATACTCAGTGAGCGCGCGCGCCAGCGTTTCCGCCATGCTGATGAGGTCTGAATCGACGCCCCCTGTGGTACCAGGCGCGTCCAGCGTGTCCATCCCGACGAATCGGGCAATTCCGCGGATAAGTCCCGTCTCCACAACGGCGCAGGCGCGTACTTTATGGCGTCTGGGGAACGGCTCCAGATGGGGCGCGACACCCGCCCCGCGCGGCAGAATGATGTTGGCTGGGGGCAGACCCTGTTCCACCCGCGACTTATTGACGGGATGGTCTTTGAGGCGCTCATATGACAGGCGCACGAAGGCGTTCACCACCCGTGCGGTACGCACTGCCGCGGCGTCGCTGGGGTCTACTGGCTGGCACTCGGCGACTTTTTCTCCCTCCGTGTGGGGGTCCGCATCGGTGATGTGGGGGCTAAGGTTTTCGCCGTGTAGCACCAACGCGCCCCGATGCGCCACCGACTCCTTGAAAAAGCACTGTACGCCCTCGATTTCCACACCGTTCATCGCTTCCGCCAATTCGCGCGTCCCTTCGGTGATGCGCCCCGCGCGGCGGTCTATCACATGCCAGTTCTCGTCGACCGTGCTGAAGTTGCAGCGCAGGGCGACATCACCGCCGCGCACTTCCATACCAATCCCCAGCGCTTCAAACGGTCCACGCCCCTGATAGACTTTGTAGGGGTCATAGCCCAGTATCGCGAGATGGGCGGTGTCAGAGCCTGCGCGGATGCCCGGCGCAATCGGGTCCATCAACCCGCATTCGCCTTCGCGTGCAAGGCGGTCTAAAGTAGGGGTTTTGGCATATTCCAGGGGCGTTTTGTTGTCCAGTTCGGGCACGGGGCGGTCGCCCATGCCGTCGCAGATGAGCAGCAACCCTTTAAGATGTTGCCCAGCCATAGCAAGCAGATTATACCTTCAGCGGGTATACTTCAGGCTATGCACCGCAAGCCTGTGATTGCCATCGTCGGACGCCCCAATGTCGGCAAGTCCACCCTGTTCAACCGCCTGATTGGGCGGCGCGTGGCGATTGTGGAGGACATGCCTGGCGTCACGCGCGATCGGCTCTACGGCGAAGGCGAGTGGCAGGGGCGTCCCTTCGTGGTGGTGGATACAGGAGGTATTCTGTTTGGGGAGGACGACCCCCTTCTGGAGCAGGTGCGCGTGCAGGCGCAAGTCGCGATTCACGAGGCGGACTGTGTGCTGTTTCTGGTGGATGCCCGTGAGGGGTTGACGCCTGCAGACGAGGAGGTCGCCGAACTGTTGCGCAAAGGCGGCAAGCCTGTGCTGCTTCTGGTCAACAAAGCCGATAACCCCGACCGCTGGGAATATCAGCGGGCGGAGTTTTTCAAGCTGGGGCTGGACGAACCCATCCCCATCTCGTCGATTCACGGGCACAATATCGCCGATGTGCTGGATCAGGTGTTTGAGCTTATCCCGACTCCGTCCCCCGAGTCGGAAGAAGAGGAAGGCTTGGAACCTGTGCGGATGGCGATTGTAGGGCGTCCGAATGTGGGCAAGTCGTCGTTGCTGAACGCGGTGCTGGGCGAGCCGCGCGCAATTGTCAGCGAAATCGCGGGCACGACCCGCGACACGCTGGACACCGGAATCACATGGAAAGACCAGCCTGTGGTGTTGATTGACACTGCCGGGCTGAAACGCCCGGGCAGAGTGCAGCGCTCGCTGGAATATTACGCGCAGATACGGGCGCAGCGCTCTCTGGAACGCGCCGATGTGGCGCTGGTGGTCATTGACGGCACGGAGGGCTTAACGCACGGCGACCGACGGATCGCCCAGTACGCCGTCGACGCAGGACGCGCCCTGCTCTGGGTGGTCAATAAGTGGGATCTTAAAGAACCTCCCGACGGGCAGGTGGGGGAGACGACTCCCGCCAAGCGCGACTTCCTGCGCCTGATCGAACAGCAGGCTAAAGGGCTGGACTATGTGCCCGCCGTGTTCATCTCCGCGCTTCATCGGACGGGCATCGAGACGATGCTGGACACCGCGATGCAGGTCACCGATTTCCACAGCATGCGCATCGGTACAGGCGAGCTGAATCGGTTGATTCATGACACCGTGTACGAGCGCCCCTACACCCGTAAAGGCAAGACGCTCAAAATCTACTACGCCACGATGGCGGAAGTCCGCCCGCCAACGGTGGTGCTATTTGTGAACGATCCTGAGATTGTGCATTTCTCCTACTTGCGCTATCTGGAGAATGTGCTACGCAAGAAATACGCCTATACGGGCACGCCGATTCGGTGGCTGGTGCGCCCTGCCCACCAGCCAAAAGAGTAGCCCGGGGAGGATGCCCGTGCTACTGCGATGCTCACCAGCCGAAAGAGCAGGCAGAGCGCCCGGGACTCTACTGCGCCGACTGCACCCGCACGGTGAACCGCACGGAGGTCGCGCCGCCTGCAGGTACTTTCAGCGTCCACTGTGCCGCAGTCGCTGAAGCGCGGGTGTACGGCTGGGAGGAGTTGAGAATCGTCCACCCGCCCCCGAACGGCTGCACGACCTGCACCTGAACGGGTTGGCTTTTCGTGTTGCGAAGGGTGATTTGTACCTCGTACTCCACCTTGCCCTTGCCCGGAACTTTCTGCCGGAGGGGCTGCCACTCGCCCGTGATGTCGAAGGCTTGCCCCACCTGAAGCGTGATTTTCTGGTTCACGGGCGTTGCGCTCAGGTACGCCGTGCCCAGATAGCGCGGGATTCCGT
>JBBIQJ010000165.1:0-5521 GCA_037442385.1 Armatimonadota bacterium
TTTCGGCGGTTTGCAGGCATTGACTGTCTGGGACGCCCTGTGTATCACTTCTGGACATCCTTCTGGGGAACAGGGCTGTTCTCGCCTGCCCCCAATACGCGCTACTGGGTCCAGATTGCAGAAGACAACCACGCCAGCGTGCGCCTGGACATGGTCGACTTTGAGTGGTCAGGCACATGTCAGGTGCGGGGGTGTCAAGCGGTTCAGATGTTCATCGACAATCAGGGCGTCCCGGTCTTTGCACCCGCCTTCAATGTGTGCCAGAACCAGCCGATGGATCTGGCGTTCTGTCTGGGCTACATTTACATCGTCATTTGCTGTCCTTTCCCTCCTAACAACCCTGCGAAGGTTTCACTCCGCACGCCTGATGGTGTCCCCGTATGGGATGGAGAGGCAGTGAGCGACGAGCAAGGTCAGATGGAAATCTTCCCCGAGGTTGCCCCGGGAACCTACATCCTCAGCGTTCGTATGGGCGGGATGCTTCCCTACGAGACACGCGTGACGATTCAGCCTGGGGTTCCCAACATTATTCGAAATCCCGCCATCACACTAGGCGACCTGAACGGCGATGGCAGCGTCGACGACGCCGACCTGCTGACAGTGCTGTTCAACTTCGGCGCAGGGCGCTGAACATTCCCCGCGTTGACAGGAGGGCGGCGAGCCATGTTATGGGTTCGCCGCCCAAACTTTTAGGAGGTATGGACACGCTCCCAGAGGATTCGCAAGCCGTCCAGCGTGAGCCAGGGTTCCACCACTTCGATAGAGGGACACCGCGTCGCAAAACGGGCTGCCAGTCCGCCTGTTGCCACCACGCGCGCCTCCGTCCCCAGTGACTGCTTGAACAGCCCTATCAGATACTCGATAGCGCCGACAGAACCCAGCACAACGCCGCTTCGCAGGCTGGCAGGCGTGCTTTGACCGATTGCCTGCGGTTCTTCGTCCAGTGCGATTCGGGGCAGTCGCGCCGTGCGCCCTGCTAACGCCTCCAGCATCAGCTCCACGCCGGGCAAAATTGCGCCGCCCACATAAACCCCCTCCCTCGAAACGGCGTCCAGGGTGGTCGCGGTGCCAAAATCCACCACAATCAGCGGCTTGCCGAAACGCGCCACCCCTGCCACCGCGTTCGCCAGACGGTCGGCGCCCACGGCGGTTGGGGGGTCATACGCGACGGTGATGCCCAGATCCATCTCCACCGACACAAAGAGGGGCTCACAGTTCAGCCAGCGGTGCGCCAGCTGGCGTAGCACAGGCTCCAGCGCGGGCACGACGGAGCTGATAGCCACCCCCGTAATCGTGCCCTGCAGTCCTTCCGCCTCCATCAGCGAGCGCAACAGCACATAATGTTCGTCTTCGGTACGAGCGGGGTTCGTATGCACACGCCACGCATGCCAGCGCCTATCCACATATAGTCCCAGCACCGTGTGCGTATTGCCGACATCAATCGCCAACAGCATCACAGGGATTATACCGCCTGCGTCAGGCGCGTTCACGGCGTGCGATGAGCCAGAGCGCGAGCGCCAGCCCGATTATGTTCGGCAGGCTGCTGGCAAGCAGGGGTGGCAGCGCGCTCCTGCCTAGAATAATCAGGTAGCGTGCCAGCACCCAGTAGAGAAAGATAATCGCGATACTGAGCGCGAACCCCGTTGCGGGGCTGGAGCGCTGGGGACGAATGCCCAGCGGCGCGCCCAGCAACGCGAAAATCAGGCTGGCTAACGGCACATTAATCTTATTGTAAAGTTCCACCGTAAGCTGGCGTATCACCTGTGTGTCGGCGCCCTCCCGTTCATAGAAGGCAATCTGCTCGCGGAGCTGGCGAAAGGAGCGCTCGTCCACCTGGGTCAACAGCGCTTCGATCTGCACCGGGGTGCGTTCGATGCGCACTTGCGCCCGCGGCTCCGCGCGAAACACTCGAAAGGTGAGCGTTTGCCCCTCCATCGTGCGCACCCAGCCGTCATACAGCACCCACTCGTTCTCGCCCGTCCACACAGCACGCTGGGCATAGGCAACTGCCTCCGGCGCCCGCTGGGAACCCGTCTGGTACTTCAAAATCGTCACCTGAAACAGGGTTTGCGTCTGGGGGTCGCGCCCCCCTGCAACAATCACATAGGAATCGAGCCGCCCCTCCCTATACTGTGGAAAGCCAAACGCCTGCTGTTCGCTCAGTTCCAGACTTTTGAGAATCTCGGCGCGGATGGCGTTCGCACGGGCAGTCGCCCAGGGCACCAGCGTCTCGTTGAAGACAATCGCAAACAGGCTCACCAGCAGGCTCATCACGAATACGGGCGCCATAATCCGTTGCAGGCTCACCCCTGCCGCACGGAGCGCTGTAATCTCCCAGTCCGAAGAAAGCCGCCCAAACCCCAGCAGGGTCGCCAGCAACATCCCCATCGGCAGCGTTTTCACCGCAATCTGGGGCAGATAGAGCAGAGCCAGCTCCACCACCAGCTGTAGCGGAACCCCCTTGACGGCGTACTCGGTAATCATGAACACATAGCCCCCGGCGAAAATCAGCGCGGTAAACAACGCCACGCCGAACAGTAACGGGGGGGTTAGCTCGCGCACAATCAGCCGATCCAGCAGCTGCATTGTGCAGAAGGATACCCGATGGGGTCTTGGCGTTAGAATCGGTCGCGTTTCAGAGGGAAAACCTCGCTGCCTATTGAATATAATAGGCATGCGAGGTGATTTGCAAATGGCGCGGAAAGGATTTGTGCAGTTTCGAGGTTATAGCGGGCTGATCCTGTGGGGGCTTTTCTCGTATGCCCTGGCGCAGACGCCCGCGTTTTACGGCGCTGGCGACCTGCCAGGGGGCAGCACCACAAGCAACCTGTTCGCGGTTTCAGCCAATGGGCGCGTCGCGGTAGGCTGGAGCAGCTCTGCCAACGGCACCGAGGCTTGCTACTGGACACGGGAAACGGGTTTGATGCCGCTGGGGGATCTCCCCGGAAGCACTTTTGTGAGCCTTGCCTGGGGCGTCTCGTTTGATGGCGCGGTGATTGTGGGTCAGGGGCGCTCGGCGAGCGGCACGGAAGCGTTTCTCTGGCGGCACGACACGAACACGATGGTCGGGCTGGGCGACTTGTCCGGGGGCAACTTTCAGAGCTTCGCGCTGGGCTGCTCGGCAGACGGTTCCGTCGTGGTGGGCTGGAGCGCTTCCGCAAACGGTTCCGAAGCCTTCCGCTGGACGCCTGCCGACGGCATGGTCGGGCTGGGCGATCTGGAAGGCGGGAACTTCGCCAGCTATGCCCAGAATGTGTCGGCAAACGGACAGGTGATTGTGGGGCGCAGCGCTTCCTACAACGGCGATTCGGAAGCATTCCGCTGGGAGAACGGCAACTTCCAGCCGTTAGGCAGTCTGGGCGGCTTCCCCTTCCTCAGTTATGCCTACGGAGTGAACGCCGACGGCTCGGTGGTGGTCGGCTGGAGCCGCGGTCCCAGCGGGATAGAGGCGTTCCGCTGGCGAGCCGAGACAGGCATGGTCGGTTTGGGCGAGCTGGAAGGCGGGCAATACGACAGCCGTGCCTACGCCGTCAGCGCTGATGGACGACTAGTTGGCGGGTTCGGCACCTCCGACATCGGCAAAGAGGCGCTCCTCTGGGATCACGAGGGCGTGGCATATCGGGTGAAAGAGCTATTGCTTGCGGCAGGCCTCAGCGAAGTCGCCGACTGGCGGCTGGAAGAGGTACGCGGCATCAGCGCCGACGGCACGGTGCTCGTCGGCACGGGCAGGAACCCCAGCGGCAACACCGAAGCATGGATTGCCATCCTGCCGCGCTTCGATCGGCGGCTGGAGGACCTGAACCTGGACGGCTGCGTGGACGACGCGGATTTGCTTCGGGTGCTGTTCGCGTTCGGCAACACAGGCTTCTTTGACTCTACAGATGTGAACTACGACGGCGTGGTGGATGATGCGGACTTGCTCGCTGTGTTGTTCGCCTTTGGCGCGGGATGTTGAATGAGTGTGCTGGAGCGGATTCTGGCGGATAAGCGTGTGGAGGTCGCCGCGCAACAGGCGGCCGTTCCGTTGCGGGCGCTGCGGGCGCGCTGCGCGGATGCGCCTCCCACGCGCGGCTTTGCCGATGCGCTCCGCAACACCCCTAACCCGATTGCGCTGATTGCCGAAGTGAAACGCGCCTCGCCCAGCAAAGGGGTCATTCGACACGATTTTGACCCTGTGGCGACGGCTGAAGCCTATTATCGGGGCGGCGCAGACGCACTCAGCGTGCTGACCGATACCCCCTACTTTCAAGGGCGCTTGGAATACCTCGCGCAGGTGCGGGAGCGCGTGCCCCTGCCGCTGCTGCGCAAAGACTTTATTGTAGACCCCTACCAGATTTATCAGAGCCGTGTGGCGGGCGCTGACGCGATTTTGCTGATTGTCGCCAGCATGCCCGACCCTACCGCTCTTCGGGAGTGGCGCGAGCTGGCGGAATCGCTTCAACTCAGCGTGCTGGTGGAGGTGCATACCGAGCCAGAGCTGGAGGCGGCGCTGGAGTCGGGCGCAACGCTGATCGGCGTGAACAACCGCGACCTGAAGACCTTTCACACCACGCTGGAGACCACCTTCCGCCTACTGCCGCGCATGCCCGACGGGGTGCTGAAGGTGAGCGAGAGCGGGATTGAGAACCCCGATCAGGTGCGGGCACTGTGGGAGTCAGGCGTGGACGCGCTGCTGGTGGGCGAGAGCTTGATGCGCGCCAATAACCCGGAAGCCACGATTCGCGAATGGATGCAGGCATGTCGCTCCCGTTGACCTTGATTCACACTAACGATGTGCATAACCGCTGGAGTGAGGCGTTTGTGGCGCAGCTGCAGGAAGCGAAGACCCGCTACGACGCCCTGCTGCTGGACGCGGGCGACAGCATCCGTTCGGGAAATGTGGGCGTGCCCATGAGTGTGGAGCCAGCCTGGGCGTTCATGGCGCAGGCTGGCTACGATGTGATGACGATAGGCAACCGCGAGTTTCACATCACTGCGTGGGGGTTTCTGGCGAAGACGCGCGGGGCACCCTGCCCCCTGTTGTGCGCCAACCTGCGTCCGAAGCATCCCGACACGCCTGTGCCCGTTCAACCCGTATGGCGCACGGTGCATCGGGGGGCGCGCGTGGCGGTGCTGGGGCTGACCGTGCCAATGGTTACGCCCCGCATGAAGAGCGCGCTTCTCTCGGCTTATCTGTTTGACCCGCCGATTGAAGTAGCGCAGGAGTGGGTTCCGCGCCTGCGTCAGGAAGCCGACCTGCTGATTGCGCTCACCCACATCGGCTACAAGCAGGACTGCCTGTTGGCGGAGGCGTGCCCCCAGATTGATGTGATCCTGGGCGGGCATTCCCACACGCCGATTCAGCCGCCCCAGCAGGTCAATGGCGTCTGGATTGCCCAGTCGCCCCCTTTCGCCAGAGGGTTCAGCGCCCTCTCTCTCCAGCGCACGGAAGCAGGGGGGTGGGACATCGCGGTTTAGGTGGCATCGTTCATCGTCTCAAAGTGGTAAAGGATACCAGTATGCCAGCTCAGGGAATTGACAC
>JBBIQJ010000166.1:0-5507 GCA_037442385.1 Armatimonadota bacterium
AAATTCGTCACGAAGCGCCGCTTCGTCAATCGGAGGGGCGTTGTAAACGCGGATCAGCACGCGATTGCGCACCTCCAGCACCCGATGCAGGAGCATCGTGAACCGTTCGGGGTCTAACAGGTCAGCGACGCGCAGCCCGATTCGTGCCGCTTTATCGGCATAGGTGGGACCGATACCGCGGCGGGTGGTGCCGATGCGTCCTTCGAGGCGCGCCTCGTTCAGTTCGTCCAGCTGGCGGTGATAGGGCAGGGTTAGGTGCGCGCCCAACCGGTTGGGCACACGCAGGCGCGAGAATTCCACTCCCTGTTCCTCCAGCGCCTCCATCTCCGCCTTCAGGGCGCGTAGGTCGACCACCACGCCGTCGGCAATCACCGCCGTTACATGGGGGTGTAGAATGCCCGAAGGGATGAGGTGAAACTTATAGGTTTTGCCGTTTGTGCAGACGGTATGCCCTGCGTTGCTTCCCCCCGCATAACGCACGACATAGCGCGAGTGCTGTGCTAGCAGGTCTACGATTTTGCCTTTGGCTTCATCGCCCCATTGAGCACCCACGACAACCCGCACCGCCACGCGCGACCCTCCCCATGAAGATAGGCGTTGTGCAGGCACACGCCTGCACGGAGCCATCGCTCAGTGTTGCTCGGTGAGCCAGCGCGGGATGCGCTCTTCCACTGCCTGCACCTGTTTGATCCCCCGTTGATAGGCGCGCTCGGCTCGGTATTCGGGCTGCGCCTGACGCTCCTGGAAACGCCGGTAAATGGCGAAAGCGGTGACGGCAGCCGTTGCGACCGCCGCCCCGATCAACCAGCCATAGTAGCACCGCGACTGTCCGCTGTTAGAGCTCATAGCGACTCTCTCCATCTTCGCCCATCTCACGGGAACGAAAGATGCGCTTCACGAAAGTAATCAGCTCCTGCGGGTTGAAGGGCTTCGTGAGGTACATATCCACGCCCTCCTGCCACCCACGAAACACATCCTGATCCTGCGCTTTGGCGGTGAGCATAATCACCGGCAGTTCGGCGGTTTCAGGGTTGCGACGCAGGGTGCGCAACACTTCGAACCCGTCCATATAGGGCATCATCACATCCAGCACCACCAGATCAGGCTTTTCGGAAGCGACTTTCTCCAGAGCCTCTTTGCCATCATGTGCGGTCACCACATGATAGCCCTGTCGCTCCAGGTTGACCTGAATCAGGCGCACGATGTGTCGTTCGTCGTCCACTACCAGTATCTTCTTCATGCGTTCTCCTCCGCGCTTAATTAGTGTACCCTACTGGGGCGCGGGGTTCCGCTACCCCCAATTATCGGCATGGAGCCTTTGCTTTTTCAGGGCGTTTGCCCGTTGGTATGATGAAGCGCCTCCTCGAGGGTGTGCCAGGCTAAAGTGGCGCACTTGGTGCGTTCGGGGATGAAGCGCACGCCCGCGAGATAGGCTAACTCGCCAAAGCGCGACTCTTCAGGTTCCACATCACCGCGAAACATCGCCAGCACCTGCTGGATGAAGTCCTCGGCTTCCCCAACCGATTTGCCTTTGATTGCCTCCACCAGCATCGACGCCGATGCCTGACTGATGGCGCAGCCGTGCCCCGTGAATTTGATGTCTTCGACCACTCCATCGCGTACGCGAAGTTCCAGCGTAATCTCATCGCCGCAGAGGGGGTTCATCCCTTCCTGCACAATCTTGGGCGGCTCCAGGTGTCCACGCCCTCGCGGGTTGCGATAGTGGTCTAAAATCACTTCCTGATAGAATTTATCCAGCATAACCGAACACCTGCCTCACATAGTGAAGCCCTTCAACGAGCTTATCGATATGGTCTGTGTCGTTGTAAACGGCGAGGCTGGCGCGCGCGGTGGAACGCTGTCCTAACCGCTCGCCCAGCGGATGGGCGCAATGCATACCCGAACGAATCGCGATATCGCGCGAGTCCAGAATCGTCGCAATATCGTGGGGATGGATATCTTCGAGGGTGAACGCGAAGATACCTGCACGGTCGGGTTGCGGACCGTAGAGCTTAAGACCCGGTACTTCCTGAAGGCGATGCAGGGCATACTGGGTCAGTTCATGTTCATAAGCCTCAATTTGCTCGCGCCCCAGCGAATCGATAAAGTCCAGCGCGGCGTGCAGACCGACGGCTTCGGCAATCGGGGGCGTGCCCGCTTCAAACCGCATCGGAATCTCTGCCCAGTCGATTCGGTCCCAGCTCACCGAACGAATCATGCCGCCGCCTGTCATAAAAGGAGGCAGGTTCTCCAGCACCTCGCGCCGCCCATACAGCACGCCAATCCCTGTGGGACCGTAGGCTTTGTGCCCTGAGAAGGCGAAGAAATCGCAACCAATGGCTTGCACATCGATGGGCATATGGGCCACGCTCTGCGCTCCATCTACCAGGCACAGCGCGCCTGCCTCGTGTGCCAGGCGACAGATTTCCGCCACAGGGTTTACCGTGCCCAGCACATTCGACACATGAGCCACGGCGACCATGCGTGTGCGTTCGTTCAGCAGATTTTTGAGGGTTTCCAGCTCCAACCGCCCCTCGTCGGTGATGCTCCACACGACCACCTTCGCGCCTGTTTCCTGTGCCACACGGAGCCAGGGAATCAGGTTCGCATGATGCTCCATGTCGGTGAGGATGAGTTCGTCGCCGGGTTTGAGCTGGCTCCTGCCCCATGTGTAGGCAACGAGGTTGATGCTTTCGGTGGTGCCGCGCGTGAAGATGATTTCTGCCATTTCGCGGGCGTTGAGGAACTGTGCCACGCGAGCGCGCGCACCCTCATAGAGTTCGGATGCCTTGGCACCCACCCCATATGCCCCGCGATAACTGCTTGCGTATCTCGTTGGCGTCCAAACTCTGTTGCGTCGTTGCCATCGGTTGCCTCCTGCAGGGCGTTTCGCCTGACTAAGTTAATTGTACCCAAACGAAGCCCTCTTCTACCTTCACGGGGTAGGTCTGAATGGGGCGGATCGCGGGTAGCCCGCGCGCTTGACCGGTGTGAGGGTCAAAGCGTGCGCCGTGATGGGGACACACCAGCAGGTCGCGCTCGATGCGCCCGGGCACCCCGTTCGCTTCGGAAAGGGGCAGTTTCTGGTGGGAACAGACATCGCGCACGGCAAAGTAGCCTTTCTGGGTTCGCCCAATGAGGATGCGCTGGTGTTCCAGCTCGACCACGCGGAACTCGTTCGGCTGAAGGGTGTCGGGTATCGCCTTATGCCACATGGCTATGCAGAGTATACCTGAATCGGGTATACTCATGGTATGCACGATTTACGCACCATGAACGAAACGCTTCAGGAGGCTCGCCGACGCTTGGACGCGATCGGGGAGCATCTTTGACCTCGCCCGCCTCAAAGCCGAGTTAGAGCACCTGCAACGCGAGTCCGAAACCCCTGAATTCTGGGCAGACCCCGCTCGCGCGCAGGCAACGATGCAACACATCGCGCGCCTGCGCAATCAGATTGAGCCAATTGAGCGCTTGCTGTCTCAGGCGCAGGAATATAGCGAGTGGCTGAGCCTGCTCCAGATGGAGTACGATGAGGCGATGGCGGGCGAGATCGCGGCGCGCATCGCCCAGCTCCAGCACGAGGTGGAACAGCTGGAGCTGCTGACCCTGCTCAACGGCGAATACGACCGCAATAACGCGATTCTGGAGATCAACTCTGGCGCGGGTGGCACCGAGGCGTGCGACTGGGCAGAAATGCTCCTGCGCATGTACCTGCGCTGGGCGCAACGGCACGGCTACCGCGCCGAAATCGTGGACGAAAGCCCCGGCACCGTAACCGGCTACTCCAGCGTGGGCGTGCTAATTGAAGGTGAGTACGCCTACGGCAAACTCAAGTCGGAACACGGCGTGCACCGGCTCGTGCGTATCTCGCCCTTCGACGCCAACAAGCGACGCCACACGTCCTTCGTGCTGGTGGAGGTGATGCCCCAGGTGGAGCAGAGCGAGTATGTGCTGAAACCCGAAGAACTCAAAATTGAGACTTTTCGTGCTGGCGGACACGGCGGACAGCATGTGAACAAAACCGAATCGGCAGTGCGGATCACACACCTGCCCACGGGCATCACTGCCAGCTGCCAGAACGAACGCTCGCAACACCAGAACAAGGAGGTCGCGATGCGCGTGCTGGCGTCCAGGGTCGCCGACTATTATCGGCGCCTCGAAGAGCAAAAGATGCGCGCCCTCAAAGGCGAGGTCGCCCCTGCAGAATGGGGACACCAAATCCGATCCTATGTCTTACAGCCCTACACACTCGTCAAAGACCACCGCACCGACTACGAGACGGGCAATGTGCAGGCGGTTCTCGATGGTGAAATCGATGGCTTTATGGAAGCGTATTTAAGGTGGAACGCATCGAAGCGGACGCCCGTCGAAACGCAAGGATAGTGAGAAACGATGCGAAGGGTCTGGATTGGATTGCTGGGATTACTCTGGGTGAACCTCTGGGGTCAGGTAGCGGTTCCTGAGGCGATCGACATGAGCGATGTGGGCGAGCGGGCGAACCCGGTTGCTCAGACGCTCGTGGACGCCCTGCGCGTTGCCACAGGCGCCGATATGGCGATGCTGGGCGCCGCCTTTTTCAACGAAACCTACAAGCTGCCGCAAGGCGCCGTCGCCCCTCAGGAGTTGCTGAAGGCGCTGGTTTACCCTGACGACGAGGTGGTGGTGCTGGAACTGCGCGGCGAGCAGATTCTTCAGGCGCTGGAGCGCGCCCTGGAACTCTACCCGCAGAAAAATAATGCCTTTCTGCAGCTGGCAGGGGCAGAAGTGCGTTTTGACCCCAAAGCGCCTGTGGGCAAGCGCGTGGGCTCGGTCTCCATTACGGGGAGCAAGCTGGAGCCGGGTCGCACCTATCGTGTGGCGACCACCGCGCCGCTGGCGCGGGGCGCGCTCGGCTACTTCCGAATCTGGAGCAAGGACCAGATTGTGAACGCCACAGGGCGCTCTATCGCCGAGACTCTTAAAGAGCCACTGAGTCGCACCCGCTTTCTGGTGACCGCGCCTGCCTGGGTTGCCCAGTAGCCTGTCGTGAATGGAGCGCTTGCCCAGTACCTGACGATGTTTTTCGCCCTGTTGGGGCTGGGCGCGCTGATTCGTCGCGTGGGCTGGATGGGCGACGCCCACATCCACTGGCTGGTGCCGTGGATTGTGCGCGTGCCGCTTTCGGCGCTGGTGTTCAGCGCGTTAGCGAAATCGTCCGTGTCGGCAACCTTGCTGGGTGTTTGGGGTGTGGGACTTGTCAGCACGCTGAGCGCGCTGGGTTTGGCGTGGTTGCTGGGGCGTCTTCTTCCGATGCGTGCCAGCACCCGCGCGGTCTTGATGGTGGGCGGCACGCTGGGCAATACGGGATTTCTGGGCACGCCTTTGATTGCCGCGCTCTATGGGGGCGACCCCAAGCGCATCGCCAGCGCCGTTACCTTCGATATGGGCGTAACGGCGCTGCTGGTGCATACGCTGGGATTGAGCCTGCTGGCGGCGGCAGGCGCGAAGGGCGAACGCACGAACTTCAC
>JBBIQJ010000167.1:0-5346 GCA_037442385.1 Armatimonadota bacterium
GCCGCCGCGCGCGGAGTCGTTGCCAGCTCGCAACCGCTTGCTGTGAGCGCCGGATTGCAGATGCTCCAGGCAGGCGGAAGCTTTGTGGACGCCGCGATTGCCGCTTCCGCCGTGCTGTGTGTGGTGGAGCCATGGGCGAGCCATCTGGGAGCAGACGCCTTCGTGGTGCTTTACGACGCCCGCCAGCGCAAAACGTGTGTGCTCAACGGCTCTGGCGCTGCCCCTGCCCGAGCTACGCCTGACGCCTTTCCCGATGGGATCCCCCTGCGCGGATTGAGCGCCGCCACCGTGCCCGGACTGGTGGACGCATGGTTCCGCCTGCACACCCTTTATGGACGCCTGCCCATCGCGAAACTGCTGGAGCCTGCCATCACCTATGCACGCGAGGGCTACCCCATCAGCCCGCGCAAGGCGCACATCTGGCGCAATGCCAGCCGCGACCGCGTGCTACGCGCCATCCTGCCCGCGCTGCTGCACCAGACACGCCCCCCGCAGGCAGGCGAGAAAGTGCGATGCCCCGATCTGGCGCGCACTCTGCAGACAATTGCCTCGGGTGGACGCGACGCCTTCTATAAGGGCGAGATTGCTCAGAAGATTGTGAGCTTCAGCAAGCAGAATGGGGGGCTGTTTGAACGCGAAGATTTTGAGGCGCACCAGTCGGAGCTGCGTGAGTCGTTGCGCATCGGCTACCGAGGCTATACCGTGCATGGGCAGCCTCCCGTGTCGCAGGGAATCATCCTGATGGAGGCGCTCGGCATTCTGGAAGGCGTGCCCCTCAAAGAGATGAGCCTTGCCGACCGCACGCACTGGATGGTGGAAGCCATCAAATGCGCCTTCGCCGACCGCTGGCGCTATCTGGGCGACCCGCGCTTCGTGCCCGACCGCACTGCCGAACTGCTGAATCCAGAGTTTCTCGCGCGACGGCGCGACGCCATCCAGCTCACACGCGCCCAGGAGACTCCCCTCCCTGGTAACCTGCGCGACACCGACACCACTTACTTCTGCGTCGCCGATGAGGAAGGCAACGCCATCTCCTTCATCCAGAGTGTCTATCACCCCTTCGGCTGCGGTGTGGTGATAGAGGGCACGGGCATTTTGATGAATAACCGCATGTGCGGATTTTCTCTTGATGCAGAGAGTCCGAACCGCCTCGCGCCCCGTAAACGCCCGATGCATACGCTGAACGCCTATCTCATCACCAGAGGGGATGCGCTGGCTTATGTGGGCGGCACGCCAGGCGGCGATATTCAGGTGCAGAGCAACCTGCAGATTATCAGCCAGCTGATCGATTTTGAGTTAGACCCTCAGCAAGCCATCGAGAAGCCGCGCTGGGCATGGCAACCCCTCAAAAGCACCGACCCTTCGCCCGGCAGGCTGAGCGTGGAGACCCTCCCCAACGACTCCGAAAGTCAGGCGCTGATAGAAGAACTGCGCAAGCGCGGGCATGTGGTGAATACCATTCCCCTGGGCACCCATCCCAGCGCTGTGCAGGTCATCCAGAAGCTGGGTGAAACCTATCTGGCTGGCTCTGACCCGCGCGCCGAAGGGCTGGCAGGAGGCTATTGAGCGTCCAGAAGCCGCAGTACCTGTTCAAAGTCGTCGGGCAGGGGCGCGGTGAACGCCAGCGGCTCGCCCGTAATGGGATGCTGGAACTCCAGCCGGTAGGCATGAAGCAGTTGCCCCTGCAGGGTGCGAAGCGCCTCAGCGACGGCGGGTGGGCAGTCGTGGGGGGGTGTGCGCACGCCGCCATAGAGCGGATCGCCCACGATCGGATGTCCCAGCGCGCTTGCATGCACACGCACTTGATGTGTGCGCCCCGTTTCCAGCTCGGCGTTCAGCAGGGTGAAGTGAGGATAGCGCCGTTCCACCTGAAAATGCGTGCGGGCGGGGCGCGCATGGGGAGGCAGCGGCCCGCTGGGAGCGTAGGCGTGCATCTTCTGGCGATGGGTGGGATGGCGCCCAATCGGGCGGTCTATGGTAATGCGTTCCCACGCGGGCGCGCCCCACACCAGCGCTCGATAGGCGCGACGCACCGCATGCCGCTGAATCGCCTCGCTCAGGCGTGCATGAGCGCGGTCGGTTTTGGCAACAATCAATAAGCCCGTGGTGTCCTTGTCCAGCCGATGCACGATTCCGGGGCGGAACGCGGCGCTCCCCTGCGCCAGGCGCGGCGCATAGGCTAACAGCGCGTTCACCAGCGTGCCGTGCGGATGACCAGGCGCGGGATGCACCGTCAGCCCACGCGGCTTGTTGACCACCAGCAGGTGGTCGTCCTCATAAAAGATTTCCAGAGGGATGGCTTCGGGGCGCAGGTCAAAGTCGGGCGGTCGGTCGGGGGGCAGGGAGTATTCGATTCGGTCGCCGGGGCGCAGCTTCGCGGCAGGTTTGGCGGGTCTGCCGTTGAGAAGCACCTGTCCTGCCTCAATCCACTCCTGCCAGCGGGCGCGGCTGATTTCGGGGTGGCGCTCGGTGAGCCAGCGGTCCAGCCGAACGCCCCCCTGCCCCACCGTTGCGGTGTCCATGGAGCTATCGGACTTGCGGCACACGCCGCTGGCAGTCGGGGCAGAGCGGACGCCCGTATTTGCGCACGCTTAAATCATACTGGGGCTTGCGAAGCGGGCGCTCACATTCCGCGCACACAAGCGCGACCTGCTCTGCCGTCTCCTGAGCAGTTTGCTCCTCACCTCGAATCGGAATGGGCGAGTCTGCCAGCGCCGCTTCGCCAGAGACCACATCGCCCTCGCTAATCTCCAGCGCGAACTGGGTGCCGAACCCGCACATCGCCAGCACGCGCCCGATTGCGCCCGTCTCTGCTTTCTCCACGAAGTCGGCAAAATCCGTGCGCGTCTCCATCTTGGTAGCGCTGGCAATAACGCGCCCCGCTGTGTCTTTCACCGTTGCCTGAAAGACAGCGATCCCCTCCACAAAATCCAGATGGAGCGGTTGAGTCTCGATGCTCCAGTCGGGGCGCTCCTCGCGGAACCAGATGAGCCGCGCCGAAACGGGCAGATACTGCTGTCCACCACGCACACGAATCAGGTATCGGTTTACATTGAATGCCATCGTATGCCTCCAGTATACATATGTATACCCCATCGGTGTGGGAAAAGTCAAGGGGGCAGGTGGACAAGAAGGAGAGTGAAAGTATTTCACAACCTCTCCGTTCGCCCCCTGCAGAGGCGAGGAGAACGAGTTGCAATCCCTCTCACTGCATGCGCGGAAACGCCTGCACTACTCATCGGGCGCAACGGTGCGGACACCTGTCGCCAGCCCCTCAAAATGGCGCGGGTTCAGAGTCGCTATCGCTTCCAACTACACCTTCTTCCCTGCCAGCGCAATCAGCGCGTCATAGACACGCCCGCCAGTAATCCGTCGCTCCGCCAGCCACGATAAAACCTCCCAGTAATCCTCCGCCGATAAACCTACCACCGCCACCTTTCCCAAAAGGTTCCGCTCAATCAGTCGCTGTGCCTGTTCAGGCGACAGCGGTGGACGAATCGGCAAGCGTGTCAGCACTCCGTACAATTCCAGGAGCGAATGACTGGACACCACGCCTTCTATATCCCCACGATGGAGTCACCCCAGCCACGAAAAACACCACTCGTGGCGGGGATGTGACTCAATCAGCTCTGCAACCAGAACCGAAGTGTCTAACAAAAGCTTCATTTCTCAGAGGTTCCCATAGTGGATGCCAACCGCTCGGCACGGATGGCTTCTATTAACAGTTCGGTGTCTATCGGCGTCTGCGAGCGAACGACCAGAATGCCTTCTTTATCCACAAGAGCGGCTTCCCCCTCAGAGCCTTCGGGCAGCTGGATGGAGAGCTGCACTTCCACGCCTTCTGGCAGTTCGAGCGGTTCCAGCGGAACCAATGGAGTATGCCTCTTTTCCCTGCATAGGGTGTGCTGCTTCGCAACAGGCACAGGGGCGTCAGGCGTCTTTGCCATAAATCAGGTGAACTTGTTCCTGTGAGATTTAATCCGTCCTTAACCCTTCCTAACACGCCCTTAACACCAGCGACGGTATGCTTATGCTGCTGGGAATGACCAGCAAGGAGGTTTCATAATGAAAGGACTTCGGTTTGGTTTCTTGGGACTGTGTTTGTCGGGGCTTGTGTCTCTGGCTGCTGCTGATCCGCTGGCGTTCTGGAACTTCAACGATAGCGACACCAACGCCGATGGGGGTCTCTTTGCTTCCAGCGCGAGTATTGCGCTGATTGGCGGCACAACTGCGACCTTTGCCAGTGGCTCGCCTCAAGATTCGAGCGTGACCAATCGCGGCTACAACACGACAACCTATCCTGCTCAGGGCACGAATAACCGCTCTGCAGGTATCCAGTTCAGTGTGCCCACCACAGGCTACTACCAGATTAGAATCCGCTTCGACATGCGCTGGAGCAACACCGCTTCTAAGTTCGTGCGCTTGCAATATACAACGGACGGTTCCCTCTGGAACGACGCCGCGCTGCTGGTGGCGATGGGCGGAGACACCTGGTACAGCGCGGGATATGGGCAGCTCTTCGAGTACGACTTCTCTGGGGACACGGCGGTGGAGGACAACCCGAACTTCGCCTTCCGACTGGTCACCGAGTTTGACGCCGATACGGGGCAGTATACGGCGGCGCGCTCTGGCTCCAACTACTCCCCCAGCGGTACGCTTCGCTTTGACCTTGTGGAAGTGGAGGGCGTGCCAGAACCTGCCAGCCTGATTGCGCTGGGCACGGGGTTGGTCGGGTTGCTGTCGCTCCGTCGGCGTCGTCGCTAAACCTGCCTGAGTCGCGTGCTTGCGGGCACAGGGGACGGCGCAACACGCCGTCCCTTTTCTGTTTAACCTGCTCTGTTGCAAAGAACAAGGGATAGGTTAAACAGGACGCGGAGGACCGCATCCCATACCGCAAAACCCGCTGTGCCAGAAGGCGGAACGCGCGTCTCTGCGAGGCAGCGGCTTGAGCCGTCGTGCCGAAACCAGAGGGGTAAGCCTGTTCCCAATACACAAAGCCAGCCTGCGCTGGCTTGCGTAGATTAGGCATCTTGCCCCATAGCACGCGCAGGATGTGCTTGCTACTGGAGCTGCCACGGATCGACTTCGCATCGCAGGAACCACTTCAGCCATCGGGGAGAAACACCCTCCGATTATACGCCCCCCATCTTCCTTGATTTCCTCTTGAGGGCGGTTGCAAAGCCCGCGTAGGGGCGCACAGCCGTGCGCCCCTACCTACAATTTCAATCCACACCCGCCCTTGGGGGCGGGTGCAACTACCGTAGCGCATCACCGTAGCGTATCCAGCTACTCCTGTTTCAATCCACACCCGCCCTTGGGGGCGGGTGCAACGAAATCGTGTTTACA
>JBBIQJ010000168.1:0-5304 GCA_037442385.1 Armatimonadota bacterium
ATTAGGTTCCCAGCCCGGGTGGCGGAACGGCAGACGCGGGGGACTTAAAATCCTCTGGGGCAACCCGTGCGGGTTCGAATCCCGCCCCGGGCACCAGCGATTGCGTTTCCCCTGCCTCATAGCCCCTGTATGTTGCGATTCCACAGGTGAAACAGGGGAGAGAAAACATGATGAAAACCAGGGGATTACACACGCCCTTGTAAAAACACATAGCAGAAACAGCACCCGTAGAGTCCTGTCTGGCGAATCTGGTCGGGAGTGGCGCCGCAGTGAGGGCAGGCGGAGTGGGAGCGTGTGGGCGGCTTGATGGCGCGAATCCATTTCTGCAGGGGAGCGCCGCCCCGACGACGCTCCCATACCCCAAAACAGGTTTCACACAACTCCAGCTCGCCAATCCCCGTCCGAACGCTCGCCCAGACGGGGTGGGAGCAGTAGGCGCATCCCATCGGCTATCGCCCCACGAGAACGCCCACCTCGCGCGTGCGCTGGTGGAACTCCCGAATAATTCGATGCGTGAGCGTGCCAGGAGTACCGTCGCCAATCGGACGGTGGTCCAGCATGACCATCGGGATAATCTCCGCCGCCGTGCCCGTTAGAAACGCCTCGTCGGCAGTGTAAACATCATGCAGGGTCAGCCATGTCTCTTCCACGGGAACGCCCAAATCATGGGCAATCTCAATCACCGTGTCGCGTGTGATCCCTCTCAAAATGCCACATGAGGGATGAGGAGTTCGGAGCACGCCATCGTGCACCACAAAAATATTATCCCCCGTGGCTTCTGCAACATAACCCTGTGCATTCAGCATGATGCCTTCGCCTGCCCCCTGACGGTTCGCCTCTATTTTCGCCTGAATGTTGCTCACATACCGCCCGATGGACTTGATTCGGGGATCCAGTGAGTCGGGCGTCATCACGCGCGTGGACACCGTCACAGCACGCAGCCCCGACTCGTACAGTTCGGGCGGATAGAGCGACAGGCGCGTAACGGCAACCATGATGTTGGGCGTCTGATCGATATTCTCAGGGTTCAGCCCGATCCCCGTACCGCGCGAGACCGAGACCCGGATGTAGCCGTTCTCGGCTTTCGACGCCTCCACTGTCTGAATGATGCGCGCCTTCAGCTCCTCGTAGGGAATCATGCCCTGAATGTCCAGATGACGACATCCCCCGTAGAGGCGTTTGAGATGTTCATCCAGTTTGAAGATACAGCGGTTGTAAATACGGATACCCTCAAAAAGCCCGTCGCCGTAAAGGTAAGCGTGGTCAAACACGGGGATGCGAGCGTCTTCCAGGGGCATAAGCGTACCGTTCCAGTTGACCATCATCTGCATCGTCGCATAATCCTCCTCGTAGGGGATTATACCGCATACACCGCCCGAATCGGATGGGGGCTTTTCGGGAACCTGAAGGCACGCTTCTTCGTATACATGAGTAGCAAGCAACTAACTTCTTGGGGGCGGCAGGTTTTGCTCTCCTTTGCCTGTCGTCCTCCTTTTTCTTTTAAGGCGATGGCAACGACGGTTGTGTGGTTTTGGGACGACCTGCGCGTTCACGATAATCCTGCGCTATGGGAAGCCGCGCGGCGCGGGCGCGTCGTGCCCGTTTTCATTTATGCTCCCGAAGAGCTGGGCGAACGCGCATGGGGCGGCGCACGCCGATGGTGGCTCCACTACAGCCTGCAAAGCCTTCAGGAATCGCTTCGTCAGCGGGGTAGCGCCCTCTCTCTGTACCGCGCCCCAGAGAGCCTGCCCGTGCTGGAGAAGGTTTTGGCAGCGATGCATGCCGATGCGCTCTACGGGAACACGCGCTACGACCCCATCGGGCGCACTCTTCAGGAACGCGTGGCACGCACTTTCAAGGCGCGGGGCATTGAAGTGCGCGCCTTTTCCAGCCGCCTGATGCACGAACCCGACACGCTCCGCACCGATAGCGGTCAGCCCTATACCGTGTTCACGCCGTTCTGGAAACGCTTTCTGCAAACGGTTCAGGTCCCCAGCCCGCTCCCTGCCCCCGAGCGCCTGATTCCCCCTGAATCGCCGCCCCCCGAAGGCGTATCGCTGGAGTCGCTCGCCCTGCTGCCTGTCCCCGATTGGGCAGGCGGCATTCGCGCCACATGGCAGCCCGGCGAAACCGCTGCGCACTGGCGGCTGCACGCCTTTCTCCAAGAGGCAATCCATGCCTACGCCGAGACGCGCGACCGCCCCGATGTGGACGGCACTTCCCGCCTCTCGCCTTACCTTGCCAACGGCGAGATAAGCCCGCGCCAGATATGGCACGCCACCCTCAAAGTCGCAGGAGACACATGGAGCAAGGGCGTGGAATCGTTCCTGCGCGAGCTGGGCTGGCGCGAGTTCGCTTACCATGTGCTGTATCATCATTCCCACACGCTGACCGAACCCCTCCGCCCCGAATTTCGCAACTTCCCCTGGCAGGATGCCATCACCCCTGAAGTGCGCGCATGGCATCAAGGACGCACGGGCATCCCGATGGTGGACGCGGGCATGCGCCAGCTCTGGCACACGGGCTGGATGCATAACCGCGTGCGCATGATTGTCGCCTCGTGGCTCACCAAAAACCTGCTCTCCCACTGGCGGCTGGGGGAAGCGTGGTTCTGGGATACGCTGGTGGACGCCGACCCTGCGAACAATCTGCTGGGCTGGCAGTGGACCGCAGGCTGCGGCGCGGACGCGGCGCCCTATTACCGCATCTTCAACCCCGTTCTCCAGGGACGTAAGTTTGACCCCCAAGGCGACTATGTGCGCCAGTGGGTTCCCGAACTGCGAAACCTGCCCACCGAATACCTCCATGCCCCGTGGGAAGCACCCGCTTCGGTGCTCGAGGCAGCAGGTGTTGTGCTGGGGAAAACCTATCCCCTCCCGCAGGTGGAACTGGACAAAAGCCGTAAGCGCGCGCTCGAAATATTCGAAAACTGGCCTCCAAAAGGCTGATTCGCATTTTTGCGACAGCATGGGGTATACTACTTTTGCTGCTGATGTTTCGCAGCAAAGGAGATTCTATGTCACAAACCTTTAGCCGTACCCTGTTGATGGCTATCCTGTTGAGTTCAGGATGGCTCTTGCTGTATGCTGACCAGAAGGGTGAGGTGCTTTCCGCAGACGGTGAGCGTCGCATGATCGATCTGCCGCTTTCTGCATTTGAAGGTATCCCTCACGATCCTGCTTTTCAAGGCGGTTCCAGCGGGTTTGTTGTGCCGATGGTGGTCTCCACCGAACAATTTCCCGCAAAGCCCCTTCCCAAAGCGCCGTTCCGCCAGAAGGAAGCGCCCAAGCATGAGGTAGAGCGCGACCTGACGCCAGGCGATTCGACCGCCGCGCAGGTGTTCGAACTCTCCGCCAGCGACTTCTACCCTCAGGTGCTGGATGCCTTCCGCTGGTTCGACGCGATCGGTCCCAACGACCTCACTCCACCGGATACCAATGTGGCGGTGGGGCCTAACCATGTGGTTGTTGCCACCAACGATGACTGGGCTATCTACGACCGCTACGGCAACGAACAATTTCGAGTCGACATCCAGACCTATCTGGGCACAACCGATTTTATGTTCGATCCCCGCTGTGTGTATGACCCGTGGAACGGGCGCTACCTCATTCTGTATCTGCGAGCGCGTGGCTCCCCTATAGGCGCGAGCGGCTCGTGGTGGACGCTGATGATTTCCGACGACTCCAATCCGAATGGCAACTGGATTATCTATAACTTCGACGCCCGCTTTGATGGGGGTACCCAACAAAATCAGTGGGTGGACTTTCCGCATCTGGGCTACGATAACGAGGCGGTCTACCTCGCAGGCAATATGTACACTGTGAATGGCGGCTTCCGCTATGCGAAGGTGCGCATCCTCTGGAAGAACGAGATTTACAACGCACAGGCGGCTGCCTGGTACGACTTCTGGAACCTGCCCGCCACGATTGCCCCTGCGCAGGGCTATCGGGTGGTTGTAAGTCCCCGTCAGCACTACTGGGCGCATATTCCGAGCAGTGGCGGCAACTATGTGCGTGTGTATCGCATCGAGAACCCCACTGCATGGCATCAGGGTACCGGCACACCCAACCTGGTGAGCCAGGCAGATATCGGTGTAGGCGCCTACTCGCCGCCTCCGAACGCGCGCGAGCCGGGCAGAGGGCGCGTGCTGTGGACCGTGGACTGTCGCATCACTGACAAATCGCGCCTGAACTACCCCTACCTCTACACCAGCCACCATGTGGGCGTCAATTCGGGGCAGTCGGTGGGCTGCAAGTACTACCGCCTGGATGTGTCCAACAACACGGCGCCACGCGACGGGCTACTACTCTTCAACGCCGCGTATGACGCCTTTTTCCCGACCCTCGAAGCCACCCGCGATGAGGATATGGCGCTGGGGTTGAACGCTTCCAATGGCGATGCAAGCGCACCCTACTATGTCAGCTTCCTCGTCTATCCCTGGATGGAGGGTGACCCCAACATCGGGGCGGGTATCGGACTGCGGTTTGGCTCGGGCGTCGCGGGCAGCTCCACAGCGGATCGCTGGGGCGACTACTCCGCCTCTCAATTAGATCCGTGCGACTTCCGCACGGTGTGGCTGGCAGGCGAGCATGCACGATCGGGTACATGGCACACCTCCGCCCACGAGATTACCCTGCGCAAGGTACGGAGCAATCTGGTCTGCGCCGACGCTGCCGAACGCCGCGGCTTCCCTGTAACGCTTTCCGCGACGCTGACCCGTGCCGACACGAACGCCGCAATTAGTGGCGCGCTCGTCACCTTCTATGTGGACGGAGTCGCCGCTGGTAACGCGACCACTGACGCTTCAGGTGTCGCCCAGATCAACTACACCATCCCGAACAGTTTCGCGGTGGGCAACCATGTGATTAATGCAGAGTTCAACTATTGCCCCACCAACGACCAGTATAGCTGGAGTCGTTCGCAATGCACCCTGCGCGTGCTGCTGGAGCAGAGCGACGCGGGCGACCTGCCCGAAACCTCCCAGTCGACGCCAGGCGGTGCGCTGGCGCAGGTGGACGGCGTGCTGGACACGAATGATGTGGACATGTATGCCATCTATCTGGCGAACCCCGCCAGCTTCGTGGCGACCACCGTCGGCGGCGCGAGCTTTGATACCCAGCTCTGGTTGTTCGATTCAAACGGCAGGGGCGTGGTGTTCAACGACGATTCAAGCGGCGCCCTATCCCGCATCGATAACACCACGGGCTGTCTCACAGGGCGCTCGGCTGGGGTCTACTATCTGGCAATCAGCCGCTACAATCGGGACGCGCTGGGCTGCGGCGGCGGTCTTATCTGGAACAACTC
>JBBIQJ010000169.1:0-5280 GCA_037442385.1 Armatimonadota bacterium
CAAAGCCCAGATGAAACGCGCCGACCGATCGGGGGCACGCTATGCCCTTCTGCTCGGCGAGGACGAACTCCAGCAACACACCGCCACCCTGCGCGACCTGCACACCCATGAGCAACATAGCGTTCCCCAGACGGAGTTAGTGGAATGGCTCAAAACCCGTCCTTAGAGCCGCGCGGCGACCGAGGGGTCTGCGCAGTCGCGTACACATTTCGGGGAGCGTTTCTGTGGTGCTTGCTGGTTTTGCTAACACGCCTGCCTCTGATAGGAGGCATCTTCCCCGATAACCCGGGGATCTCCACCGACTCCGATGCGCCTGGGGTGGCCATCACGGCGTTGAAGTTGTGGCACGAGGGAGTTTATACACCCTCGCGTCCCCCGGGCTACTTCTTGAGCGAGATAATCAACGCCCTCTTTTATCCGCTGGGCTGGTGGAGCGCAGACTTGTTCTGGAGCGCGGTGTACGGACTCTCCTGTGTGGTGTACGCACGCTTGCTCCTGGCGCTTCACATCCCCCATGGATTCTGGGTGCTGACAGCCTACTCGTTTTTCCCGCTGATGGTGGTGGAGAACGCCAGCATCTCCGAATATACGCTTTCCAATACCCTGCTGGTGCTGGGGTGGTACGCTTGGGTGCGCGGTCAACCTCTGTGGAGCGGTTTGTGGGTCGGAAGCGCGGTGGCGGCGCGTGTGAGCCAGACCGTTGTGGCGTTACCTGTGTTTGCGATGACGCTCTGGGCACGCTCAAAGCGGTGGCAATCTGGGGTACTTTTTCTGGGAGTTGCCCTCCTTATCGCCGTCGCGCTCTGGCTCGCGCCGATGCGCTGGCTCACGGGCGGATGGGCTTTCCTGGCGGGGGGCGTGTGGCAGGGGTCGCTCTGGTGGCGCATCCTGGGGATCGGCTATGACCTTTATCGCGCCTTTGGTCTGTTAGGAATGATGCTGAGTCTGCTTTATGTGCTGGGCGGACTTCCGCATTTGATTCGGCTGCTGCGGCAGGAGCCGTGGAATGTTCCGTTCTGGATGTGTGCGCTTTCGTTGCTGATCATCGTTCTTCAACCGAACAAGCCCGGATATGCGCTGATTATGGTGCCTTTTCTTTACCCGCTGTTAGCCTCGTTTCGATCGCTCGTCCCGCTTTCATGGGTGGTCATCGCGACGGTCTCCTTTCTGGTTGTTGCGCTCCCCTATGTGCAGTTCCGTGGAGACGGGGTGGACTTTCGATGGGTAGGCGCAGGCAAGATTCAACAGGAGCTGACGCTTCGCCAGCGCGAGTGGCGGATTGCCCGAAGGCTGACTCAAAATCTTCCCGAACGGAGTATGGTGCTGATGGGGCATCGGCTGTATGTTACCTATCTGTTAACCCTCACGCGCTACCAGAGCCAGGGATCGCCTTTCAGAACCCGCCTGGGACATGTGTATCTGGAAGCCACGGACACCTGGCTTGTGGGGTTCCCACGACAGTTCTGGCGCGGCGTGGGCGGAACAGACCCCAGAGCAGGAGAACGCTTCCTGCAAGCGCTGGCGAGACAGGGCTATCGGGCCTACTACTTGCCCGACATGCGGTATCTTTATGAAGATATCCCGGGTTTGCTGGAGAACGCGCAACCATTGGTGCTGAGCGATGAATGAACTGAAACTCGATCCCGCCGATGTAGAGTATTTCGGGCGTGGCCAGTGGGAAAACCCACGCTTCTGGAATCGGCTGGGAGGTCAGCCCGACCTGCAAGGGAAAAAGGTGCTGGACCTCGGCTGCGGGCACGGCAGCCTGTGCGTGGATATGGCGAAGGCGGGCGCCGCGCGCGTGGTGGGGATCGATCTGAATCCGCGCCTGATCGAGTTCGCGAAGCGCAATCTGGAAATCAACTACCCCGACCTGATAGGGCGCGTGGAGTTCCACCTCATCGACATTGCCGAGTTTCCCGAATACGAGTTCGACCTGATGACTTCCAAAGATACTTTTGAGCATGTGATGGATCTACCGAAGGTCCTCACGGCGATGCGGGAGCGGCTTAAACCGGGCGGGCGGCTCTACGCGGCGATTGGTCCGCTCTGGAACAGTCCCTTCGGCGACCATGATACAGTCAAGAAGATTTTTGGGGTCAACCTGCCGTGGGCGCATCTGATTCTGCCACAGGGATGGGTGTTGCGCAGGGTCAGCCAGCGGGTGGGGCGTCCCCTGCAGAGTTATCGCGACCTGGGGCTGAACATGCTGGCGTTCCGCGACTATAAAACTATCCTCTACAACTCAGGGTGTGAGGTGGAGTTTTTCCGTCCCAACAATAGCCGCCATCCTGTCCTGCGCGTTTTTGCCCTGATTGCGAAAGTGCCGGTTCTCACCGAATATTTCACCAATAACCTCTACTGCATTTTGCGTAAACCCCTCGATTCGGCATAGACCGCTCTGGTGCAAAGCACAGGCGCTTCAGGAAACGTGGCAAAACTGGCTGTGCCCGGAGACAGAACAGGCATCCTTACAACAGTGCAACACAAACACAGCGGGAATTATTGCGAAAGCGTCGTATTATTAAAACCACCCCAGAGGAGGTGGCGTATGAAGCGTTTTCGTGAGGGCTTTACGCTTATAGAGCTGCTGGTGGTGATTGCGATTATCGCGATTCTGGCGGCAATTCTGTTCCCGGTGTTCGCGCAGGCGCGGGAAAAGGCGCGCCAGACGCAGTGTCTTTCTAATCTGCGTCAGCTGGGAATGGCGTTTGTGGCGTATCGTGCCGACTACGATGGGGTCAACCCCGGTTTGAGTGAGGGGTGCCGTGGCTTTGTTGCTTACGGCAACGAGCGTCCGCCGTGGCAACGCGGTATCACCCCACGTGCGGAGGGGCACTGGGTGCCGAACTACCCCGTCATTCAGAACTGTGGCAACCCCGAAAGCTCGCCCGTGCATCCGCAATGGGCGGCGACGGGCGTCACGCAGGGCGCTATCTATCCGTATGTCAAAAACGCGCAGGTTTATGTGTGTCCCTCCCATCGGCGCAAGGACGAGCTCAAAATCAGCTACGCGCTCAACTCCGTCGCGGGATTCATCCCCGAAGCCCAGGTGGAACGAATCGCCCAGTTTGCCGTGCTGATAGATGAGCAGGAGACGCTCAACGATGGGCACTATCGCGCGTTCTGCGGGATTTATTATTGCGATTGCCCCTCGTTCGTGCATACGGGCGGCGCGAACTATGCCTTCTTTGATGGGCATGCAAAATGGTATCGTTCGCTCAAGGAGCGCCCGCGTATCCGCGACTGCAACGGCACGGTAGACCCGCGAATCTTCTGCCCAAAAATCCCATTTTTTGAGTCGCTGGACTACGCCTACTACTGCATGCGGGAGTGAGGCTCACAGGCAGGCGTCAGTTAAGGAGCTGAGAGGCTATTACCGCAAGCTACAGAGTCAGAGAGCGTTTCCGCCAGACGGCTGAAGCCGTTCCTACGATACGAAGCTGACCTGCGTCGGCTAAGGAGTACGCGCATCCTGCGCGTGATTTTGGGCAGGATGCCCAGTCTACGAAGAGCCAGCGCAGGCTGGCTTCGTATGTCAGGAACGGGTTCACCCCTCTGGATTCACACAAGGCTATATTGCCTCCAATGAAACGCGGCGGAACCCGATACGCCAAAAGACGGAATAAGCATCCGTGCGATAGAACCGTTTGTTTCACTTCCCCTGTCGTCTCTGCAAGCAAATATGGAACAACAAGAGTGTGAAGACTCTAAGACGATGGCTTGGGCTGTGTGTCGCGGCGGCGCTGACCGCAGGCGGTTGTCAGCATCATCGGACGACGCCGCCTGGCGAAGTGGTGTATGTCCCCGATGCCATTCGGGAAGAAGCGCGAGACGAGCGCCCGATTCGTTTCGCGCTCACAGCGGCGTTTGTTTCGGAGGGGGGCGTCGACGTCTATGAGAAACTCATCCGCTACATCGAGAAGCAAACAGGCTATCCGTGCGAGCTGGTGAGTGGCTTTTCGTATCGCACGGTGAGCCGCATGCTGGAGTCGGGCACAGTGGAAGTGGGTTTCGTGTGCGGCTTGCCGTATGTGTTGGCGCAGGAGCAACCCAACCCGCCCCTGCGCCTGATGGCAGCGCCCGTGCCTACAGCCCCACGCTATCAGGGCAAATCCGTCTACTACTCCGATATCATCGTGCGCGCGGATAGCCCCTACCAGCGGATTGAAGACCTCAGAGGGCGCACATGGGCGTATAACGACGAACTTTCTAACTCAGGCTATAACCTGCCCCGCGCGTTCCTGATACGCAAGGGATTGCACAAAGGCTTTCTGGGCAAGGTGATTCGCACGGGTTCGCACGAGGAATCGATACGCGCCGTGGCGACGGGGCAGGCGGATGTCTCGGCGGTGGACTCCCTGGTGCTGGATTACGAGCGTGCCCGCGGTAGCGAGTATGCGCGTCGTGTGCGGATGATTCATTCGCTGGGGCCTTCGGGGATTGTGCCTGTGGTTGCCTCCCATCGTATGGCGCCAGAGCGGTTTCGGGCAGTGCAGCGCGCTTTACTGGAGATGCACAAGCACCCGGAGGGCGACGCCATCTTGAGAGAAGCGCGCTTGCAAGCGTTCGTGCCTGCACCAGAGGCGCTCTACGACGATATTCGCCACGCGCTCCAGATAGCGCGTCGTGCAAACTGTGAGGGACTTCAGCAATGAGACGATGGGTGATTTATGCGAATCGGGCAGTGGCTTTACTGGCAGTGGGGCTAACGGGGCTCCTCTACTGGCATTCGCTGACCTATGATCTGCACACGCAGGTTCCCCTGTTCGAAGAGCTGCAGAGCCATACACACGCCTATCAGTATCACTTGCTTCAAGCGCTGTCAGCGATGATACTGGAGGACCGGGAAACCGCCCTGCGCGCCAAGAAGCAAGCCGACGCGCACGCGCGTCAAATTGAGACCCTGTTTGCTTTGTTGCAAGAAGGCGGTGTGTCCAAAACGAACCACTCTGAAGTTGCGATTCCGCCTCTGCATTCCCTCCAGGCGCGCGAACAGCTCAGGCATGCCGGCGAGGCATGGCAGGCACTCCAGCGGTTCGCGGTGCGTTTCCTGCGAGCCGATGTGGAAACTTTAAGCGCGAACCCCTTCCTGAGCGAAATGAACCAGATGGGGCAGAACCTGAACCGGCTGATTCTGAAGGCTGCCGAGGCGGAACGCGCCCAGCACGCTCAGGAAACCAAGCGCTTCGTGTGGGCAAGCTGGGCGAGCATCGTCCTGCTGGCGCTGGTGCTGATCTTGCTTTGGAACACAGTGCGGATGCATCGCCAATCGGAAGC
>JBBIQJ010000170.1:0-5172 GCA_037442385.1 Armatimonadota bacterium
AGGAGTGGCTCGATGAGTTGCCACTGTTGGTCGGTGAGGCAGAACTCGTAGGTGTTGTGTGCTGTGTTCATAGGGAGTTTTTTCCACATTTTTACTTCCCGTATACGCTCTTAGAGACTGTCTGGGGATTTCTTGCTTGAATCCAGCCAGGTGAACCCGTTCCTAAGAAACGAAGCCAGCCTGCGCTGGCTCTTCGTAGCAGGGGCATCCTGCCCTTGTCCACGCGCAGGATGCGCGGGCTACTGTAGCCCGTCGGACACAAAATGGGGATTTCAGACACCCTCAGAGGATACCTCACGATGACTCACGGCTGGCGCGGAGGGTGCGAACCGTTTCCTGTGCCAGTGCCATCCATTGCTCCAGTCCAAGCGCCTCGGCGCGGGTGGAGGTATGGATCCCCGTGCGTCGTAGGATGGCAGAGGCGCGGTCTGGATCGTTAAAGAGCGCACTCAGCGCGTTCCGAAGTGTCTTGCGCCGCTTGCCAAACCCCGCTCGCACCAGTTTGAAAAGCCACTTCTGTTCTTCCGGGGGCAATCGGTCAGGCACGGGCGTCAGGCGCACAATTGCCGAATCGACTTCGGGTTTGGGATAGAACGCATCGGCGGGTACGCGCCCCAGATATTCCGCCTCCGTGTGATATTGCACAAACACCGAGAGCGCCCCGTAGGCAGGCGTGTTGGGACGCGCCGTGAGCCGCTCCGCCACCTCCTTCTGCACCGTCAACACAATCAAGCTCAAATGCTCCTTCGCCTTCAGCAGATGCTCCAGCAGGGGCGAAGTGATGGAGTACGGGATGTTCGCCACCACCTTCGCCTGCGTTTCCCCACGCAACAGCTGGGGCACGGACTGGCCCAGCGCGTTCGCCTGAATCAGGGTGATGTTCTCATAGCCTCCCTCCTCGATCACGCTCTGAAGAATGGCAACCAGTCGCGCGTCTACTTCGACCGCAATCACCCGTTGCACGCGCGGCGCCATCAGCAGCGTGAGCGCACCCAGCCCAGGACCAATCTCCAGCACCACATCCGTCTCCTGCAACCGGGCAGCCTCCAGCACGCGCTCAGCGACACGCCGGTCTGTCAAAAAGTTCTGCCCCCATCCTTTTGAGGGGCGCACACCAAACTCGTCCAGCCACGCCCGAATCTGCCTCGCCGAAAAAGGATTTATCGCGCTCATAGGGTACAATTCCATCCATCTATGAGCATACCCGAAAACGCGCGACTTCAAGCGGAAGTTCTGATTCAGGCACTGCCTTACATCCAAAAGTGGAGAGGCTCTGTTTTTGTGATTAAATATGGCGGCGCCGCGATGGTGGAGAACGGGCTGGCCGCACAGGTGATGCAGGACATCGTGCTGATGCACTGCGTGGGCATTCGCCCGGTGATTGTGCATGGCGGCGGTCCTGAAATCTCCGAAGCGATGAAGCGCCTGGGTAAGCAGCCCACCTTCGTGCAGGGTTTGCGCGTAACCGACGCCGAAACGATGGAGATTGTGGAAATGGTGCTGACGGGCAAGACGAACCGTCGGCTGGTCAGCGCGATTCACCAGCAGGGCGGGCGCGCCGTTGGGCTTTCGGGGAAGGACGGCAACCTGCTGATTGCACGCAAGGTGGAGAGCGAAGTCGACCTTGGTTTCGTAGGCGAAGTGGAGGAGGTACACCCCAGCATCCTGCTTTCCCTTCTGGAAGCGGGCTACATCCCTGTGGTGGCGCCGATTGGCGCAGGACGCGAGGGCGAAAGCTATAACCTGAACGCCGACCATGTGGCGGGCGCGCTGTCCGCAAAACTCGGCGCCGCCAAACTCATCTTGATGACCGATGTGCCCGGCGTCCTCAGCGACCCCGAAGACCCTAACTCGCTCATTTCGGAGCTGACACTCGAGCAGGTGCAGAAAATGATTGAGTCGGGGCGCATCAGCGGCGGGATGATCCCCAAACTGCAAGCGTGCCTCGCCGCACTGGAGGGCGGCGTCCCACGCACCCACATCATCGATGGGCGCATCCCTCACGCCTTGCTGATTGAAATCTTCACCGACACGGGTATCGGTACGATGGTGCGCTAAGGAGCCACGGAATGGCGCAGGCGCTGACACGCATACGGCTTAACGGTTTCAAAACCTTCGCCCAGCGCACGGAGGTGGAACTCCAGCACGCGCTCGTCGCGATTGTCGGTCCCAACGGCTGCGGCAAAAGCAACCTCGTGGACGCAATTCTGTGGGCGCTGGGTGAACCCAGCGTGCGCACCCTGCGCGCGGCGAGCGCGACCGAAGTGCTGTTCAACGGCTCCGCCTCTGCCAAGCCGATGGGGCTGGCGGAGGTCTCGCTCTGGTTCAATAACGAATCGCGCTGGCTCCCCCTCGAGGTGGATGAGGTGCAGATTACGCGCCGCCTCTACCGCTCCGGCGAGTGGGAATGCTGGATTAACAAAACCCCTGCCCGCCTGCGCGATGTGGCGGACCTGTTTGCAGGCACAGGGTTGGGGCGCGGCGGCTACGCGATTGTTGGGCAGGGCGACATCGAAGCATTTCTGAACGCCGACCCCGAAAGCCGACGCCTCTGGCTGGAAGAGGTGGCAGGCGTGAGCCTCTACCGCCAGCGGCGCAAAGAAGCGCTACGCGACCTTGAAGCGGCGCAACTCCATCTCAAGCGCGTGGAAGATGTGATGCGCGAGTTAGACCGCCAGCGCGAGCCGATGCGCGAGCAGGCAGAACGCGCCCTCCTCTACCGCGAACTGCAAGCGCAACTGCGCCAACGCGAACACCAGCGCCTCCTGTACGACTGGCACAGCCTGCATACACAACTGCACCACAACCGCGAGGAGCGTGAACAACTGCGCCTGCAAATTGCGCACACCGACCAGCAGATTGCAAAAAGCGAAGCGCAAGCAGAGCAGTACGGACACCAGATAAGCACCCTCGAATCGGAGATGGACACCCTGCGCTCCCTGCTGCAGGCGCACCTCAGCGCGGAAGAGCGCACCACAGGTCAACTCAACACGCTCGCTGAACGCGAACGCGCCCTCGAAGAACTCGCGAATGCCCTGCACGACGAATCGAGCGCCTTAGACCAGCAGGAGGCGCAGAGTCTGCAACTGATGCAAACCCTTCAGAGCGAGCTGGAGCAGGCGATGCAAAACGCCCGCGAACTGAGCGCCCAGCTGGGGGACGCCGAAGCCGAAACACGTCAGCTCGCCGAGCAGAAGCAAGCGCTCGAAACCCGCTATCGCGCCGCCCTCGAAGCACGAACCGAATATACTGAAAAACGCCAGAAGCTCAGTTTGCTTGCTGAAGCCATCGTCGCGCGAAGCCAGCAGCGCGAAGCACTCCAGCAACGCCTCGCCCAGCTCCAGCATGCCTGTGAGAGCGCCCAGCAGCAGGAGCAGAGCGCCGCAGAAGCCGTCGAACAACTGGAAGGCGCCTGCTGGCAAAGTGAGCGCACGGTGCAACAGTACCTGCGTGACGCGCAAAACGCCCAGCGTCAGGTGGAAATGCTTCGTGCGCGCGCCCGTGCGCTCGAAGCCAGCCTGCTGTCAGGCGAAGGCGCCAGCCCCGCCGTGCGCGCCCTGCTCCAGGCGGTCAAAAAAGGCGCGCTGCCCCCACGCTACACGCCCGTCGGCAGCGCGCTCTCTGTGCCCGAAGCTTACCTCAGCGCCCTCAACGCCGCACTGGGCAGCGCCGTCAACGACATCATCACCCCCACCGAAGCCGATGCCAAACACGCTATCGGCTGGCTCAAGCAAAACCGCGCAGGCAGGCTCACCTTCCTACCGATAGACCTGCTGGAACCCCCACCCCTCCCTGAACCACCCCGCCAGAAGGGGGTTATCGGGCGCGCCTACGACCTCGTGAATGCCGAGCCAGAATTTGCGCCTGCCATCCAGCACCTGCTGGGGCGCGTGCTGATAGTGGAAACCCTCGACGACGCAACCGCCCTGCTCCGTACCCTGCGCCAGAATCGTGAACGCAAAGGGGAGCCGCGCTGGACACGCATCGTAACGCTGGAAGGGGAGGTGCTACAACTTTCAGGCGTATTAAGCGGCGGCACGGCGCCCCAGGAGCGACACACCCTGCTCCATCTCAAGACCGAACGGGACGCGGTGTTGAACCAGCTCCAGCAGGCAGAGCAGTATCTTGCCGCGGCGGAATCGGCGCTGGAAGCCGCGCGCACCCAGCATCGCACGCTCCACACTGAGCTGGAAGCCGCCCGCCAGACCCTGCGCACATACACTCAGGCACGCCTGCACGCCGAAAACGAACTCAAGCTCGCCCAGCGCGAGCTGGCGCAACTGGAACGCGAACTGGCGCAACTGAACCAGCAGCACCAAACCCTGCAGGCGGAACTCCAGACCGAACCCGCCGACACCGAGTCGCTTCACGCCGAACGCGAGCGCCTCGAATCGCGCTATCAGCAGGCGCTCCAGCAACTGACCGCTCTTCGAACCCAGCATGCCCAGCGACAGGCGCAAATCCGCGAACTCCAGCAGCGCCTCGAAGCCGAAAAACGCCAGCAGGAACGCATCCAGCAGCGCCGCCAGACGCTCGCCCAGCGTCTCCAGCACTGGCAACACGAACGCGCCCAGATTCAAACCCAGCGCGCCCAGCTGGAATCGCAACTCCAGCACACCCGCCAGCAAATTGATACCCTGCAGGCACAGCTGGAGCAGATGCGCCACGAGCGTCAACAACTACTGGAAACCAGTTTCAGCCTCACTCAGCAAGCGAAGGCGTATCGCCAGCAACGGCATACCCTCGCCGAGCGCGAGCGCACCCTGGAACTGCAGATTGCTCGCGCCGAAGTCCGACTGAACGAGATTCAGGAATCGTGGAGCCAGCTCTTCCCCGATGAGCCACTGCCTGCGCCTGAGGCGATGGAGCCGCCGACACCCGTGAACCGCGCCGAACTGGAACGCCTGCGACGCGCCCTGCAGGAGATGGGCGAGGTAAACCTCGGCGCGACCGAAGAGTATGCCCGACTCACCGAACGCTATCAGACCCTCGAACGCCAGCGTCACGACCTGGAAGCGACCTGCGAACAGCTGAAACAGAACCTGCACGAGATAGACGCCGACGCCCGCGCCCGATTCTTGCAAACCTATGAGCGGGTGCGCACTGCGTTTCAGGAGCGATTCAAGCGCCTGTTTGAAGGGGGCAACGCCGACCTGATTCTGACCGACACCG
>JBBIQJ010000171.1:0-5116 GCA_037442385.1 Armatimonadota bacterium
GCTCGGAGAATGGCTCCCCCCCCCCGCACAAATCGGCAACTTCAAGGGGCACAGTGGGCAGCTGACTGTTCCAGAAGTCGGCGAGGCAGCCCCGCAGCACGTGCAGGAAGTAAGCATACAAGATTAGCCCGCCCCGCTGCAGGTGAAGCAGTAGATGCAAGCGCACCTCGGCAGCGCAGTCTTCAGCGTCCTGCTCGTTCAGCCCTTTCTTCAGACAGATGCGTTTTGCTCTCTCGAAGAGCCGCTCTAAAGTTTCCAGTAGCTCTACACCAATGTCCATAGCCCTATCTCGGGCGATGCGAGCAGGAAAACAGTACGCCAGGTTCCCCAAAACTCCTTCGCTAAAACGCCAAAAACGCAGGGAACGCTTCGAGCATGTTGTCCGCTCCCTAACCCGTCGATTCGCGCTCGCGCAGCTGGGCAGGCACAATCAGGCGCCTGGGTTCCACTGTGCGTCCCTCAATCAGCGCAATCAGGCGTTCGGTGGCAACCCGCGCGAGGGTGGGGATGTCAATCGCGATAGAGGTGAGCGTCGGCTCCACCATCTCGCAGAGAGGGGTGTCGTTGAAGCCGATGAAAGCCATCTCGTCGGGGATGCGGATGCCGTGCCCCTGGGCAGTGCGCATCGCGCCGACGGCGATCAGGTCGTCCATCGCCACGACGGCAGTGGGCGGCAGGGGCAGCTGGAGCAAATCTTCCATCGCGCGCTGTCCGCCCAGCAGACTCGATTCGGTGAACACGACATAGTGGGGGTCATAGGCGATGCCGTGCTGTTCCAGCGCGTGGCGGTAGCCCTGCAGGCGGTCGCGCGTTACGGTCAGCCCGCTTGCGCCGCCGATATAGGCAATCCGTCGGTGCCCCTTGCGAATCAGAAACTCGGTTGCCATGAAGCCCGCGCCCACATTATCGTTGTCGACCGAGCAGATGGCGTCGGGCGGGTCGTAGCGCCCCAGCAGCACGAATGGGAACCCCTGCTCGGTCAGGCGCACGATGCGCTGGTCGCGCGTTTCGGATTCCACCAGAATCAAGCCGTCCACGCGGCGGGTACGCAAGAGCTCTTCATAAATCGCCCGCTGAGAGCGTGGGGTGCGCGCCGCGTCCACGCACAGGTGATAGCCGTGTCGTCCTGCTTCTTCGATGATAGACGCTATCAGCGCCGAGAAGAAGGGGTCATACGCCAGCGCGTGTGGGGCGCGGTGGATTACCAGTCCCAGCAGGCGCGTGCGCTGGGCACGCAACGACTGGGCGCGCGCGTCGGGCACATAGCCCAGCATCTCCACCACTGCCAGTACCCGACGGCGCATCTCCTCGTTCACCTGCGGGTCGTTGTTCAGCACCCGCGAAACGGTTGCCTGCGAAACCCCAGCCAGCCGTGCAATCTCGCTCTGTTTGATGTCTGCCATCGCCTCTCCGCAGTGAATACGATTTCTCAGGAATTATAGCACATTCTGGACGGCAAGAGGGGTAGAGGGTGTTGGAAAAGTCGCTTCTGGGCAGGACAGGGAAACAAGACGGCTAAACCCGTTCCCAGTAAACAAAGCCAGCCTTCGCTGGCTATAGCCCCCTGTTTACGGGGGGTTGGGGGGCTGAGCCGACGCAGGTCGGCTTCGTTTCATAGGAACGGCTTCAGCCGTCTGGCTGACCATCCCCACCTCTTGAAAACCCGACGGGTGAACCCGTTCCCAGTAAACAAAGCCAGCCTTCGCTGGCTCAGATAGCCGACGCAGGTCGGCTTCGTTTCATAGGAACGGCTTCAGCCGTCAGGCATGCACCAGGTTTTTTTTCGAACGCCTTCAGTGGGGTATACTCTGGCGCAGGAGATGGAACATCATGACCGAAGAGCGACATTTTCTGGATGACCCGCGTCCTGAAGGGCGCGAGCCGATACCCGCCGAGATGGTTCCCCTGCTTCTGAGCGCGTTCGAGGAAGTGGAGGATGTGGCGCTGGTGCTGGCGTTCACCGTTCGGGCGGAGGGTGTGATGCAGAGCGACGCCACCTTTGGCGTGTGGCTCAATGAAGACCTCAGCCACGAAGACAAGGTGGAAACGCTCCGCCAGATTGCGAACCGCCTGCACGCGGTGGTGACGCCGAACTACTATCTGGACCTGATGTTGTTGACTCCGCGCGACGAGCTGCTGTGGGAGATGGCGACCGAGAACGGCGATCCGATTTTCGTGCGTGACGAGGCGTCGCTCCGGGCGCAGCTGGAGCGCGTGGCACAGCTGGGTCCCATCGGCGAAGACGAGCGCGATATCGATGTGTTGCGCGTGCTTTAGCGCACCAGTCGCGCTCGCACCTGGCGCCCCACTGGCTCTATCGGGTGGGCTTCGCTTTGACGGGTGAGGGTCTGATACACCGGGCGCCCGACGGCGTTCTCTAAGAGCCACTCGCGGGCGAACTGCCCTGTGCGGATTTCGTGCAGGATAGCGCGCATCGTTTCGCGGACATGCGCGTCGATCAGACGCGGTCCGCGCGTGAGCGCCCCATAGTGCGCTGTGTCGGAAATCGTCGACTCCATCCCGCTGATGCCGCTTTCGTAGATGAGGTCGGTAATCAGCTTCAGCTCGTGGAGGCACTCGAAGTAGGCGACTTCAGGGGCGTAGCCCGCCTCCACGAGGGTTTCAAACGCAGCGCGAATCAGGGCAGGCACGCCCCCACACAACACCACTTGCTCTCCGAACAGGTCCGCCTCGCACTCCTCGGCGAAGGTGGTCTCGTAGACACCCGCGCGCGTGCCGCCCAGCGCCTTCGCGTAGGCGAGTGCGGTCGCCTTCGCTGTGCCCGTATAATCCTGATGCACAGCAATCAGGCACGGCGCGCCCTGCCCCGCCACAAACAGGCGCCGCAACTGGGGTCCCACCGCTTTCGGAGAGACCATCATCACATCCACCCACTCCGGGGGCGTAATCTGCCCGAAGTGGATATTGAACCCATGGGCGAAGCCGAGCGTATGCCCCTCGCGCAGAGCGGGCGCAATCTGCTCCCGAAACACCGCGGGCTGTGCCTCGTCGTTGATCAGCAGCATCAGCACTTCGGCGTTCTGCACCGCGTCGGGAATTGTCATCACGGGGAAGCCGTCGGATTCGGCGCGTTCCCACGAAAAGCCCGGGCGCACGCCGATAATCACCTCCACGCCGCTATCGCGGAGGTTCAGCGCCTGGGCGTGCCCCTGCGAGCCATAGCCCAGAATCGCGACGGTCTTGCTTCTTAATGCTTCCAGAGATGCATCAGCATCGGTGTAAACAGTTGCCATCAGGGTTCTGCCTCCTTGTTTGTGGGGGTGTTGGATTCCTCCTGGGTGGTCTCGCGCTGGATTCGCACCTGCACCGTAACCTCCTTCTCGCCGACGACTTCCACGCCGATGGGCACCCGGAGCGGCACGCGCAGGCGTATGTCTCGCGTGGCGTTTTTGAGCGAGATGGGTTGGGTTTCTATCACATTAATCTCGGCGAGCCGTGCGGGGCTACCCCGCAGCTGCACCGAAACAGGTTCCACCGAAAACCACACCACGCGGTACGGGAACGGGGGCAGGTCGCCCAGTCGCGGGCTGACGGGCACGGTCTTGGAAGTCGGCTGGGGGATCAGGCGCACGCGCAGGCGCACGGTGGAGGGGTTCACCTGCACATTCAGTATCGGCGCGCCTTTCTCGTCTAAGACCACGGGGGTGGTCTCCACTTCCAGGTCGCCCTGCAGCCCGGTGAGGTCAAAATTGATCTGTACAGTGCGCACGCGGCGCACCACCGACGCCACGCCCGTGATGCGCACGCTGGACGGCTCAGGGATCGCTTCCGCCAGCACCTCTTTAAGCTCTGGCTCGCCCGAAAGCACCACCTTGATAGGAATCTGGCGTGCCAGGCGCTGCTCGATGCGCACGCGCACGCGCTGGCGCTCAGGAACCAGCGTCAGTTGGGTGTCCCACTCGGGGGGATACTGCATGCGCACAGGGAGCTGGCTTTCACCCAGCTGCGCGTCTTTGAGGTCTACGGTGGCGCGAATACGGTCTGCCGAGGTGGTTTCCACGCGCTCCTTGACGCCGCGTACGGTGATGCGCAAGCGGTTGCCCGTGGGCAGGCTCACCTCATAGTTCGTGGGCACATTCACCAGTTCAATCGGCACCTCGTACACACGCTCGATAATCGGGTGCAGCTGGGACTGCACATACAGCACCAGCAGGATGGCAGTGACCAGCGAGCCGACTTTCTCCACCAGATTTTCGCGCCAGACCATCGTCAGTTCTCCCGTGTGGGGGCGGTTTCGCGTGCAGGGCGTTCCCGGCGGGGTCGGCGCACGGTCGTTACGGCGGCGCCCACGCGCTCAAGCCAGCGGGTGCGGGCTTCGCCCAGCAACAGGTCCGACAGCAGGCGTTCCAGATGCTCTGCATCGATACCAGTGGTCCAGGCGCCGTCAATCGCGACGGTAACCTCGCCCGTTTCTTCCGAGATGATAATCGCGATACAGTCGGAGGTCTCGCTGACGCCGATTCCAGCCCGGTGGCGCGTGTGCATCGTGGGCGGGATGGCGGGGTTCTGGCTGATTTCAGGGAAGTAGACCGCCGCCTCCACAATCTGGTCGCCTCTCAAGATAACGGCGCCGTCGTGGAGGGGCGATCCCGGATAGAAGATGGCGCGCAGCAGGGGCGCGGAGACCTCCGCCTGCACCTCAATCCCCTGCCCTTCCGCGACCGTATCCTGCCGTTCCCACACAATCAGTGCGCCGATGCGCTCCCGTGCCATCTGATAGACGGCGGTAACCACCTCTTTGATAGCGCGTCGTATAGGTTCTTCCGAGCTGCTCCCCAGACTGGCGCGCCAGAACTCCACACGCCCGATAGTCTCCAGCATACGGCGCAGCTCGGGGAAGAACAGAATCACAAGCGCCACAGGGCCCAGCGCCGTGGCGCGATCCAGCAGCCAGTGGACGGTTTCGAGGCGGAGCGCATCGCTAACATAGAGAGCGAGCGTAAAGACCAGCAAGCCAATTAGCACCTGATAGGCGCGAGTTCCTTTGGCAAGGAGCAGGAGTCGATAAATCAGAAACGCCACCAGCAGCGTGTCGATGGCGATCCAGAGTCCGCGCGCCCAGAGATGTTCCGCAAATCGTGTCCAGTCGCTCAAC
>JBBIQJ010000172.1:0-5098 GCA_037442385.1 Armatimonadota bacterium
CCAGAATCTCATCGGGTAGACAATCGCCGTTCGCATCGGGGAAGAATCGAATAATGAACTGGCGGGCGCGCCATGGCGAGCCTGGATCGAAGAGCTGTCCCCAGTGATGCACAACACCCCACCACTGGATCGTCATCACGGATGCAGGCTGGCTAGGGGCAACCCAGTCGTCGAAGGCGATGCGCGGCAAGGGAAAGCTGTACCCACCCTGAACGCATGCCTCCGCCGTTGAAATGGTTGAGGGAGCGCACCGATCCCATATCTGACACCCGATGTCGCACACGCTCTGTAGCGAGCAGGGACAGTATTGCAAGTTGTCTAACCCGAAATAACCGGGGGTACTCCCCCCAAGACCAATTATCTCGATTCGAGATACAGGGGTTTGAAACTGCCATCCAACCCACTGCCAGGTGGTTGTCGACAGGTGCACGGTATCGGAGCCTAAGTAGAGGTTCTGGGCATCGTAGAATTTCACCAGTATAGCAGAAGGCGGTGTAATCGATCCCAGCGCCACTGCGCGGAAGTAGCCTCCTGCTTTACACGCGGGCTGCGGAAAGACCCACTCGATGTCCGTGGAACGCCCCCAAAGATAATTCGGAGCGCTGAATGCTGGGGGTGGCGACGCAGCTACTAGCATCGCTCCGTTCGCCGTGATGGGATTGAAGGTACCGACCGCCGTGTTGAGGCTGTTATAGACTCCCTGAGCGATGCTGTCAAAATTCTCACTGCTTGGACAGCTGAAAGGCTGGTTGACACGCTGGAAGGTTTGGGCAGGTGTACTCTCCCATAGACCGACCAGACACAAAATCGTTAAGCACCCTACGGCTCGGCGAGCGACTGCTCGCGTATCCAACCTAACTCCGTTTGAACCACGCATCGTTGTTTACCTCCGCCCCAATTAATGAGTCGCCCACTGAAAAAAACCTGAAAAAAAAAAACACCTCTCCAAAACCCCGCAGTTTTGCCGATAATCCCCGACAGAAGTCTGGAAGACTCTATGAGGGAACCGATTCTCTCAACTGGAGGGCGAAACACGCTATGTATGAGGCATACTGGGGCTTAAACGAGCCGCCGTTCACCCTGACGCCCGACCCGCGCTTCCTCTATCTGGGCAAAGAACATGAGGACGCGCTGGTGATGCTTCATTACACCATCACGCGCAATCGGGGCGCAGGGATGCTCCTCGGCGATATTGGGCTGGGGAAAACCACGCTCAGCCGAAAACTGCTGGAACTGCTGAACCCTGTGGAATTCAAAGTCGTGCTGATTGTGAACCCCATCCTGACACCAATACAGCTTTTGCAGGAAATCTTATACCAACTGGACATCCACACCAGCATACGCTATCGCCAGCAGCTGGTTCAGATGCTGTTTGAGCATCTCATCCATCTGTACGAACACGGTCAGCGGGTGGTGCTGATTGTGGATGAGGCGCACCTTATTCGCAATAGCAGCACTTTTGAAGAATTGCGTCTATTGTTGAACTGTCAGATGAACGACCAGTTTCTGGTCAGCCTGATTCTGCTGGGTCAGCTGGAGCTCCGGAAAAAGATTGAGCGTGTGCCCGCGCTGAAGCAGAGGCTGGCAATCCGCCATCAGCTCAAACCGCTGGATCAGGAAGAGACTGCCCGCATGATAGAGTTCCGCATGCGCACAGCAGGCTACGCTGGGGAGCGAATTCCGTTCACACCGGACGCGCTCTATGAGCTGTACCAGTACACGGGGGGCTACCCACGCCTCATCTGCCAGATAGCCGATAACGCGCTGCTGGTGGGGATGGCGCAGGGCGTGCGCCAGATTGACGGTTTTCTGATGCACGGCGTGATTATGGAGGCTGAAGGCAAGGAGTGGTGATGATGAATCTGGTAGAGGCAATCCGACTGGCATCCCAGAAACGCGAGGGCGCAGAGAACTCGCCCGCGCTCCCTTCTTCAACGAGCGCTGAGCCAACGGCGTCCAGCGAACGGGAGGAGATGCAAACGGTGCGGTTTGAAGTGCGCCTGACCAATCAGCAACTGCACGATTTGCTCAGCTGGCTGGCGCGCTCGCTTCACCCTGTGATGACCCTCAAAGAGGCGGCTCACTATCTGCGGCTAAGACCCGCAGAACTGCAACAGATGGCAGAGCAGGGGATTATCCCCGCGTTCAAAGTAGACCATCGCTGGCGATTTCTCAAGACGGCGCTGGACGAGTGGATGGTGCTTCAACGCGCCACCGACGCCACACCAGAAAGAACCGAGGGAGAACACAATGAGAAAAGTGCAGAAGACGAATCGGCAGCCTAAAGGCGAAGCCTTCATGGCGTTCGATATCGGAAGCACAAGCATCAAGCTCTGCACTGCCCAGGTGCAGGGGCGCTCCATCACAATTGAGCGGCTTGTGGAGACACCTCTCCCTCCCAACGCGGTACGGGAGGGCACCCTGCTGGAGCCAGATACCGTCGCCAGAGCCTTGCGCGAAACGCTCCAGCAGGTGGGCAGACATCCCAAAACCGCCGTGTTGGCGATTGCAGGACCGCACACCACGGCGCGACCTGTGCGCCTGCCGCCGATGCCAGTGGAAGCGCTGGAAAAATCCATCCAGTTCGAGGCAGGGCGCTATCTGCCCTCTGCCGCTGAGGAACACTTTATCGGCTTTGAGGTCGTTGAGCAGAGCGAGGAACACCTGGAAATCCTGCTGGTCGCCGCGCCACGCGCCTCCACAGAAGCCTTTGTCGAACTGATTGAGAAGCACAACATCGAAGTCGATATGGTAGAGCTGCAACCGTTTGCGTTCTGGCGTGCCATTCAGGTCGCCCATCGTGGACAGACGCCCCATGCCTACGCCTTTGTGGACATTGGAGGCGGACACACCCAGGTGAGTGTGGTGCGGGGACCGCTGCTGGCGCTCACCCGCCATATCCCAATTGCAGGGGAAACCCTTAGCGCCGCGCTCAAAGGCTACTTCCACTACAGCGACGAAGAGGCGGAACAGGTTAAACGCAACCTGAACCTCGCCGAGCTGATTGAACACGCACCGCAGGAGAATCCGCCGCTACGCCTTGTGCAACCCATTCTGGACGAGCTGATTCGCGAAATTCGTCGCTCGCTCAACTACTACCAGTCGCAGTTCCAATCCCAGAAAGGACGCGAAGGACACATCGAGCGCCTTTATCTGGCGGGAGGTGTGGCGCAGATGCAGGGCATCGCCGCCTACTTCGAGCATAAGATGGGCATTCCCACGCAAGTGTTTGACCCATTCCAGTCTGAGGTAGTTGCGTTCGGCAACTTTGTGCCCATTACTGAAACGCTGGGTTGCCAGTGGGTGAATGCCCTCGGCGCCACGATGATCCCTATTGAGCAGGCGGAACGCGACGCATGGTACGCCGCCACCGGATCTTTTGAAGAGGTCGCCGCGTAAGGAGGAGGCTATGTCGGTCATTAATTTGATTGCGCAGGATCGTCGCAAGCGCCAGCAGCTGGAGCGTAAGGTACGCCTGATAGGGCTGGTGTGGTTTGGGGTGGTCGCACTGGTGGCTGCTGGCTGGGGCGGGGCGATTCTCTATGTGGGCGCCCTGAGCCTGCAAACAGCGCGCATCGAAGAAGAGATGGTCAAGCTGAACCCTTCGGTGCAGGCGCTCAAGCAGGTCCAGGCACAACTCAACGCGCTTCAGCCTACCGTCACGACGCTCCAGAACGCTCGAACGGAAACGGGGCGCGTTCGAAAACTCCTACAGCATCTCAGCCAGCACACCCCTGCGGGATGCTACCTCACTGCCATCGAGTTTGGCAAACGCACCGACCCCAAAAAGCCGATGGAAGTGGCGCTTCGCGGCACCGCCGACAAGCAGGAAACCATCGGCGAGCTAATGCTCCGACTCAATCAGCATCCCGACCTCGAAAAGGTCCGACTCGATTTCTCGCAGGAGCGCACTCTGAGTGAAACCCAGTCCGCTTTCGATTGCCAGATAACCGCCGAAATCAAGGGGACCGCAATCCAGACGAAGGAGGAGAAGAAAGATGGCGGGCAACAGTAAAATTCGGCGTCTTGAAAGCGCGGTGCGGATTATAGGACTGGCAATCTTAATCACACTGCTGCTGGGGATTGGCAGCGCCTACTTCCCCTATAGCATGATAAGCGAAGCCCAGAATCGGCTGGCGGAGCGCCAGAAAGCTCTGGAGCAGGCGCGTCAGGCGCCAGGGCAGCTGCGCATTTTACAGGCGCAGTTGGAGCAAACCCAGCGTAGCCTCGCCTTTCTGGAGCGCGGCGTCTCAGAAGCCGCCTATATCCCCACGATGCTCAAACAGATTGAAGATACTGCCCGTGCGCTGAATCTCAAAATCGTCGCCATCCGCCCCCAGCAGCCTGCGCAAAACAACACCAGCGGAGGACAAAACGATGCTAAGAAACCACAAGCCAAGCCCTACGAAGAGCAAATTATCGAGATCAGCCTGCAGGGGCACTTCTGGAACCTGATGAGCTTTCTGAAGCAACTCGACGAATACCCCAAGATTCTGGCGGTGCAAACGATGAACCTGCAAGCCAGAACCACGACCCAGCAAACCGCTGAGACGAACCCCGAACTGGAAGCCAGGTTCACGGTTAAAGCCTTCATCTTCCGCAACAGCACGCCCACGACGCAACACTCCCAGAATGGAGGCTGAATATGGAAAAACTCCAGAGTATGCACGCGAAGAAACAGGTCAACCCGAAGCAGCTGGTTGCAGTTGGAATATTGAGTATTCTGCTGGTGGGGGTTGGAGTCTGGCAGTGGACAAACCTCTCGCAACCTGCGTCCACGAACACGCCCCCAAAACCCACCCCGGGAGCGACTAACCCCAGCAACTCCCAGACTGCACAAACCCCAACCCAGCCTGCGACGGGAATCGTGTTGCCGGCTCTTTCGCCGCGCGACCCTTTCAAACCCACGCGAGAGATTGTTGCGCAGGCAACCCCCCAGAACAACAATAAAGTGGTCGTCGCGAACAAATCGGAAAGCGCACCGAAGCGCGAGATGAGCGGCGTACCCCCCCTCGCCCTGCCTGCGCCCGGCAACCTGCAACTGGAACTCGCTAAAACGGAACCTGAAGATTCGCAAGCCCCCCAGACGCCCCAGTGG
>JBBIQJ010000173.1:0-5078 GCA_037442385.1 Armatimonadota bacterium
CGAAGCGCCTGCTCGGTCTTCATCGCCTCCAGAATCAGCAGGCGGTCGCCCGCTTTTACAGTTTGCCCGACCTGCACAAAGATGCGCGTGATTAATCCCGGCATCGGCGCGGTGAGGGAGCCTTCCACCGTGGTGTGTGGGGGCGCAGACGCCGGGCGCGGGCGACCAAAACGATACAAGACCCCACGCCACATGAGCTGAACCTCGTCTGCCGTAATCCGACATGGGATTCGCCACGCCGCGCTGGCAAGGCGCAGGGTCAGCATGGAGCCTGCCGCATGCGCCTCTTCAACCTCCAGAGTGGCGCCGTCGGGCAGGGTCAATTTCCAGCCCTTGCTCAGAGGCTGGAGCGTGAACTCCAACGACTGCCCGCGCCATTCGTAGTGCCGTTTATGCATGCCGCTGACCCCCCCGTTCAGCCAGCACACAAAAGGCATGGCGATACTCTTCAGGCGTGCCGAAATCGAGGCACTCGCCTTCCACATGGAGCAGGTAGGCGGGCATTTGTGCCATCAACCGCTGCTGAGCGTCCACCAGATACCATTCGCGACCCCAACGGCGATATTCTTCCGCAATCTGCGCCTGGATTTCCCAGAAGCATTCTGGAAAGGCATACAGCCCGTAGTGAGCAAAAAACTGGTCAGGAGGTAGACCGGGCGTATGAAGCGACTGCTGGGCGACCTCTGGGGACGGCTTCTCGACCACCGCTTCCAGCACGTACAGGCGGGGATGTTCGGTGGGGCGCCCCTTGAGAATCCCGTACAGGGACACCTTGCCCAGAGGAACAGTATGGACGGCATAAACAGGGCACAGAAGCTGGCTGCAGGATGCGATTAGTTGTGCGGCAGGCAACGCTTCGCCGTTCTGGAGGGGGATATGGTCGCCCAGCGCCACCAGCACGGGTTCGCCTGCGGCGAATTCACGGGCGCACCAGACGGCGTGCCCCAACCCGTGCAGCTCTGTCTGCGGAATCAGGGTGATGCGCTCTGCAACGCGCTGAATCGCCTCGAAGGCTTCCTGCATCGCGGGGCGCCGTCCACGTGACGCGGCGTACAATGCGCCCCCACCCCCCAGAAACTGCTCATAAAGCGGCTGCGTTTCTGGCGAAACCACCACCCCAATCTGTTCGATACCTGCATCGAGCAGCGACTCGGCAATCAGTTGAAGCCCCGTTACAAGCCTGCCGTCCGCCAGGACGAACGGCATCAGCCCCTTTGGCAACACCACACTTACAGGGTACAGGCGCGTACCCAACCCCGCCATCGGCACGATGGCTTTTTTCAAAGTCATTCCCGGAGGCGCAGTGAGGGGGTAAGCGCGGCTCACCCCCCCGTTAGATTAGTGCCCGTCGCAGCACGACTTGCCGGAGCTTTTAACGACTGCCGCGGAACCGTTAGAAGAAGAGCTTGCGCCCACCAGAATCGCGGCGGCGCCTGCGCCAATCAGCGCTGCCAGAGCCAGAATCAACCCAATCTTGCTCATTGTTGACCTCCAGTAGGGATTATACCCCAAAACCGGGCTGATTCAGCGCTTCAATTACGGCTTCTACGAACGGAGCGATCGCGTTTGCCCAGTCGGCGGGGGCGCGCCCAATCACCGTGATGGGTTTGATGTCCAGAGCTGTGGCGGTGAAGATGTAGGCGTCGGGCTGTTCGGCGGCGCGGATGGTCAGCAACGGCATGCCAATCTCCTGCGCAAACTGGGTAATCAGCCGATCTTTCTCGGCGGTCTGCTCGTTGGCGACATGCGCATTATGCAGGTTCAGGTTAATCGGCAACAGCACCACACCATCGCTGTTAAACTCGTAGCGGAACAGCAACACCGCATCCACGGCAGAGCGGGCAATCTGGGGCAGCATGTTAGCGCGATAGCCCGTTACAAACCCGAAAGGCACCTGATGATGGCACTCGATGGGGTAACGCTCAGTGAGCAGGTCCAGCGCCTCACGGAGCAGGCGCTCGTGAAAGCTCTGAATCAGGCGCCCCTGCGCAATGTAGTTGCGCTGGCGTCGCTCGGCGACCCATGCCAGAGGCGCACGGATAGCCACACTCAAACAGGCAATCGGTGTGCTAAGCTCCAGCCGGATGCCCATATTCTCGCCCTGCATGTGAATCCCTGCGGGGCCCTCGAACACCTCCAGCCAGAGGATTTCGCACTCGCGATAGCACTGGCGTAAGGCTTCGCTGAGCTGTGGCTCGGTTTCAATCACCATCAGCGGGCGCTTCTCCATGTCGCTCCGCAGAGCCAGCACCCCAAAGCACGGCTTATTGAACTCCGGCACAAACATGCTCGGACGATACAGGTTGTGAAACAGAAAACGGCGCGCCGGGCGCAGGAGCAACTCCATATCTTCTTCTACTTTCAACACTTCTACAAGGCACTTATGAATCGGAGCAGTCAATAATCGGTTTGGCTGATACATTCAGGACCTCCTCTATAGCGAATTGCGTTTTCAAGAGCGCACCAAGCCACTGATTAGATTCGCCACCTCTGCCGATAATTCCTGCCAGGAGGCACTATGTACGGCACGAAGCGACTGGGTGAATGGCTGGTGCAGATGGGGTGCATCACCCCCCAGCAATTGCAGGAAGCGCTGGAGATTCAACGCACCACAGGGAAGCGATTGGGCGAGACGCTGATTGAACTGGGCTATCTGACCCGTGAAGATTACTACAAAGCGCAGGCGGCGCAATATGACGCCCCCTATGAGCCACTGGACGATGCGACGATAGAGCAGGCGCGCACGGTTCGCCACCTGATTGGCGTGGAACTCGCCTCACGCCATTTTGTCGTCCCCCTGCGCGAACAGAGCAACACGCTGGTCGTCGCGATGGCAGACCCCAACAATATTGAGGCGATAGACCTGCTGCGTCAGACCACAGGCTTGAATCTGGAAATTCATTACTCCCCGCCAGAGCGTGTCTTGCACGCAATCGCTCAGATTTACGGCGTTCAGGAAGAAATTTTCCAGACCGAGACCGCAACGGAGGAGTCCTGGGATATAGAGATAGAGGACCTCTCCCAGATTCAGGAGACGGTTCACCAGCCGCCGATTATTCGCCTGGTGAACACGATTCTGTTTGAGGCGGTGGAGAAAGGCGCCAGCGACATTCATTTTGAGCCGATGGAGAGCCGTCTGCAGGTGCGGTATCGGATTGACGGCGTGTTGTATCCTATGCGCACGATTCCGCGCAGTCTGCAGGCGCCGGTGCTGGCACGGGTGAAGCTGATGGGCGAGATGGATATCGCTGACCGCCGACGCCCGCAGGATGGTCGGTTTACCGTGCGCTTCGGCGAGAGCAAAATAGATGCGCGTGTTTCCTCGCTCCCCACCGTGTTTGGCGAGCGAATCGTGGTGCGCCTGCTGGATCGCACGAAGTCTCTGATGTCGCTGGAACAGCTGGGCATGCCCGCCGAACTGCAACAAAACCTGACGGCGTTAGTCTCGCGCCCCTGGGGGATGATTTTAGTAACGGGTCCCACCGGCGCGGGCAAAAGCACCACGCTCTATGCGCTACTCCAACACCTGCGTTCCGACAGACGCAACATCCTGACCTGTGAAGACCCCGTGGAATACACGCTGGACGGCATCGGGCAATCGCAGATTAACGAGAGAGCGGGGCTGACCTTCGCGAATCAGCTGCGCGCGATTCTGCGCCAGGACCCCGATGTGGTGCTGGTGGGCGAGATTCGCGACACGGAAACCGCCGAGATTGCCTGCCGTGCGGCGATGACGGGGCATCTGGTGCTGGCGACCCTGCACACCAACGATGCCACCAGCGCGCCCGCCCGCCTGATGGATATGGGGATTCCACCGTTTCTGATTAACTCCGCGCTGATAGGCGTTTTAGCACAACGGCTGGTGCGCCGATTGTGCCCGCACTGCAAGCGAAGCGTTATTGTGGAAGCAGGCGCCTTCTGTTCACGCTGGGGTCATCAGCAACTTCAGGTGTGGGAACCGCAGGGGTGTCCAGAGTGCAATCAGATCGGCTATCGGGGGCGTGTGGGGTTGTATGAACTTTTCGTCGTAGACGACGCGGCTCGTCGATTAATCGCCCAGCACACCGATAGCGAGCGCCTGCGTACCGCCTGCGCGGAGAGCCTCTTCCCGATGGAGGAAGATGCCCGCCAGAAAGTGCTAACAGGGATTACCAGTCTTGAAGAGGTGCTGGCGCAGCTGCCGCATCCCATCGAAATCCAGCAGCCTGCGGCGTAAAAACGATAAGGGGACAGCGCGTTCAAGCGCTGCCCCCATCGACTCCTTTCCAATAAAGGCACTCTTCACTAACTCCTTTCCGTCTGTTTTGCTTGCCTGTACCGCTCCGCTCTCTTCTAAAGCTGTGAAAGCTCTCCCTTCATTCCATCACTGCCACATGCGAACTACAGCAACTTTTGTGCCAAATCGGGGAGAAGGGGCATGACCTGGGGCAGGATAACAGTCTTTCTTAGTTGTTGGGGTACTATCTCATCGGGTGATAAGTGCTGTAAGCACGCGCGTCTGGCTCTGGGTTTAGCACACCCAATGGAGGAGGCGCAGGTATGGTTCAGGTCAAGCGTGTGTATGAGCCGGTACAGGAGTCGGATGGCAAGCGCTATCTGGTGGAACGGCTCTGGCCGCGGGGGATGAGCAGGGAGCGCCTGCAATTAGATGGCTGGCTGAAGGAGCTGGCGCCAAGCGACGCCCTGCGGCGATGGTTTCGTCATGACCCGCGCAAATGGCGCGAGTTTCGGGAGCGCTATTTCGTGGAGCTGGCGCAGCAGCGGACTTACTGGGAGCCACTTTTGCAGGAGGCGCAACAGGGCACGATTACCCTGCTCTACAGCGCGCGGGATACCCAGCATAACAACGCCGTTGCGCTCAAAGAGTTTCGGGAATCTCAACTTCCGCTCAAGAAATAGGCGGCTCCCTGTAGCAGGCAGGTTCCCCTCTGTTCCACGGAGGGCGGTTCAGTGCCAGCATACTCAGAGGGTCGCTCCTGCAGGCTGAGATTAGCGTGAATATCCCCGATGCGCCCATAGGGTATAATCTCCCCCGAGCATTGTTCGCATTCATAACGAGGAGGTCTTTTGATGAGCGA
>JBBIQJ010000174.1:0-5070 GCA_037442385.1 Armatimonadota bacterium
GCGACGGGGCGCGAGGAGGCGTTCCTGCTGGATACAGTCCCCGAACCTGCTTCGCTAATGGCGCTGGGCGCAGGTCTGGCAGGGTTGCTGGGGCTGCGTCGGCGACGGGCGTAGTAGCCCTCACCCCCTGTGTCCCCTCTCCCAAGGGGTTGGGAGAGGGGGGGTTATGTGAGGTTGCGTCTCGTGCGATAAGGGTGCAGACCAGTTGAACCCCCTTCTCACGGTGTTGAAAAAGCCGCCCCTGACGGGTATACTTTGAGTTTGATGAATCACGCGCAAGGAGCGCCGCGCTGGCGGCGGGTGCTGCTGAAACTCAGCGGGGAGGCGTTTGCAGGCGAACATGGCGTCGGCTTGTGCCCCGAAGCCATCGATTATCTCGCCAGAGAAGTCATCTCCGTCCACCAGCTCGGCGTGCAGACCGCCGTGGTGGTGGGCGGGGGGAATATCGTGCGCGGGAGCGCGATTGCGCCCACAGGCATCGAACACGCCACCGCCGACTATATGGGCATGCTGGCAACGGTGATTAACGCGCTTGCGCTCCAAGCGTCTATCGAGCGGCACGGCGTGGATACCCGGGTGCAATCTGCCATCACCATGCAGGCGGTGGCAGAACCGTTCATCCGCCGCCGCGCCATCCGACACCTCGAAAAAGGGCGCATTGTGATTCTGGCGGCTGGCACGGGCAATCCCTTCTTCACGACCGACACCGCCGCCGCCCTGCGCGCCGTGGAACTGAACGCCGATGCGCTCCTCAAAGCCACCAATGTGGACGGCGTCTACGACCGCGACCCCCGCAAACACGCCGACGCGAAACGATTCGAAAGCCTGACTTTCGAGGAGGCGTTGCGCCTCCAGCTGCGGATTATGGACCTCACCGCCTTCACCCTCTGCATGGAACGCCAGATGGAGGTGGTGGTCTTCAACATCTGGGAAGCGGGCAGCGCCCGACGCATCGTGCTGGGCGAGCCGCTCGGAACCGTTGTACGCCAATCTTGAAGGAGGTGAAACCCTATGTCGCGCAAGCACGAAGAGGATCCGACCCCGAAAATCGATGAACTCTTCAAAGACGCCGAAAACCGCATGAAGCACGCGATAGACCATCTCAAGCAAGACTTCGCGGGCTACCGCACAGGACGCGCCAACCCCGCGATGGTGGAACGCATCATGGTGGACTATCACGGCACACCGATGCAACTCCAGCATATCGCCTCCATCACCGTGCCCGAACCCCGACAACTGCTCATCCAGCCATGGGACCAGTCGGCAATCCCTGCGATTGAGAAAGCGATTCAGAAATCCGACCTGGGGGTTAACCCTGTCAGCGACGGGCGCAGTCTGCGCATTACCCTGCCTCCGCTGACCGAAGAGCGACGCAAAGAGCTTTCCAAGCAGGTGCATCGACGCGCCGAAGAGGGGCGCGTTGCCATCCGCAACATTCGCCGCGACCTGTTGGAACACCTGCGCCAGATGCAAAAAAATAAACTGATGTCCGAAGACGACCTCAAGCGCTACGAACAGCAGGCAGAGAAGCTGACGCATAAGTATATTGAAGAAGTCGACAAGCTTCAGCAAGCGAAAGACGCGGAGCTGATGGAGGTCTGATGCAAATCCACGATTGGCGCGCGGAAGCCCTTGCACGCGGGATTAATCTGGAACGCCTGCCCCGCCATATCGCGATTATCATGGACGGCAATGGGCGCTGGGCGCGGAACCGGGGGCTTCCGCGTCTCGTGGGGCACGCCAACGGACACAGCACCGTGCGCCGCATGGTGCATGGATGCGCCGAGCTGGGAATCGAGGTGCTGACGCTCTATACCTTCAGCACGGAGAACTGGCGTCGCCCGCAAGAGGAGGTGAACGGGCTGATGCGCCTGCTGGAGCGCTCCGCCCGTGAGGAGTTGCCAGTGATGGCGCGAAACGGCGTGCGACTCCGTTTCAGCGGGCGCCTGCACGAACTGAGTCCCGAACTGCAAGCCATTCTGCGGCGCGCCGAGCAACTCACCGCCCATAATCAGCGCATCACCCTGCACCTCGCGATTAACTACGGCGGTCGCGCCGAGCTGGTGGACGCTATGCGCGCGATTGCCCATAAGGTTCAGGCGGGAATCCTGCAGCCCGATGAGATCGACGAAGCCACCATTCAGGCACACCTCTACCAGCCTGACCTGCCCGAACCTGACCTGCTCATCCGCACCGCAGGCGAACAGCGTACCAGCAACTTTCTGCTCTGGCAGACCGCCTATACCGAGCTTTACATGACCCCCGTCCTCTGGCCCGATTTCACAATGCACGACCTGCTGGACGCGCTGCGGGACTATCAGCGTCGCCAACGCAAGTTTGGGGGCGTGCTGGAACCTGCCCGATAGCCGATGGCGCGCCTGCGACTGCCCAAACCCATCGTCGCTTTCGGGGGCGTTAGCCTGCTGAATGACCTCAGCTCCGAGATGATTTACCCCCTATTGCCTTTGTTTCTCAAGGGGCTGGGGGCATCGGCGGCGTTTATTGGCGTGATAGAGGGGCTTGCCGAGACCGCTGCCAGCCTGTTGAAACTCTTTTCGGGATGGCTGGCGGATCGGTTTGGGCATCATCGGGCGCTGGCGTTTGGGGGCTACGGGCTGGCAGGTTTGACGCGCCCTTTGCTGGCGTTTGTTACGGCGCCGTGGCAGGTGCTGGCGTTGCGCTTTGTGGATCGGGTGGGGAAAGGCATTCGTACCGCGCCCCGCGACGCGCTGATTGCCTATGTCAGCGACACCGAAGCGCGAGCGACCGCCTTCGGCTTCCACCGCATGATGGACAATCTGGGGGCGAGCCTCGGACCCTTGCTGGCGAGCGCCATCCTGCTTGCTGCGCCAGAAAACTACCGACTGGTGTTTCTGCTGGCGAGCCTCCCGGCGCTCCTGTCGCTTTGGGTGTTTCATGGGGGCGTGCCGCGCGTCGCGGTTCCCGTGCAAACCCAGCGCCAGCATCCGCTAACAGGCGCGCGGGCGCTTTTGCGGGGACGCTTCGGCTGGTTTCTGGTCTGTGTGCTGCTGTTCACGCTGGGCAACTCCAGCGATGCGTTTTTGCTGTTGCGTGCGGAGCAGGCGGGCATGGCGGACGCATGGGTGCCCATCCTGTGGGCGGGGCTGAACACGGGGCGCACCCTGCTCGCGACCCCCTGCGGGATGCTGGCAGACCTGCTGGGGCGCGAGCGCGTGTTGCTGATGGGGTGGCTGCTCTATGCGGGCGTTTATGCGGGCTTTGCCTATGCCAATGCGCTCTGGCAGATTGTGGCGCTGTTTGGCGGCTATGCGTTTTACTATGGGCTGGTGGAAGGCGCCGAGCGCGCGCTGGTCGCCGACTTTGCTCCTGAACCCATGCGCGGGCAAGCCTATGGGCTGTTCCACTTCGTGGTGGGCGTGGGCATGCTCCCTGCCAGTGTGTTGTTTGGCGCGCTCTGGGAGTGGGCTGGTGTGGCGACAGCGTTCCTCACAGGCGCAGGGCTGGCGTTGACGGCGAGCGTACTGTTCTGGCTGAGTGTGCGCCGCGCCTAAAGAGCGACCGTCTCCCCATGTTCGGGAAGCAAAGCGTCCCAACTCAGCTCGCTGTGAATCGCCTCGCGGAGCGCGAGGCGGGCGTTCGGCTCGCCGTGAACGAGATAGAGGGTTTGAGGCGGCTGCCGAAACGCTTTGAGCCAGCGAAGCAGGTCCGCCTGATCGGCATGCGCCGAGAGCGCGGTGGTCATCGCAATTCGCGCGCGCACGGGCACAGTCTCGCCGTGAATGGTTATTTCCGTGGCGCCATCCACCAGCATACGCCCGCGTGTGCCCTCCGCCTGATAGCCCACAAACAGCACCGCGTTTTCGGGGTGGGGGTAAGCGCCACTTGAGATGATGCAGAATCCGACCGCCCGTACACATGCCGCTGGCGGAGATGATAATCATCGGTCCGGGGCGTGTGTTCAGCGCCCGCGATTGCGACACATCCTGCACAAAGTGGGTGTGATAGCAATAGAGAGGAAGTTGCCCCTCACAGTCGCCACCCGGGCTGGTCTCCAGATTCAGGTCCTGCCCGTAGGTGCAGTAGAGATGTGTGGCGTCGGTTGCCATCGGACTATCCACATAAACGGGCAAGGGCGGCACTTCGCCTGACTCCTGCATCTTGCGGATGTAGTGAAGCACCTGCTGGGTACGCCCGACGGCGAAGGCAGGGATCAACATCACGCCCCGATTTTGCAGAATATGGTTCAAAACCGACCTGAGAGTCTCTTCAACAGGGGTCGTTTCGTGCAGACGGTCGCCATAGGTCGATTCCATCAACACCACATCAGCTTCTGGGAACTCGGTGGGCGGGCGCATGATGGGGTCTTCATAACGTCCGATGTCGCCCGAGAACAGGAGGCGGCGCGGGGGAGTATCGAGGTGGATCTCTATTGCGGCAGAACCCAGAATATGCCCCATCGGATACCAGAACACACGCATCCCCGTGAGGGGCAGCATCGCATGAAACTCCACAGGCTGGAGCAGGCGTAGGGTGGCTTCCGCATCGCGTACTGTATAGAGTGGGAGCGCTGGCTGATGGCGGCTATACCCCTTGCGATTGGCGTAATCGGCGTCCTGCTCCTGCAGGTGCGCCGAGTCGGGGAGCAATATTTTGAGCAGTGCGCAGGTCGCCGCCGTCGCATAAATCGGACCCCGATACCCCTGTTGCACCAGCCGCGGCAGGTAGCCCGTGTGGTCAATATGTCCGTGCGTGAGCAGAATCGCGTCAATCGTTTCAGGGGGGACAGGGAACGGCTCCCAGTTGCGGTCTTTCCATTCGCGGGCGCCCTGAAACAACCCGGCATCAATCAGATAGCGTTTGCCCGCAGTTTCCAGAAGATACTTGGAGCCAGTAACGACTCCCGCGGCTCCCAGAAAGGTGAGTTGTGCCATGCCCGAAGGATACCCGCTTTGAACCCCCCAGCGGGTACACTTGAGTCTATGCGAATCTACACCCGAACGGGCGATACGGGGGAAACGGGCTTGATTGGGGGTCAGCGCGTACCTAAAGACGACCCTCGCGTCTGCGCCTATGGCACGGTGGACGAGC
>JBBIQJ010000175.1:0-5020 GCA_037442385.1 Armatimonadota bacterium
CCCACTCTTCAGGGGGCAGCGTAATAGTTGGTCTGGATAGGTTGGGCATTGCGTAGCCTCCGCACGGCGGCTTCGTAAAACTCGCGCTGGATTTCGGCACTTACACAGCGACGCCTTAGACGGAACGCGGCGATGGCTGCTGTGCATAAGCCTCCAAACGGTTCCCATATCAGGTCGCCAGGTTCGGAAGATGCCTCGATAATAAGCTCCATAAGCTCAATTGGTTTTTGATTAGGGTGGAGACATTTGCCGTTGATACGGAGGCGCTCCTTGCTGTGCAGGGCAGGCACACGCCAGACATTGGTGATCCCGACTTTACAATGGAATTTGGGACGCAGTCTCTCCCATTCCTCGCCACTGAGAGGTTTGACGCCATCTAACGAAAAGTCGGGTCGCCCTTCCGGACGTCCAAACTTGTTGGCGTAGTGAACCATACGCTCGAAGACCTCAGGCGGTGGGAGATACCAGAGATGGTCGCGCGTCAGATATTTGCGTGTCGCTGCGTTCTTGACCCCGCAGGCTTCGTTAGCCTGCTTGAGAGGTAACCCTGCCGTTCCCACTCCTGTCGCAGCCACTCCTGCAGGCTAACGCCGCCCACTCTGAAGTCACGCACATACTGGACACAAACTTCCGTGACCACAGGAAATTTGCGTAGCACCTGAGTATTGGAATTGCCTGCAATGTGGGCAATCCCTTTATCCCAGATGTGGCAGTTCACAAACCGCCAACCATACTGAATAAGTAAGGGATGTACGGTCGCCCATCTCAGTTCCGTATTCCAGAACCAGGGGGTTGTCTGGGGAGTCGCTTGAGCAGACCATGCACGCACATAGGCTCTTACCATTCGACTAATTCCTCTGGCTTCACAGCATCGTCAGGGAATGCGTTCAAGCCATACGCGCCGTCGGATATAATCACCACGGGCGACTCCCACTCGTCGTACAGGCGCAACACATCGGCGTGGTGTAAGACAACCCCTTCGCGGCAGTACACCTGCCCGATAGGTTCCTCTATGAGGTCCAGAAGCGGATGCCGAGCTATCATGGGTACTCCCGAACCGGCATGGATTCAGCTGCCCTCTCTGGCGTTCTTCAGCTCCTCAATTAGCTGGGGCACGACTTCGTAGAGGTCTGCCACCAGCCCATAATCGGCGACCTGGAAGATGGGCGCCTCGGGGTCAATATTAATCGCCACAATCACACGCGAGTCTTTCATGCCCGCGAGGTGTTGCACCGACCCAGAGATGGCGACCGCGATATAGAGTTCGGGAGCGACAGTTTTGCCTGTTTGTCCAACCTGCAGTTCGTTGGGGGCAATCCCGGCGTCCACGGCAGCGCGGGTGGCGCCCACCGCCCCACCCAGCACATCCGCCAGCCCACCGATATACTTTTCAAAAGTCTGTGGGTCTTTGAGGGGGCGTCCGCCTGAGACCACCACACGCGCTTGTGTCAGGTCGGGGCGTCCCCCACTGGCGCCTTTGAGGCTGAGCCACTCGGAGCGTGTGGGGATTTCGGCGGGCAGCTCCGCCGCCTGAGTGGGCGAAGTGCCCTCTTTCGGCTCAGGCTTGCCCCACGCAGGACCGCGCACAGTCAGCACAACAGGCGTGCCCTCCACTTCAAAGGTGCCAATCAGGTTCGCCGAGTAGATGGGGCGTTTGGCGGTCAGGGCGCCGTTCTGCGCTTCGAGGGCGATAATGTCGCTGAGCATCGGTGCGTCTAAAAGTCCTGCCGTGCGGGCGAGCGTATCGCGGCTGAAAGTGGTGGTAGTGCCCACAATCAGGTCTGCGCCTATCTGGCGTGCAAGATGGGCAACCACCAGAGCGTAGCGCTCGGCAAGGGGTTTGGCGAGGCGCGGGTCGTCCGCCACCCACACGGTCTGGGCGCCGTAGCCCGTGAGCGACTCCAGATTCTGCAGGGAAGAGCCTATCGCCAGAATCTGGAAGTCGTTCGGCGCGATTTTCTGCGCGAAGGCAATCGCGGGCAGGGTCTTCTCCGAAACACGGCTCCCGTCTGTTTCTGCGACAATCAGAACTTTCATGCTTTTTGCCTCCTTCAGATAACGCGCGCCTCTTCTTTGAGCAGGCGCACCAGCTCCTTCACATCGGCGACGCGCTTGCCTGCCTGGCGTGCGGGCGGCTTCTCAACTTGCTTGAGGCGCACGCGCGCCCTGGGGGTGACGCCCAGATCGGCAGGCGTCAGCGTTTCCAGCGGTTTACTGCGGGCGCGCACAATCCCCGTGAGGGCGACATAGCGCGGCTCGTTCAAGCGCAAATCAGCCGTAATGACCGCAGGCAGAGGCACGCGAATCGTCTCAATTCCGTTGTCGGTCTCACGCTCTACGGTGGCGGTGCTGTCTTCAATCGTGATTTTGGACGCGAAGGTCGCCTGCGGCAAGTTCAGAATTGCTGCCAGCATCTGCCCCACCTGGTTGTCGTCCATATCGATGGCTTGCTTGCCCATAAGAATCAGCTGGGGCTGTTCGCGTTGCACAATCGCCGCGAGCAGGCGTGCTATAGAAGGGGGGTCCAGGGGGTCATCGGTCTGCACCAGGATGGCGCGGTCGGCGCCCATCGCCAGTGCGGTGCGCAGCTGCTCTTGCGACTCGGCGCTGCCGATGGAAACAGCCACAATCTCATTTGCTTTACCTGCCTCCTTCAGACGAATCGCCTCTTCTAACGCAATCTCATCAAAGGGGTTGACCGCCATCGTCAGCCCATCGCGAGTAATATCGGTACCCTCGGCGTTGGGGCTGATTTTGGCATATGGGTCGGGAACACGCTTCACAGTCACGAGAACCTTCATCGGTTATTGCCTCCTTATTCCGCGCGAGATTATACCCCAAGCGAGGGTATACTGCAGGCGATGGCACTTCCCGACACGGTTGTGGCGGAGCGCCCTGCATGGCACGCAGTGTCATGCGATCAGGCGGCGTACCTCCTGAACACCAGCCCGAACGGGTTGTCCCACCAGGAAGCGCAGGCACGGTTGAAACGCTATGGCGAGAATGTGCTGGAAGAAACCAAGCCCATCAGCATTTTTCAGTTAATCCTCCACCAGTTCCAGAGTCCCCTGATTTATATTCTGCTGGTCGCGGCGCTGGTCACGCTCTGGATGGGAGATTATATCGATTCCGCGGTGATTGCGGGGGTACTGCTGCTGAACGCGACAGTCGGGTTTATTCAAGAATATAGGGCGGAGCGCTCCGTACGTGCCTTGAAGCGTCTGACCGAACCCCGCGCTCATGTAGTCCGCGACGGGATCGAGAAAGTGATTGCGAGCCGCCTGCTGGTACCGGGCGACGCGGTGATTCTGGAGTCGGGAGTGCGCGTCCCTGCCGATATACGGCTCTTTTCGGCGACGGCGCTCCAGGTGGACGAATCGCTGTTGACGGGGGAATCGGTTCCCGTGTTGAAGCAGACAACACCAGTGCCAGAGTCAACCCCGCTTGCTGATCGGGTGAACATGGTGTATGCTGGCTCTGTCGTCACGACAAGGCGCGGGCGGGGCTATGTGGTGGCGACGGGCAAACACACGGAGCTGGGCAAAATTGCCGAAAGCCTCCGTGAGCAAGAAGCGCCCGAAACACCCTTACAGGGTCGTATGCGGCAGTTCGCCAACATTCTTGGCGTCGCGATTGGCATCAGTTGTGCGCTGATTTTCGCGCTGGGGCTGGCGCTGGGCAACAGCCCGCTACACATGTTCAAGGTGGTGGTGGGGATTGCAGTCGCCGCGATACCTGAAGGGTTGCCGATTGTGTTGACGATTACATTGGCGCTGAGCGTGAACCGCATGGCGCGACGGAATGCCCTTGTACGACATCTGCCCGCGGTGGAAACCCTCGGCAGCACGACGGTCATCGGTTCCGACAAGACAGGCACACTAACCCTGAACCGCATGACAGTTCAGGAATACTGGGTCGCAGGCGAAGTGTTTCGCATGGACACCCTCACCGAGTCGGTTCGCGACAATCATGACGATTCACACCCGTTTGTGCTAGCGTTGCTGACAGGCGTGTTGACCAACGAGGCGGATGTACGCGGAACGGAGGCAGGCTATGAGATTCATGGCGACCCGACGGAAGCTGCGCTGCTGATGGCGGCGCTTCAGGCAGGGCTACACCATCACGCCGTGCGGGCGGCGCACCCTGTGGTGGGCGAAATCCCCTTCGAGCCAGACCTGCAATATTCCGCCAGTGTGCGCCAGCGGGGCAACGAGCAGTGGGTTTTTGTGAAGGAGGCGCCCGAGCGCGTGTTTCGCATGGCGCATGCGTGGTTGACTCCTGAAGGAGAGAAACCTTTTGATTCCACAGCGCGCGAGCGGGTTCAGGCGCAGGCGCGGGCGATGGCACAGCGCGGGTTGCGCGTACTGGCGCTTGCCTACCGACGCCTTCCCCAACCGCTTGACCCCGTCGAAGGCGTGCCCGAACCTTCTGAGCTGGTGCTGATCGGACTGGTGGGTATGATAGACCCTCCGCGTCCGGGCGTGCTGGAGGCGATTCAGGACTGCCACCGCGCGGGCATCCGTGTGCTGATGATTACCGGCGACCATGCCGAGACGGCGCGCGCGATTGCGCATGAGCTGGGAATTGCCGACCGCGATGCGCTCGTGCTGACGGGGGTGGCGCTGCAGCCGATGGACGACGCCACCCTTCAGGAGCAGGTCAAACATGTGAATGTGTTTGCGCGAGTCACGCCCGAGCAGAAGTTGCGCATCGTGCGGGCGCTCCGCGCGAATGGCGAGGTCGTTGCTGTTACGGGCGACGGGGTGAACGATGCGCCCGCGCTCAAAGCCGCCGATGTCGGAATCGCGATGGGGCGCTCAGGCACCGATGTCGCCCGCGAGGCGGCCGATATTGTGCTGGCAGACGATAACTTCGTGCCGATTCGTAACGCTGGGGAAGAAGGTCGAGTCGCGTTTGACAATGTGCGCAACGCCACCTTCTTCCTGCTCTCGACCAGCATGGGGTCCATCTTGCTTTTCTTTATGACAATGCTCACGGGGCTGCCCGTGCCGATGTTGGC
>JBBIQJ010000176.1:0-4999 GCA_037442385.1 Armatimonadota bacterium
CGAAGGATACCCGCTTTGAACCCCCCAACGGGTACACTTGAGTCTATGCGAATCTACACCCGAACGGGCGATACGGGGGAAACGGGCTTGATTGGGGGTCAGCGCGTACCTAAAGACGACCCTCGCGTCTGCGCCTATGGCACGGTGGACGAGCTGAACGCCGTGCTGGGTGTTGCGCGGTGTTATGTGGATGACGCAGACCTGATAGCCCTGATAGAGCGGATTCAGAATGAACTGTTCGATCTCGGCGCGGAGCTGGCATCGCCCCCCGAACGCGCCGGGCAGTTCGCCGTGATAGAAGAGACGCACATCAGTGCGATGGAGCAGGCGATAGACCGCTTTGAAGAGGAGCTGCCCCCTCTGCGCCAGTTTATTCTGCCCGGAGGCACGAAAGCCGCCGCCTATCTCCACCTGGCGCGCACCGTGTGCCGTCGCGCCGAGCGTGAAGTCGTGCGCCTGAGCCATGTCAGCACCGTGAACGCCGTTCTTATCCGCTATCTGAACCGTTTGAGCGACCTGCTTTTTGTGATGGCGCGAGTGGCGAACTATCGGGCGGGCGTGTCCGATACCGTCTGGGGCGAACCGGGCTGGCGACGCAAGCGACAGGCAGGTGAAACCGAGCCATGACCGCCACCTATACACAGGTCGCCGACTACGCGGGCTGGCTGAATCTGACCGATTGGGGCGTCCTGAAAGTGGGCGGCGCCGATAGCCTGCGATTCTTACAAGCGCAAATCACCAACGACCTGCGCCCCACCCCGCCAGGAGAAGGCGTGTTCACCTTCTTTTGCACACCCACGGGGCATGTGCTTTCCGATGGGATGGTGCTGCGAACCCCCGAGGCGGCGCTGCTGATTCTGCCGCCCGAAACCCACGCCAGCATCCACGCGCGGTTGAACGATGCGATTATTCTCGACGAGGTGGAGATTCTGCCCCAGCACGATGCGCTGGGTTTGATCAGCTTGCAGGGCAGTCAGGTGGACGCCGTGCTGGAAGAGCTGGAACTGGAACCGCCCCCCAGCAAGCCGCTCAGCCATCATGTGGGCTACTGGCAGGGCGCAGAAATCCGCCTGATTCGCCATGACCGAACAGGCTTCGGCGGTGTGGACTTACTGGTGCCCTACGCCGTAATGGAGCCGTTTCAGACCGCGCTGGTGGCGACCGCCTGCCTGCGCATTGAAGAGCCATTAGCCGAAGTGTTGCGCTACGAAGCGGGCATCCCGCGCTGGGGCGTGGATATGGACTCCCGCACGCTCGCGGCGGAGATGGGCGAGCCTATCGTGCAGAGCCATATCTCCTACACCAAAGGGTGCTATGTGGGGCAGGAGGTGCTGATGCGTATCCACGCACGGGGGCATACCAACCGCACATGGGTGCCGATGCGCGTGGAGGGCGACACACTTCCCCCGCGCGGCGCGACGCTTCAGGCGGAAGACCGCCCTGATGCTGGGATCATCACGGGAGCCGTGCGCTCGCCCGCGTTCGGCAACGCCATCCTGGCTTGGGGCTTCGTGCGCAACGCCTATACTGGCGTGGGATCCATTCTGATCCTGCAGGCGGAGTCGCCCACAAAAGCGGTTGTGCTACCCCACGCACCCCGCCTCGCCGCACGCTGAGGTATACTCGCATGATGCAGGCGCAACACGCCTATGCGTTTCGCATTGAGGGCAGCCCAAACCCGCTCCCCACGCCCATCACGGACCCAATATACAAAGCGCTCTTTCCCTATCGGGTTCGGGGCTACTGGGAATCGGGGGAGTCCATGCTGCTTTTTGAGGTGCATGCCCAGCGTCAGCCGTTGTATGCTTATGCCGAGCGCGCGTGTCGATTGTTGTTTGCGTGTTATCGTCTGGCGCATGCGCGGCTGGGGTTGGAGCATTCCCTGCGCTATGGGCGTACCCTGTGCGTGTTCCTCATGACCGAAGGCAAGCCGGGCGCAGAGCAGCAGCGGAACCTGCTCTATCTGTATGACCTTCACGAGCGTGTGCCTCCGCGCGAATGGGTGCGCGAACTGGCTCACGAGTACGGGCACTGGATAATCCCGCCCATCAACTCGTTCACGGAGCCAGAGGCGTGGGCAAACGGCGACCTTGGCGAGCGCTGGTTTCTCTTTCATCTTCTGGAAGTCATCCGCAAGGGGGAGCAGGAACCAGCCATCCTGATGGGCACCTCTTTAGAAGAAGTGGAAGCCTACCTGAAGCGCGCTTACGCGCCGCTGGTGGAGCGCATGGCACGCGAGGGGTTGAATCCTGCCCGATGGCGTTCGCGCCAGCGCGCCGGCTACGAAGAGTATCTTGCCCTCGCCCTGTACGCCGACCGGCTGTATGGCAGCGAACGGCTGGGACGCGCGATGCGAATCGCGGGTGGCGTGGAACCCGACGATTTTTTGAACGGTCTCCGCGAGAGCCTGCTGGAACACGAAACGCTCACTCTTAACCTGCTCGCCAGCCCGTGCTGGGTGTTGCTCCCGAAGGGGCTAAAAGCGTGGCGACTCCTGTCGCCCCCAGATGCCCGCCTGACGCCCGACCCCAAACGCCCCGACTGGGTGCGCGTGGAAAACCCCATCAAAACCCTCACTCTTCGGCAGAAGTGACTCGCGAAGCGGGACAGGCTTACCCCTGCGGTGCCTGTCCTTGTGTTGCTACTCTCCTGCTTATTGCCCCTATCAGATTTGTATCGCAGGAACGGCTTCAGCCGTCGGGCTGCGAGGTAGGTCTACGCCATCACCACTACTTTGAGTGCCTCTGCCCGGCGCAACAGCGTGTAGCCCTGCGGCGCCTCCGAAAGCGGCAGCCGATGAGTAATCAGCCCCGCCACAGGCAACCCCGCCCGAATCGCCCCCAGCGCCTGACGCATCTCCACAGGACCCGCTGAATAAGAGGGGATCAGGCGTACCTCTTTGAAATAGAGCGTGTGCCAGTCTACTGGGTAGCGTACTCCAGGGGGCGCTGGTGTGAACAGAATCAGGGCGCCGTCGGGCGCAACCAGCCGCCAGCCCAGCTCCAGCGCCTCAGGCGTGCCAGGTCCGACCACCACCACCTCCGCGCCATTACCGTGCGTATGCGCCTGCGCCTGCGAGATTGCTTGCTCGACGTCCTGCGCCGCTATCGGGATGGCGCCAAGCGCCTCTGCCTGCTGCAGGCGATGGGGGAGTCGGTCTATAGCCAGCACCTGCGCCGCGCCCCACTGCCGCGCCAGTAGCAGATGCAACATCCCCATCACCCCCATCCCGATAATCGCCACCGTAGCGCCGTGCAAACGCCCCGCCCGACGCAACGACTTCACCACACACGCCAGCGGTTCCACAAAAACCCCCACCTCGTCGGGAATCGAGTCGGGCAAAGGAATCAGATCCGCCCGCACAATTTCAGGCGGCACGAGGAACCGTTCGCTCAAGCCGCCCGGCTCCAGTCGTGTGGCGCGCCATGTGGGGCAATGCACAAACGCCCCCCGCCGACACAGCGCACACTGACCGCACGGCGCATGGTGATGCACCACCACCCGCTGCCCCACCTGAACCCCCTGCACGCCCTCGCCGAGCGCCTCAATCTCGCCCACCAGCTCGTGCCCTGGCACCAACGGCGCCTTCTGGCGGATATACCAGTCCATCACTTCGCCTGTGCAAAGCCCGCAGGCGCGCAGCTTGACTAGTACCTCGCCTTCTGCTGGCGCGCGCAAAGTGAGCTCTGTCCACTCGAAGCGCCCATCGGGCAGGAATCGCCACGCACGGGTTGGGAACATCCTACGCCTCCAGCCACTGGATGGTTGTGTGGGGCACAATTCCCGCTTCGGCTCCGCGCTTCAGGAACGCTTCGATTGCCAGTCGCCCCCGCTCGCCCATATCCAGCGTCAACTCGTTCACATACATGCTCACGAAGCGGTCGGCGGTAGAAGGGTCAATCCCGCGCCCAAACTTCATCGCATACGCCATCGCCCGGTCGCGATTTTCCAGCCCCAACCGAATGCTCTCCCGAAACACGCGGGCAATCTCCCGCTGAACTTCATCGGGCAAGTCGCTCCGCACCGCGTTAATCCCCAGCGGCAGGGGCAAGCCCCCCTCCCACAGACTGCGGGTCTCCTCGCGCCACCACACGCCCAGATCCAGCAAAGTGTGCAACCCCAGCGACCGGTGAGTCAGCTGCCCCTCGTGAATCAACAAGCCAACCGGGACCTCGCCCTTCAGCACGGCGGGCATAATCACGTCGAAAGGCATCTCAATGGCTTGCGCTTCGGGCAAAAACAGCCTTAGCGCCAGATATGCGCTGGTGAGCCGCCCGGGGACTGCAATCGTGTAGCGCGGGAGGTCTTCAAGCGGGATGGGTTCGCGGGCAACCAGCATGGGACCGTAGCCATCGCCGAAGCTGCCGCCCTGCATTAGCACCTTATAGCGGTCGGCGACATAGGCGAGGTTATGCACCGACATGGCAGTGAACTCCAGTCGCCCTTCGCGCGACCACTCATTGAGCGTCTGAATATCACGCAACACATGCTCGAACCGTAAGGGAGTCTCCACCAGCCCTTCGGCGAGCGCCCAGAACATGAAGGCGTCGTCCGCGTCAGGGCTATGACCGAGCTGAATCAGCATTAGCGGGTCTCCTCCGTGTGGTGTGCGACCATGTTCTTTTTGGCTTCCTCCAGTCCCTGCACAATCGTTTCGGCGATGCTGGGGTCAAAGATGGGCTGGATTTGCACATCGGAGCGCTGGAGCGCGGAGAGTCGGCTCACCAGCCACCAGCTGCTGGCGACCTCCGAGCGAATGATGGGCGCTGCCCAGAACTGGTCGCCGATTTTGATGATCAGGCGCTCATCGCGGGGTCGCTCGCCCAGCGCACGAAACCGCACGACGCGCTCGCGTGCATAGCGCCACAGCCGCGCCCGCCCCTCCGGGGTGAGCTTCAGATGCACCACCGAGAAGCCAGGACGCGCCCGCAGCGTCTCCGCCTCGCGGGAGGCCGCCAGCGCCACGTCGCTGGAGATCACGCCCCCGGCCGCGATGATG
>JBBIQJ010000177.1:0-4950 GCA_037442385.1 Armatimonadota bacterium
AGAAGTTCGAGTACGGCTATCGTGCTGGCGTGCTGACCACCAACCCGAAAGCGAAGGTGCTGGTCGGCTACACAGGCAACTGGGATGATGTCAGCAAGGGACGCGAGCTGGCGCTCACGCAGTTCAGTCAGGGGGCGGACATCATCTATCACGCCGCGGGACGCTGCGGAATCGGCGTTATTCGCGCCGCCCAGCAAAAAGGCAAAGGCTACTTCGCTATCGGCGTGGACAGCGATCAGGACCACCTTGCGCCCGGACATGTGCTGACCAGCATGATGAAGCGCGTGGATAACGCCGTGTTCGATGTGTGCAAGCGCGTCGCTGAGGGACGCTTCAAGAGCGGAATGATTGTGTACGGGGTCAAGGAAAAAGGCGTCAGTCTCAGCCCAATGCGCTTTACCCGCAAGCTGGTGCCCGATGCCATCATGGCGAAAGTCAGCAAATTGGAGCAGCTGATTATCCAGGGCAAGGTCGTGCCCCCGTACAACGAGCAGACTTTCAAGGCGTTCCGTCCGCCAAAGGTCTAACGATGTCGCGCCCCAGTTGGGATGAGTATTTTATGCAGGTGGCGTTTGTGGTGGCGACTCGCGCCACCTGCCCGCGTCGGAGTGTGGGCGCGGTGATTGTGCTGGATAAGCGCATTCTGGCGACGGGTTATAATGGCGCGCCGCGAGGGCTGGCGCACTGTACCGAAGTGGGTTGCCATATCGTGGCAGGGCACTGTATTCGCGCCCTGCACGCTGAGCAGAACGCCATCCTGCAGGCGGCGATGAACGGGGTCTCCACGCGCGGCGCGACGGTCTATGTAACCTGTCAGCCGTGTAATCACTGCGCGAAGATGATTATCAATGCGGGTATCGAGCGCGTGGTGTTTCAGGGCGACTACCCCGACGAGTTCGCGCTGGAGCTGTTCGCCGAAGCGGGGATTGTGCTGGATCGGTTTGTGGACGGGCGGATTGAGTCGGTAGACCTGACGCCCTATATGCCAGAGCGATGAAAACGATTACGGTTGTGTTTCTGATTGCGCTGACGACGACCTATCTGCTGACGCCCTGGGTGCGGGCGCTGGCGATACGGTTCGGCGTGATGGACATTCCTGACGCGCGGCGAGTTCACACCGAGCCGATTCCGCGCTGGGGTGGGTTAGCCCTCTATCTGGGGGTGGTGCTGGCGACACTGGCGGGGATGTTCCGACTCTACCTGCTGGCGCCCAGCGATGGCGTGTTCTGGGAGCGCGTGGTGCCGTTCGCGGGGCTGTTGCTGGTGGGCACGCTGGTGCTGATAGCAGGCATGCTGGACGATTTGAAGGGTTTTTCGGCGGTGCTTCAGGCGGGGGTGTTGTTGCTGGCGGGGCTGCTGGTGCAACTGTTCGGCGTGCAGATAGAGGGCTTCGCCGCGCCGATTGGGGATAAGTTTGAAGACGCACGCTGGGTGTCGCTGGGCGTCTGGTCAATTCCGCTGACCGCGCTGTGGATGTTCGTTATCAGCAAAACGATGGACACCATCGACGGGCTGGACGGCTTGGCGGCGGGCGTGAGCGCGATTGCGGCGTTGACGCTGGCGCTGATGGCGCTTCAAGCGGCTGACATCTTGAACCAGCCTTATCCTAACTGGCTGATTGCGATTACCGCGGCGGCGGTGGCGGGCGCGGCAGGCGGTTTTTTGCGTTATAACTTCAACCCGGCACGGATTTTTATGGGCACGGGCGGCGCACAGTTTCTGGGGTTTGTGCTGGCGGGGCTATCGGTAATTGGCGCGTTCAAGACGGCGACGGCGTTCGCGATTCTGGTGCCCCTGCTGGTGTTTGGCTTGCCACTGCTGGACGCCGTGAATGTGGTGATTCGGCGGTTGCTGAGCGGCGCGCCCATTCACAAGCCCGACAAGCGCCATATCCACCACCAGTTGCTGGCGCGCGGCTTGACTCAGCGTCAGACGGTACTGTTGCTATACGGGATTGCGCTGGCGATGGCAATCGTGGCGCTGTGGCTGTTCAAACGGGCAATCGGCTAACTGGAGCCGACAGTGGGATTCGAACCCACGACCTGCGCATTACGAGTGCGCCGCTCTACCACTGAGCTATGTCGGCTCTGGCGGTTATTATACCCGACGCCATCAGGCGGGTGCAAGGGCTGGGAGGCTTAAAACAGGACCGACCTGCGCTGGCTGAGCGACCAGCGCAGGAGGCGCGTGTTTTTTTACGGACTCGGATCCGGATACCGTCCGTTCCACCACCGGTTATCCTGATAGAGGGGTTCCACTCGGCTCCAGCGGAGATGCCCATCCACAAAGACGAAGTTCGCCCCGTTGTGGTGGCGCGGGTCGGGCGGCGACCAGCGTCCTGCACTGCTGGGCGCGTTGGGTCCCGGACCATAGCGACACGCTGGCAACACAGGGGGGTCCATCGCGTAGCCGTGGTTGAACAGACAATCGGGGTTGACAAAGTCGGGGTCGCTGGAGTCGTCGTTTTTGCAGGGGCGCGTGCCCGTGCCGCGGTTGTCGCCGACAGCAATCGTCTGCGCAGGCGTCTCAATCAGGCTCTCGAGCACAGGCACATTCCAGCAGTTCACTCGCGAAAGCCCCAGATACTGGTAGTTGTAGCCATAGGTGGCGTTGCGCCCTGCCGCGCCGAAACCCCACTTGCGCGCAACCTGCGGACATACGAAGATGCCCGCATTGCGCGTGTAAGTGAACACATGATCATACCAGCGCACAGGCTGCCCATGCGATACATACGAAAAGGGCGGAAACGCCTCCCAATCCTGCACATACATGGCGATTGCCATGCCATGTTGACGCAGGTTACTGGAACAGCTGGTCTGGTGCGCTTTGGTACGCGCCTGAGCGAGCACCGGGAACAGGATTGCCGCCAGAGTGGCAACAATCGCAATCACGACCAACAGCTCAATCAGAGTGAACCCACGGCGGATCGGAAGTTGCACCGTCCGCCTCTGCTGAAATTGGCTCTCCATAGCGTCGTCTTCCATTTTCTATAAATATACCCTTTAGCATGGCTAAATATCAAGCCCTCTGCCGCGCCTGCGTTCCGAGCAAGGTTGCATCCTGTAAGTTTTATGGGGTACAATCGGTAGGGATGGCGCAAAAACGGAGCGCAACATTTGCAGGGTGAGAGCATGGCGACGAAAACGCAAAAGCGACGCGCGTCGGCGAAACGCATGCCACCGCCTAAAGAGCGGTCGCCCCTCTTTTATGATCGGATTGCGATTGCGCTGGGCGTGGTGGGGTTGCTGGTGTTGCTGAGCCTGACCGTGCCTCAGAAGGGGGTTGTGGGGACGTTTTTAAGCGATGGGCTACGCCTGCTGTTTGGAAATGGCGCGTACTTGCTGCCGATAGTGCTGTGGCTGGCGGCGGGCGCGCTGGTGTTTGGTACGGAGAAACTGGTGCTCCCAGAGGTGATTGGGGGCGGCGTTTTACTCTATGGGGTGTTGCTGGGCTGGATGGCGCAACCCGAATCGCAGTCGGGCAACTGGTTCCACGCAGGCGCCCTCAAAAGCACAGGGGGCTACATCGGCGCGGTGGTCGGGTATCTGCTCCATGTGGGGCTGGGGCAGGCGAAAGGCGTGGTGCTGGGCGCCTTGGGGCTGGTTGGAGCCTTGATGATGTTCAACATCCCGCTGATTAGCCTCTTTCGGGGGATGGGGCGCGTGCTATGGACGGGCTGGCGCGGCACGGCGACCGCTACGCGCGCCGTTGCTGAAGTCGCCACGCATACCGCTGAGAAAGCTACAACGGTTCTCAAGCGCAAACCCGAACGCTCCACACCGCGCATGACGCAGAAGCCTTCGGGCGCGGCGCCTGCCGAGGCTGGTTCTGCTCCGCAGGTTGCCACTACCTCTGAGCCGTCGGCGGAGGGCGAATCGGGCGAGAAGCGTCGCCCCAGCCTGCCTGCACGCGCGAAGCCGAATATCCCCACGCCGCCGCCCGCCAGCGAGGGCAACTACACACTCCCGCCGCTCTCGCTCCTCAAAGAGCCGCCTGCGCCACCGCGACGCAGCCAGTCCGAAATCAAGGAGAAGATTGCGATTCTCGAGCGCACGCTCGAAGAGTTCGGCATCGGCGCGAATGTGGTGGAAGTCGCCCACGGTCCCACCGTCACGCGCTACGAGATTCAGTTAGACCCCGGTATCAAGGTCAGCAAGGTGGTGAATCTGGCGGATAACCTCGCGATGGCGCTCGCGGCGATTGCGGTGCGCGTAGAGGCGCCCATCCCTGGCAAGAGCGCGATTGGTGTAGAAGTGCCTAACGACCAGCCGCAGGTGGTGACTCTGCGTGAGGTGATGGAACGCGATGAGTTCTGGAACGCGCCGAGCCTGCTGACCGTCGCGCTGGGCAAAGATGTCGCAGGCACACCCAAGTATACCGATCTCACCCGCCTGCCCCACCTGCTGATTGGCGGCGCCACCAACTCTGGAAAGAGCATGTGCCTGCTCTCGCTGATTTCGTGTATTCTGTTCCGCGCGACGCCGCGTGAAGTGCGTTTCGTGATGATAGACCCCAAGCGCGTGGAACTGTCGCTGTTTGATGGCATTCCGCATCTGATGTGTCCGGTGGTGCGCGATGTAAAGCAGGCGGCAGGCGCTCTGCGCGCGGTTCTCAAAGAGATGGATCGGCGCTACGACCTCTTTGCGAACGCGGGCGTGCGCAACATTCAGGGCTACAACGAACGCGCTCCCGAACCGGAGCGCCTGCCCTATGTGGTGGTGGTGATTGATGAGCTGGCGGACCTGATGATGCAGGCGGCGGCGGAGATTGAAACCTCCATCTGCCGGCTGGCGCAGCTGGCGCGCGCAACGGGGATTCACCTTGTGGTGGCGACTCAGCGCCCCTCTGTGGATGTGATTACGGGCACCATCAAGGCGAATATTGCCAGCCGAATCGCGTTTGCGGTCTCCAGCCAGGTGGACAGCCGCACGATTCTGGACATGAACGGTG
>JBBIQJ010000178.1:0-4861 GCA_037442385.1 Armatimonadota bacterium
ACGGCACAACCATCGCGCTCGGCGGGCTGATTCGCGAGGAAGAAGTGCGCACGCTCTCGCAAGTGCCGATACTGGGCAATTTGCCTGTGCTGGGGGAGCTGTTCAAGAGCCGACGCAAGTCCACTGTGCAGAACGAGCTGGTCATTTTTCTGAAACCCGAAATCTTGCGTGAATAGGAGGTCGCCATGCTACGACGCTTTACGGATGTGCTGATAGAAGAAGGGATTATGGACGCCCAGCGTCTGGGCGAGCTGATTGCGGCGCGAACCGACCTGCAGGAGCCTGTGGACGAGTATCTGGTGCGCATCGGCGCGATTGACGAGCGCACTCGCGCGCGCGTGTTGAGCCTGATGTACGGCGTACCCCTGCTGGATTTTCAAACCGTTAGGGTGCAGCCTGAGGCACTGGCGCTTGTGCCCCGTGAGATCGCCATACGCTGTAAGGCGGTACCGATTGGTGTGCAAGGGTCGCAACTTGTGGTGGCGATGGCGGACCCTGCCGATATTGTGGCGCTGGACGACTTGCGCACGGCGTCAGGGCGTGAGATTGCAATCGCGGTGGCGCCGCGCCCCCAGATTCAGGACGCCCTAATGCGCTACTACGGGCTGGATGAGGATGTCAAAACCGTCGTCCAGCGCATGCGCACGGCAGAGGAAGAAGACAGCTCCGTTATCCGACTGGTGGAGGCGGTACTGAACCGTGCGATCGCCGACCGTGCCAGCGACCTGCATATTGAGCCGATGGAGGGCAACACCCGTGTGCGAGAGCGCATCGATGGTGTGCTCCGCCAGACCGCCGAAATTCCACGCGAACTGCATGAAGCCGTGGTGGCGCGAATCAAGATTATGTCCAATCTCGATATCGCTGAAAAACGCGCCCCCCAGGATGGACGCATCGCCTACCGCATCGGCGGTCAGGACTATGATTTGCGCGTCTCTACCTATCCCAGCGTGCATGGCGAAAAGGTGGTGTTGCGTATTCTGGAGAAATCCACCGAGCGGTTTGACCTGCAGAAACTGGGGCTGGAAGAATCGGTGCTGACCCAGCTGAGGCGTGTGATTGAGCGCCCTTACGGCATGATGATTGTTTGCGGTCCCACAGGTTCGGGGAAAACCACCACGTTGTATGCCGCGCTGAGCCATCTGAACACCCCTGAGCGCAACATCATCACGATTGAAGACCCTGTGGAGTATCAGCTGCCGGGCATTACGCAGGCGAATGTGAACGCACGCGCGGGGCTGACCTTCGCGACGGGCTTGCGAGCGATTCTGCGTCAGGACCCTGATGTGGTGCTGGTGGGCGAGATTCGCGACCGAGAGACTGCCGTGATTGCGGTGGAAGCGGCGCTTACAGGGCACATGGTGTTCTCCACACTGCACGCGAACGAAGCGGCGGGCGCGCCCGGACGCCTGATAGAGATGGGGGTAGAGCCGTTCTTGCTGGCGTCCGCGCTGGTGGGAGTGCTATCCCAGCGGCTGGTGCGCTTGCTATGCAAAGAGTGCCGTGAGCCAGTAGAGCCAGACCCTGAGCTGCTAACACGGCTACGCCTGACCCCACAGGTGGTGCAGGGGCATACCCTCTATGTGGGGCGGGGCTGCCATCGCTGCCAGTTCACGGGCTATCGCGGGCGTCGCGCGATTGTGGAACTGATGGAAGTCAACGACGCCATTCGCCACCACATCACGCATCACCAACCGACCACTGTGATTCGGGAGAGCGCGATTCAGAACGGCATGGTGCCGCTCTATCGCGACGCGCTGCGACTGGTGCTGACGGGCGAGACCAGTCTGGAAGAGGTGCTGCGTGTTGTGGCGAACGATGTAGACGACACCCCCGAATCGCCTTCCTATTCAGCGGAGGTTGCCTGATAGGCTATGCCGTACTACGAATGTCGTGTGCGCACGGCACAGAGCGAGCCGAAAACGCTCCAGGTTGAGGCGCCCAGCCTGCAAGCCGCGCTGGAGCAACTCCATCGCGACGGCTACTTCGTGGTGCAGGTGCGTGAAAAACGCACGCGCGCCCGCACAGACATGCCCCGCTGGCTCCTGCGCTTCCAGCAGGTCAGGCTGGAAGACCTGGTTGCCTTCAGCCGCGAGTTCGCCGTGATGATTCGGGCGGGTGTGCCGATTATGGAATCGCTCCAGAGCATTATCCAGCATATGCGTCCCGGAATCCTGCGCACGGCGTTAGAGCAAGTTCAGCGCGAGGTGGAAGGGGGCACTGCGCTCTCGGAGGCAATGGGCAAGCAACCGCTGGTGTTTCCGGAGCTGTATGTGAGTCTGATTCGCGCAGCGGAAGCCAGCGGCAGCCTTGACACCGTGCTGAAACGCGCGGCAGACTACCTAAACGAATCGCTGGGGCTGGCGCGACGGGTCAAGTCGGCGCTCATGTACCCCGCGGTGGTGCTGGTCGCCACGCTGTTCGTGATGGCGTATATGGTGGCGTTTATCGTGCCCAAGTTCGCCGAGATGTTCCAGCAGATGGCGGTGAACCTGCCACTGACCACAAGACTGCTGGTGGCGCTGGGTGAGGTGGGCGCGAAAAATAAAGTGCTGGTGATGCTCTCACCGATTCTGATTCTGGGCACGCTGTGGGGGCTGTGGCGCGTGCGCACAATCCGCGAGCGGCTCAGCTACTGGGTGGCGCGTCTGCCCCTGATTGGCGACCTCACGCTCAAGGTGATTCTAACGCGCGTGCTTTCCGCGCTCCAGACGCTCATCAGTACGGGGGTCAGCCTGCCGCGCGCGCTGGAACTGGCGGCTGAAACCGCAGGCGACCACCGCATGGAAACAGCTCTGCAACAGGTGCGGGCGCAGGTGGAGACAGGCATCCCACTGGCGCAGGCGCTCAAAGAAACGGGCGTTTTCCCCTCGCTGGTAATCCAGCTGGTTGCCGCGGGTGAGAAGACAGGAGCGCTTCCCGAAATGCTGGGCGAAATCACCGCCTTTTACGAAGACGAGGTGCAACAGAAGCTCAAGGGACTGACCTCCACCTTAGAACCGATGATGATGCTCTTTCTGGGGCTGGTGATTGGCGTGTTCGCCTTTTCGGTCATCTCGCCGATCTACGATTTGATGGATAAAATGAAGTAGTCAGTCGCTTCTAAGACACTCCTCGTGAGGGCGGTAGCCTTCGCGTTCGGCAGCCTCGCGCGAGGGGAAATAAACACGGTTTTCAGGGCGTGGGAGGCGGGGGCAGTCGGGCGCATGATAGACTTTGCTCCTGGGATTACCGATAAAGCGCGTGCGTTCGCGCGGGGATCGCGGTTCAGCAGCAGCAGTTAGGAGGCGCTCGGTAGAGGCTTGCAGATTTTTGCCCACAAGGCGCACCGTGATGTCGCCGTGTAAGTCGGTTCGGTAAACGCGCACATCGAACGCCTGAAGCGCCTGCAGCGCCTCCTTGTGAGGGTGTCCATACACATTTCCTTGCGCGCAGGAAATCACGGCTATTTGTGGGCGCACGCGTCGAAGCAGGGTATCATCTGTGCCGTTATGGGAGCCGTGATGGGCGACTTTCAGCACCTCTGCCCGAAGGTTCGCCCCCTGCTGATAGAGCCGACGGCGGAGCGTTTCCTCCATATCGCCTGTGAAGAGGAAGCGAGCGCTCCCCGCGTCGATGCGCAACACGATGCTGTTGTTGTTCGGGTCAGATTGCGTGCCTGTGATGTACGGTTTGCTGGGTGTCAGCACCTCCACCGTGATGTTGGGGGCCGGCTGGATTTTCGTGCCTTTGAGCGCAACACGAAACGGGGGACGCTTACCCGCCTGATTCTTTGCCGCACGCGCCGCCAGAAGGTAGTCGCGATAGACAGGCGACTCATACACAAAGCCACTGTCCCATATCTCCTCCACAGGGAAGGCTTTGAGAACCGCAATCAGCCCGCCGATGTGGTCGCTATGCGGGTGTGTGCCGACAACCCAGTCCAGTCGCTGAATCCCGCGCTGGCGCAGTTTCGCCACAAGGCGCGCACCCGCTGAGGTTGGTCCGCCATCGATCAGCATCGTTTTATTGTTGGGAAAGACAATCAGGGCGCTGTCGCCCTGTCCAACATCAAAAAAGACCACCTGAAGCGTTTCTGAAGGAGTACGCCGGGGCGGTTGCGCTGTTCTCTGGGGAGCCTGGCAGCCTGCAAGGAGGAAGCTCAGCGTCAGAAGCCAGAACAGGAGTCGCCGCGCTCTCACGCAGGAAGTATACCTGAATGGATCAGCGCTTTGCCTTATCTCGCAGAGCGCTCGCCTGAGCCGTGTCGCCCCGTTGCTCGGCGCAGGCCGCCAGCAGTTCGTAGAGGCGCGGGTCGTTGTAGCCTTCCTGCAGCAGCGCTTGCGCTCTGGCTTCCACCTCGCGGATGCGCCCCTGACGCAGCAACAGCATCCCCTCCACAAAGGCGAGATTGAGCTTGTCGGGGTCGCGCCGCTTGCCCTCTTCCAGCAGGCGCTGGGCTAAAGGAATATCGCCGTTCAACATCGCGCGGTAGGCGCTCGCGAGCCAGACTTCGGAGGAGCGAAGCCTATCCGCCAGCTCCGACGCGAGCGAACCTTGCTTCTGAGAAGTGTGCTGGAGTGCCTTCTGCACATAAGGCTCTGCCAGATCGGGGCGCGCCTTCCGCAGCTGGACATATGCCATCGCCTGATAGCCCAGCATGAGTGGCACTTTGTCTAGCACATGCTTTTTGATTATCTGCTCCGCCTCGTCTAACTGACCCTGCTCGGCGAGCATAATCGCGAGGTTGTTCCAGCCGATTACATTTTGCGGGTCTAACTGGGTGGCTTTGCGGAACATCTCTATCGCGCCCTGCGGGTTCCCCAATCGCAAGAGCGCGACGCCTTTGTTGACCCAACCCATGCCGTTTTCGGGCGCAATC
>JBBIQJ010000179.1:0-4855 GCA_037442385.1 Armatimonadota bacterium
AGGTCACGCCCCACGAGGTTGTTGAACCGCTGATCTGTCCCACCCAGTTCCACATCGGCGCGGATGGCGACCGAGTCATAGCCCTGGCAGAGGGGGTAGAGGATTTCGTGCATGCCCAGCGGCAGGCTGTTCGCAAGGCGGTTTGCGAAATCCTCGCGCTCCAGAATCCGCGCGACCGTATATTTGCTGGCGAGCTGAATCACATCGGCGAAGGTCATCCTGCCCAGCCAGTCGGCGTTGTAGTAGACCTCCGTGCGCTCAGGGTCTAAAATGCGGAACAACTGCGGCTTGAGGCGCTCCACATAGCTCATGACCTCTTCACGTGGGAGCTGGCGGCGCGTTTTGGACTTGCCAGTGGGGTCGCCAATCATCGCCGTAAAATCGCCCACAATCAGGCAGGCGATATGCCCCAGGTCCTGAAACTGGCGCAGCTTGCGCAGTACCACTGCCCAGCCCAGATGGACATCGGGCGCCGTGGGGTCTATACCCAGTTTAACCCGAAGCGGCTTGCCGCGCTCCAGTTTGGCGCGCAGCTCCTCCTCCGTGATAATCTCCTCCGTTCCGCGCCGTAGGCGGGCCATCTGCTGGTCTATTTCCATGCTCATCAGGGGTGAATTGTACCCGTTAGGGGGCAGGAGTTGCTTCCCTCAGCGGGAACAAAACCACTATGTGGGGTCTTGTAGTGATGGCGCATCTAACCGCTCAGGATTTTGTGGAGTCGTTTGAGGGGCGTTCGCTCCATCCGCGATGGGAGTGGCATACGCCTGTTTCAGGACCGACCTGCTCGATTGTCAACGGAAGCCTGATTGTGGAAGTGCCCGCGCGGCGTGGAGGCTACAATCACTGGGTAGGCGTGGCGGATGCGCCCGTTTTGCGCACGCTCAGCCCATCGGGCAACTGGGCAATCGAGGCGACCCTGCGGCTACTGGACGCTCCGCCCGACGCCGAGTTCCATGTGGGGGTGGCAGTGGGATTCAGCGAGCATCGGATAATTGTCTGGGGACCATTTCAGAGCCGGCGGTTTGTGGGCAAGCCGTCGCCCGAGATATGGCTGGAGCGCACGGGCGAGGCACGACTCGCCACCGCGCCGATGAACGCCTCGCGTGTGAACCTGCGCATCGTGAAGCAGGGAGCGCGCTACACCTTCTTCACCCGACCCGATGAGAATTCCGAATGGCAAGCGGTCAGCACGCTGTATAGCCTGATCCCAGAGCGCTTCGTGGGGATTGCGGGCAAAACCTTCGCCGAGGGCGAGGCCAGAGCCATACGCTTCGCGGTGGAGCGTTTCGCGCTCCAGAGGCTGCCCGTATCGCCTGCCCCCCAGGAGGCGGTCATCCGAATCGATGCAAACGCACTTGAAGCGACTGTCTCACCCCTGCTGTTCGGGCACTTTATTGAACATATGGGTTTGTGCATTCAGGGCGGCTTGTGGGCGGAACTGCTGACAAACCGCAAATTCGCTGGCGAAGTGGGAACAGACGGTGCGATTGAAGGCTGGCAAAAAATCGGCGACGCCCACCTGAAGGGAGAGTACCAGACCGTCTACACAGGCGGGCAGGCGCAACGGATTGAGGTGAAAGGCGCACGCGGCGGCGTGGCGCAGGGGGGAATCCCTGTGCAGGCGGGACGCGCATATCAGGCGCGGGTGGTGGTCTATCCCGAAGGTGTGTCGGCGGTTCGGGTGAGTTTCGGCGACGCCGAACAGCGCTGGGAGGGACTTCAGGCGGGGCAGTGGCATACGCTCACCACCGAGCTGACCCCCACCCAGAGTGAGCTTGCAGGCATGTTTCGAATCGAAGTCGAGGGGCAGGGCGCGCTGATTGTGGGCTGTGCCTCGCTGATGCCTGCCGATAACCTGAACGGCTGGCGGCGCGATGTGGTGGAGACTTTGCGAAAAATCCCCATCCCCATTTTGCGCTGGCCCGGCGGCAACTTCGTGTCGGGCTACGATTGGCGCGAGGGCATCGGCGAACGCGATAAGCGCCCCCCACGCTGGAACCGCGCTTGGGGCAACTGGGAGATGAACGATGTCGGTACCGATGAGTTCATTCAGCTCTGCCGACTGATTAACACCGAACCCTACATCTGTGTGAACGCGGGCGAGGGCACGCCCCGCATGGCGCAAGAGTGGGTGGAATACTGCAACGGGAGCGCGGACACGCCGATGGGACGGCTCCGCGCCCAGAACGGACACCCCGAACCCTATCGCGTGCGCTACTGGGGCACAGGCAACGAAATGTACGGCGATTGGCAGCTGGGGCATCTGGATGCCGTCAAGTACGCGCTCAAAGCGAACGAACTCGCCCGCGCCATGCGTGAGGTAGACCCCAGCATTCAACTGATTGCGGTGGGTGTGGACGCCGACGAATGGGGACAGTGGAATCGCAAGGTGCTGCGGATTTCCGGGGGGCATCACGAGTATCTTTCGGTGCATTTCTATCAGGGATGCCCCCACCCCAAAGATAGCCCCGAAGCGTATGAGACAGTCGTGCTGGGCGCAAAGCGGGTGGAGTGGATTCTACGCCGTACCGCCGAGATTATCCGCGAAGAGACGCCCGATAACCCGCCCCTGATTGCGTTCGACGAGTGGAACACATGGTATCCCGAAGCGAACGGGGAGAGCCAGTACCGACAGGTCGCGCCGCTGTACGACGGTATCTTCGCCGCGGGGGTGTTCCATGCGCTGATTCGCAACGCCGAGCATGTGGGGATGGCGAATCTGGCGCAGCTGGTGAATGTGTTGCCCGCGTTGCTGGTGAGTCCCACACAGGTGGTGGAGACTCCGACATGGCTGGCGTTCACGATGTATGCGCCTCACTTTGTGGGGCAGCGGCTCAAAGTTGACTTGCCCGAATCGCTGGAGGGGCAGGTGGACGTCGTCGCCGTGCGCATCGGCGAACGGATACACATCGGGCTGATTAACTACAGCCTCGCCGAAACCGCGCGCGTGCGACTGGAGATTGTGGGTGCGACGCCCCAGCAGGTGGAGCAGATCCGCCTGCATGCCGAGCCGTTCCACGCGATGAACACCTTCGAGCAGCCGAATCGGGTGCGACTCCAGCGTGAGCGCACACGCTGGCAAACCGAATGGGCGTTGCCGCCCCATTCGGTGACGGTGGTGTTGGGGCTGTAAAGGCTGCTGCCTGTCGATTATCGTTTGCCGCTGCCAGCGATGGGAGGACCCACTTCGGGGCCGCGCATCAGCTCACTGTCAGGCAGCCGTTCGCCGGGCTTATATTCAGGATATGCGCTTGCGGGGATGTCCCCTGAAGCCGCGCTGGGCTGCCTGACGACGAAGAAGTAGAGCGCCGCCGCAATCAGCACGGTCAGCACAATCACGCCAATCGCTGTCGATTTCGGGATTTCCATGGCCCCTCTCATCAATAGTAGTCATCCAGGTCCCAGAGATAGCGCTCAGGGTCGGTGATGAGCCCAGAACATACAGAGCGCAGGTCGCATCCCTGTGCCATCTGGCGCGGCGTCAGCGCCTTCGCGTGTCCGTCCACAAAGCTGACCATCATCCGTTCTCTGCGGTGCCACGGCCATGCGCCGCCGAACTCCATCCATGTGTACCAGCCACGCGCGTTATCCAGCATCCAGCAGGCAGGGTAGGCGTTGCGGCAAGCTTGTCCACGATACTGATACCAGCCCCAAGCTCTTCCACTGGTACACTCCTCAACCACGATTCTAAAGGTGTCTCCTGGACCAAGAGCGCCTACCTGATTCCAGTATCGGCAGGGAGGCATCACAATCCAGTTGCCGCCGCACAGGGGCTGACGCGTGTTTGGGTCGCGCCACCAGAGGCTATCAACGAAGAGAACCGTGGAGGCGGGGTTCTTAATGCGCGAGTCGTTTGCAGGCGCGTTGTACCAGCCGTTGCGCCCCTGACTGGCTTGTCCCACCATAATCGGGGAGAGATAGACATAGTTGTAGCCGAGATTCGTCTTGAGCGCCCAGCGGTACTCGCGTGCGCACTGGCGCGTCGGTGGCGCTTCGTTGTCCTGGGGGCAGGCGTCCAGAATCGCATCGGTGGCTTGTGGGTCGGACGGGCAGCGGAGCATCTCCCAGTTTTTACCTGCATAAGGCATCAAGAGCTGACCCATAATCCGATCCTGGCACTGTGCCTCTTCAGGATCGTTCGCAAACGACGCGAACCACTGGGTCAGCGGCTGAAAAGTGTCGTAATCGGACGAGTAGGCAATCACGGCGCGCGACATCTGGTAAAAACGCGTTGAGCAGCTAATCTGACGCGCACTTTCACGCGCCTGCCCAAACACGGGGAACAAAATCGCCGCCAAAATCGCAATAATCGCAATCACAACCAGCAACTCTATCAGCGTAAATCCGCGAATGGATCTCACTGTTATTCCCTCCAGCGTTTGTTATACCCCACATATCGCTCCAGAAAAAAAACAAAGCCCCTCCCCAAAATCGGGGAGGGGCACAAGGGAGTTGATTAGCCGCCGCAACCCGAGCCGAAGTTGAACAGCACTTCGAGCAGGTCGGCGTCGTCCACCACGCCGTCGCAGTTGACATCCTCGGCACCGCCCGAGCCTCCGAACGCGAAGAGCACGGCGAGCAGGTCGGCGTCGTCCACACAGCCGTTGCCGTCCACATCGCCGCCGCTGGGCTGGCAGCCAGACACCTCTGCCCAGAACGCAATCGCGCCGCCCAGAATGCTGGGGTTGGGGCATCCAGCGCCGCTCAGGTCATAGGTGTAATCATAGCACTCAAGAGTGGGATCGTGATCGCCGTCGGTGGGGTTATCATCGTCGAACTGGACGGAGGTAGAGTCGCCCACCTGCGGGTTATTCAGCGCGTTATGCCACAGCATCGGCTGAGCGCCTGTGGCAAG
>JBBIQJ010000180.1:0-4806 GCA_037442385.1 Armatimonadota bacterium
GAGTCTGTCGTACCTGCACACCGTGCAGGACCGTCTGGAAACGGAGGTTCGGTGGTTCGTACCGAACGACTTCTGGAAGCACGCCCTTGCCGTGTTGACGGGGGGGCTGGCCTATGTGCCTGTCGCAGTGGGGGGGATTGTGCTGGTCCTGCTGCTGGCGCCCACGGTTTCCCAGTCGAGCCATCCGATTCAGGAGGCGGCGAAGGGAGCAGAAGACTGGTTGAGCTGGGCGGTGATTTTTGTGCAGGGAGTTGTGCTGGCGCCGATTGTGGAGGAGTTCGTGTTTCGGGGCGTGTTGTTTCAGACGCTGTGGCAGCGCACAGGGCGCGTCTGGCTGAGCGCGTTCGTCAGCGGATTCTTGTTCGCCGTCATCCACCCTCAGTTCCTTGCGGGGCTTGTTCCGCTCACGGCGATTGGCACGGTGCTGGCGCTCCTGTTTGCGTATACCCGTTCGCTGGTGCCGAGCATTATTCTGCACGCGCTCAACAACCTCGTGGCGATGCTCGCACTCTGGTCCGTCGCCTCGTAGGGTATAATAGGCGCGGAGGTTTCCTATGAAGCTGAACACGGTTATCCTGCTTGTGTTGCTGTTAGCGGGGTTAGCCTTCACAGTTACCGCGTTCATTCAGAACACCAGCCCCTACGTGAAGGTGTCGCAGCTTGCGCAACGCGCGGAAAATGTGCATGTTGCCCTTAAACCTCTCAAAGAGACCATTCAGTTTGATATGCGGAGCATGACGCTCACCTTCAAGGGCGAAGACGAGACGGGCAAGGTCAAAGTGGTGTACCCGAAGGGCAAGCCGAATAACTTTGAGATGGCGTCGCAGGTGGTGGTGATTGGCAGCTACCGCGACGGCGTATTTTATGCCGAGGACATGCTGGTGAAGTGCCCCAGCAAGTATCAGGGTACAGAGACCGCGCAGGGGCGGTGAGCGGATGCTACTGGGCTATTTTGTGGTCTGGCTGGGGTGCGCGTTTGCGTTGGGGGCGCTTCTGGCGTATGCGCTCAGTGGGCGCAAGCCGCATCTAATGCGTTGGGGCAGAGGGCTGTTCTGGGGCGCGTTTGTGATGATACTCGCCGCTGAGGCAGTACTCCTGTACGCTCTGATTACGGGGCGCTACGACCTGCAGTATGTGTTCAGCTTCAGTGAGCGGAACCTGCACCTGTGGTACAAAATCGCTGGCGCGTGGGCGGGGCAGGAGGGGAGCTTCCTTCTGTGGGCTATCTGGACGGGTATTTACGGCTTGATCCTGATGCGCACCGCAGGGGGTTACGAACGCTGGGTGATGACCCTCTATTCGGGGCTGGTGCTGGCGCTACTGGGCATTCTGGCGTATCAAAGTCCGTTCGCGCCGCTGCCCACGCCCAACCCCGCGCCGGAAGTATGGCCGCCTCAAGACGGCTTCGGCTTGAACCCCTCGCTGGAAAATATCTGGATGACCATCCACCCGCCGGTTATCTTCGCAGGGTTTTCCGCACTGGCAGTACCCTTTGTATACGCGCTGGCGGCGCTCTGGCGCAACGAATATTATGAGTGGGTTCTTCGTGTGCGTCCGTGGGCGATTTATGCGACCACAATGCTCGGCTTCGGGCTGGCGCTGGGCGGCTACTGGGCGTATGAGACGCTCGGCTGGGGCGGCTTCTGGGCGTGGGACCCTGTGGAGAACACTTCTTACTTCCCGTGGCTGTTTATGGCGGCAGGGGTTCACGGCATCATGCTTCAGGGAAATCGCGGCAGGATGGTGCGCTGGAACCCGCTGCTGTTAGCCGTTCCGTTTCTGCTGTTTGTGTACGGGACCTTTTTGACGCGCAGTGGGGTGCTGGCGGAGGTCTCGGTTCACTCGTTTGACGCCTTAGCCAAGAGCGCCCTGGGCATTCTGATTGGCATGCTGGCGGGCGGGGTTCTGGTAACGCTGGGGCTTTGGCTTTATCGGTATCGGCAGATGCCGCTGCCCGCATCGGATACGACGAAGGGCTTCTCGCGTGAAGCGGCTTTGCGGTGGGGGATTGCGCTCCTGAGTATCTCGGCGCTAATCAGCCTTGTGGGCACTTCCTGGCCGCTGATTGCGAAACTGTTTCATGGTCAGGCAGCGGCGCTCAAGCCCGATTTTTATAATCGGGTGCATATCCCGTGGATTATTCTCACGGCGATTGTGGCGGCGGCAGCGCCGATGCTCATGTGGCGCGGTATGACACTGGACCAGATTCTGGAGCGCCTCACCAAAAGCTGGGTGGTGGCGGTACTGACGGGGTTTGCGGCGTTCTGGTATGGCTTTCGCGAGCCGCTGACACTGTTGATTGTAGTGCTTCTGGCGTTCGTGGCATATGCGAATCTGGGCGCTATCTGGCGCAGGGCGCAGGTCGGGAAAGGGAAAGGCTGGCGAGCATGGCTCCGTCCCGCGGCATATAAGCAGGCGCTGGGAGGGGTGTGGAAGGCGCGCTCTTCGATGGGCGGATTCCTGACCCACTTCGGCTTAGCTGTCGGGCTGATTGGGTTAATTCTTTCCTATGCTTATGAAGTGAAACAGCGGGTGATCGTGGAGCAGGGGAGAGACACAATTGCGTTCGGCTACCGCTGGCGTTATCTGGGGATGACAGGCAACGAAAAGTTTCCGGGCGACCCGATGCGCGATAAGTTCAATCGCGTGCGGGTGGAGGTCGCCTCCCACAGCACGAAGTTTATTGTGGAGCCGCGTTTCTATCAGTTCCAGCGGGGTGGGGAAGTGAGCAGTGTCATCTGGCCCCACATCGTGCGCTGGTGGGACCATGACCTGTATGTGTCGTTTTTTGCGCCCCCTCAGGTGAGCGCTGATCCCCTCACCCTGCGCCTGCATGAGCAAGAGAAGGGCAAAGTAGGGGACTACACGATAGAATTCAAAGGCTTTGAGACGGCAGGCGCGATGGGGCAGGAAGGCTTTCGGGCAATCGCGGTCGCACGGGTGAGCCATCCCCGATGGAAGGAGCCTGTGGAGGTAGCACCGTTCCGCCTGATGGATCGGAGTGGGATTATCCCGATCCCTGTGCCCCTGCCCGATGGCGCCCAGATTCTGGTGGGGCAGATGGATGTGAGCCGCCGACTGGTGGAGTTCCAGCTCATTATGGTGCCGGGCAAGCCTGAAACGAACCCGCGCTGGGTGATTCCGCTGGAGGTGTATTACAAGCCGTTCACGATTCTGGTGTGGCTGGGTCCGCCGCTGGCGCTGGTGGGCGGTCTGCTGGCGGCGGTTCGGCGGGCGCGGGATGCGAAGTTCGCGCTGGCGCGACTGTATGCCCAGCCGTTGCCGATGGTGCTGCCGCGGCGGTGGCGTCCGCGTCGGCGGCTCTGGCGGTGGCTGCGCCCCACGGCGCCTACCGTTTCGGAGCCAGCTTCAAAAGCGCGAGGCGCATAAGCGTCTGCTCATCGGCGTCGGGGTTCTCCTGCAGGGCAGACTGCACCGCGCTCGCGGCGTCGCGCCGCGAGTAGCCGAGCTGAACCAGCCCCGCAACAAGCGCCTCCAGATCGGTCGCGGCGGCGCGTGTGGCAGCCTTGAGCCGCTCGATGCGCTCCTCAAAGGCGAGTTCGGCGACCTTTTCGGAGAGTTCCAGCACGAGCCGCTCGGCGAGCTTGGTGCCGACGCCCGGCAGCGTGCGCAGCATGCGGGTGTCCCTGAGCGCAATCGCGCGGGCGAGCGTGGTCGGCTCCGTCGCGCTCATGAGATTCAACGCGAGCTTGGGACCGACGCCCCCAACGGTGATGAGCAGGTCGAACAGGCGTCGTTGCCAGGCGTCGGCGAAGCCATAGAGGGTGATGCCCTCCTCTTCGTTGAAGAGCGTGCGCACATAGAGGCTGATGGGTTCGCCGGGCGGGGGCAGCTGCTCGCGCAGGGCGGCAGGCAGGCGCAGCTCGTAGCCGACACCCTGCACCTCGATCAGCACCCGCTCGCCCTCAATCGCCCGCACAACCCCACTCAGCCAGCCAATCATATCAGGAGTGTACCCCGCAGGCGGAGGAGAGGGTATGGGTGAGGGCGCTTTCTCTTCCTACGCAGGCAGGTCGGGCATTGGCATCAATTTAAGCCTCCTTCTCCAAGCAGCAACTGAAAGGTCGCAGGACGCCTCCGACGCCGCACACCGGTGAGTTTGCGTTGGCGCTGGACAAACCCGATTTGCTGGGCGAGGGCGTCGGCTTCGGTTTCCACGAGCTGGCGGAAGCTGTTCTCCCTCTGTTCCGTGAGCGAAGGGTGTGGCGTCATAGTATTGTTGATCCCGCGCAGTTCCTTGAAGGAGTGGCTGGTTAAGGGTATATTCTTGATGGCGAGGGAGCCGTTATGCCGTTCCGAACGATTATTGAGCCGTTCCGAATCAAGGTGGTGGAGCCAATCCGGATGACCACCCCTGAAGAGCGCGAGGCGATTCTGCAACGCGCCCACTACAATCTGTTTCTGGTGCGCTCCGACGATGTGCTGATCGACCTGCTGACCGATTCGGGCACGGCGGCGATGAGCGCGGACCAGTGGGCGGGCGTGATGCGCGGCGACGAATCGTACGCGGGCAGCCGCAGCTTCTACTTCTTTGAGTCGGTCGTGCGCGAGATTTTCGGCTTCAAGCATGTGATCCCCGTGCATCAGGGTCGCGCCGCCGAGCGTATCCTGTTCTCGCTGGTGTGCAAACCCGGCAGCGTGATTCCCAACAACACCCACTTCGACACCACCCGCGCTAACATCGAATATCTGGGCGGCGTTGCGGTCGATTTGCCCTGCGCGGAAGCGAACGACACGCAGACGCCCCATCCCTTCAAGGGCAACATGGACACCAGTGCGCTGGAG
>JBBIQJ010000181.1:0-4796 GCA_037442385.1 Armatimonadota bacterium
TGGAGCAGAGCCACTATGACCTGCGTCAGAGCCATGAGGCGGCTATTCAGCGTCTGGAGCGGCTGGAGCAGAGCCATCAGCAGTTGACCCAGAGCCACTATGACCTGCGTCAGAGCCATGAGGCGGCTATTCAGCGTCTGGAACGGCTGGAGGAAACCGTGGCACGCCTTGCCATCACCATGGAGCAAGGGTTTCAGCGATTTGAAACCGAAATCGCCAAACTCAAGGGCTACACAATGGAGATTCGGTATCAAACTCGCGGTCCCGCCCTATTCGGGCGCTATGTGTATCGTCCCAGAGTGGTAGACCTTGCCCAGTTCATCGCCGACCTGCGTGAACAGGGGTGTGAACTTTCTGAAAAGGAATGGGACGAGCTGAGCGTGATAGACCTTCTGCTTTCCGCGAAGCATCCTGAAACGAAAGCACCCATCCATCTGGTGGTAGAAATTTCGTGGATGCTGTTTGCGGACGATGTGGAGCGGGCGCGGGAACGGGCGGCGATTCTGCGTCGATGCGGTGTGGAAGCCTACCCGGCACTGGCAGGCGAAGGCATCACCCCCGAAGCGCAGGAGATGGTCAGCCGCTTCGGCATCCTCACACTTCTGGATGGACGCGCCCTGATTCGAAATCTGGGCGCCTGAGTCACACCCCTCCCACGCCTCCAGAGAACCTGCTCGCCTCCCGAAAATTACGGGTGTATGAGCCACGCGGAGGTGCTGGAGCTGGGGCGTCAGGCGATGTGGGTCGGCTTGCAGGTGGTGATGCCGATTCTGGTCGCCGCGCTGATTGTGGGCTTGCTGGTGAGCGTGTTTCAAGCCGTAACGCAGATTCAGGAGATGACGCTCCAGTTTATCCCCAAGATGATAGCCGTCGGGATTGTGCTGATTCTGGCGGGGGGCTGGATGCTGAGCCAGATAGTGGAGTTTACCGTGCGCGTGTTTACGCATCTGCCGCCGCAATAGCGTCATGAGCCTTGATACGAACTGGTTCTGGAGCGTGCTGGTGGTGTTTGCACGGGCGTCGGGATTGGTTGCGCTGGCGCCTGTGTTTGGCAGTCGCACAGTGCCCGTACCTGTGCGAGTGGGGCTATCGGGGATGCTGGCACTGGGGCTGGCGCCGGTGGTGCAGCCTGCTGTGGGCGTGCCCCCAGGCGACTGGCTGCCGCTGATAACGCGCCTGCTCAGTGAAGCCGTGATGGGAATCGTGCTGGGTTACGGAGTCAACCTGCTGGTGAGCGCGGCAGTGATGGCAGGCGAGCTGCTGGACCAGATGATGGGCTTCGGCATGATGCAGTTGTTAAACCCGCTCAGCACTTTCCCGACCAGTTTGCTGGCGCAGTTTCACTACCTGCTGGCACTCACGCTGTTTGCGCTGGTGGACGGGCATCATTTGTTGTTGCTGGCGCTGGCGCGCAGTTTTGAGGTCAGCGGAGGGTTCACTTCGTTTCAGGCGCTGGCGGAGGGCGGATTCGCGCTCGCAGTAGCGATGGGCGCGCAGGTGCTGTGGCTCTGCTTGCAGATTGCCGCGCCCGCCGCAGGGGTACTGTTTGTGGTGGATTCAGCGATGGCGGCGCTTTCGCGGGCGGTGCCGCAGGTGCCCATCTGGCTGATTGGCATGCCCGCGAAGATTGCCGTGGGGCTTATGGCGCTCGCGCTCAGCCTGCCCGCGATGACGGGCATCACGATGCGCCTGACCGACCTGTGCCTGCGCTACCTGGAGCAGGTGATGCGCTGGCTGTGAGCTTGCAGGAACACCCGCAAAATTGCCGAATCCCAGAGGTATGTGGGAAATCGCGCAGGTATGGCATTTCACGCGCAGGCGGCTAACGCAGGCGCTGGAGGGGCTGGACGATGCAAAACTCAACTTCCGTCTGATGCCCCCCCTGCATACCATCGCGGAGTACCTCTACCATGTGGCGGGCGTGGAGTTCTACTGGGTGCATCATCTGGGCGGATACGCCCCCCAGAGCGCGTTTGAGGCGTGCCTGTTGCGGTGCGCCACCGATTCATTTTTGAACACCGCACCGTTCCCGTTTCCGCAGGATGCTTGTACCTGCGAGGGCGTGCAAAAGGCGCTCCAGTTCACTTTTGAGCGGTTTCGCCCCCTGATAGAAAACCCCAGCGATGAAATGCTGGCGAAGCCCGTGGTCAGCCCGATTGGCGACCCGATTGACGGGCGCGAGGCGCTGATTCGCACCGCCCAGCATGCCAGCTATCATACAGGGCAAATCTGGCTTATTCGGATGAGTCAGGGCTGGTGAGAGGCGCCATGGGGAAAGAACGCGCCAGTTCCCAAGGCGGGTAAACCCGTTCCGAGTATACGAAGCCCGCCTTCGCTGGCTGTTTTAGCCGACACAGGTCGGCTTCGTATCATAGGAACGGCTTCAGCCGTCTGGCAGAAGCGCCTTCCCATCTGGTGGCTTGACTGTTTTTCGGGACGGTCTTTGAGGTGAATCGGCTATAATAAATCTGTGCGTGTGATAATCTGGATGCTGGTGGGCTTTTTGCTGGTGTGCGGCTGGGGTCAGACCGCCGACTATACAGGCTATCAGGTTCTGCGCATCACGGTGGAGCATCCTAAACAGTTCGAGCAGATTCAGGCGCTGGTTCAGGATGTGTGGTCGTGTTCGCTCAAGGGGCGCACGATCGATGTATGCGCTTCCCCCGAAGAGCGGGCGGCGCTCCAGAAAGCAGGGTTCACCTGGCAGACCCTGATAGAGGATGTGCAGGCGCTGATTGAGAGCCAGCGTTCCGATTTCCAGCCGCAGGGCGACCTGTTCAGCCGTTATCTCACTCTGGACGAGGTGTATACGGCGATGCGAACGCTGGCGGAGCAAAATCCGCGCTTGGTGCAGATGCTTCAGGTGGGGATTTCGGTGGAGGGACGCCCGATCTACGCACTACGAATCACACGCGACCCCCAGAGGGCGCGAGTCTATCGCGACCGTCCCCAGGTGGTGTTCAACGCATGCCAGCACGCGCGCGAGTGGATTACCGTTTCGGTGGCGCTCTATCTTGCCTATGCGCTCGTCGCCAACTATGGGGTGGACACTCGCGTGACGCAGTGGCTCCAGCGCACAGAGGTCTATGTAGTACCTGTGGTCAACCCCGATGGGTATGCGTACACCTGGACAACGGATCGCCTCTGGCGCAAGAATCGGCGCTATCTGGGCACGAACAGTTGGGGGCGGCCGATTTACGGTGTGGATCTCAATCGCAACTGGGGCTTCCAGTGGGGCGGTGAGGGTTCCAGCGGGCAGCGCAGCTCGGAGACCTATCGCGGTCCTGCGCCCTTCTCGGAGTCTGAGACCTACACCTTGAGCCGCTGGTTGCTGAGCCTACCCACCCTGCGCGCCCACATAGATATTCACAATTATTCCCAACTTATCCTGTGGCCCTGGGGCTATACCAATGCGCTCAGCTATCATCACCCTACTTTTGAGCGCATCGGGTTGACGATGCAACAGCAGATTCAAAGCGTGCATGGGATGTTTTACACGGCAGGACCGATTTACACCACCATCTATCCTGCCAGCGGCAACATGTGCGATTGGGTCTATGGGGTTCGGGGCGCGCTGTCGTTCGGCTTTGAACTGCGTGATACGGGGCAATACGGCTTTCTGTTGCCGCCTGACCAGATTCGGCCTAACAGCGAGGAGTTTTACCCCGCCGCGTTGACCCTGATTCAGTGGATGACCACGCGCCAGTGGAACTAATCGGGTACAATCTACATGCCCGCACCGGCGCGGAGCCTTTAAACCCACTCTAAGGAGGTTCCAGTGAGTACTAAAACAAACCGAACCAGAAAGGCGGTGCGTGTGCCCGATGCAGAGCGGGCGGAACTGATGGAACTCTACCGCCAGATGTTACTGATACGCCGATTTGAAGAGCATTGCGACAGAGCCTATCGTCAGGACAAAATCGGAGGCTATCTGCACCTTTATATTGGTGAAGAGGCGCTTGCCGTTGGGTTTCTCTCACAACTAAGCCCCGACGATCGCGTGCTGGGGCACTATCGTGACCACGGCTATGTGCTGGCGCTGGGCAGCGACCCCAAAGCGGTGATGGCAGAGCTGTACGGCAAGGTTACGGGGCTATGCCGGGGCAAGGGCGGCTCGATGCACCTGTACGATAAGGAGAAGAACTTTCTCGGAGGCTACGCGATTGTGGGCGATGTGATTGGAATCGCCACAGGAGTCGCCTTCGCCGCGAAGTATGAAGGAAGCGACCGTATCGTGCTGTGCTTTTTCGGCGACGGTGCGATGAACGCAGGACTGCTGCACGAATCGCTCAACATGGCAGGGCTGTGGAAGCTGCCCGTGATTTACATCGTAGAGAACAATAAATACGCCATGGGCACGCCCGTAGAACTGCATTCCGCGGTTACGGACCTTGCCAGGCGCGCCTCGGTCTATGGCTTCCCCAGCGAGGCCATCGATGGGATGGATGTGCTGGAGGTGCGCCAGCACGCACGGCGCATTATTGACCATGTGCGCACTCACAAAGAGCCGTATTTCGTAGAAGCGATTACTTACCGCTTTGTAGGACATGGCGCGGCGGACATTACCGACCCTGGCTCTTATCGCACGCGCGAAGAAGTGGAGGAGTGGCGCAAGCGCGACCCCATCCCCACGCTGGCGAAATATCTGCTGGAAAACGGCATCGCCACGCAGGAAGATCTGGATGCGGTAGACCGCGAAGTGCGTGCTGTTGTGGCGGAGGCGGCGCGCTTTGCAGATGAAAGCCCCGACCCGCCCCTCGATGAACTCTGGGAGCATGTGTTTGCGGATTAGAGCG
>JBBIQJ010000182.1:0-4719 GCA_037442385.1 Armatimonadota bacterium
ATGCGGTCGGATCAGTTCCTGCCCCCCTGACCAAACTGGAAGAGAACCTCCAGCAGGTCTGCGTCATCGACCATGCCGTCGCGATTCAAATCCGTCTCAAGAGAGTCGCTGCCGAAAGTGAAAAGAACACTCAACAGGTCGGCGTCGTCGGTACATCCGTCGCCGTTCACATCTCCTGGTATGGCAGGCACCCATGTGAGGGCGGTTGGCATGCTCCCCACAGGGTAGCCCTTCTCGTGTAAGCGGGCAATCAGGGTTGCCACCGCCGTCTGCTGGGCGTCGTCCACCTGCACCGCCCAGAGCGCGGCTTCGCTTTCGGACGCCGTTGCAAGATAAAGCGTATGAGACTGGGAGTCATACGCAAGCCCACCCGGTTGATGGTCGGCTGGTATCCCGCTCAGGACATAATTTATCGTATGGAAAAGCCAGTCATTTTCCTCATCACGCCCAATTCGCACAAAGCGGCTGGAACCCGTGCCATAGAGGATACCCTCGATGCTTTCTAATCCCGTGAGAGCGAAGTCCTGGGCGAAGGTTGTGAGAATCTCCACCAGTTCCCCGTTCGTGTCGGTGGCGATAAGGTAGCTGTAGCTGTGGGCAGGGTCATGGGGCGGCGCGGCACGCCATAGAACGCCCGCCACAACTGCGCCATCCCGCAGCCCATGATGCCCAAAGAAGCAGGAACACCAGTCGTACTCGCTCACCCAGAGGAAATCGCCTGTGTAGCCATGCAGGCGTGCGAAGAGACCCTGCTCATAGGCGCCCACATAGAGTGCAGAACCATCATATGCGAATGGGGTGTAATCGGAAGCCTGAGGGACACCCTCTCTCTGAGCAGGAGAGACGGTTCGGTCAATCTGCCCTGTGCGCAGGTTGAACCGGTAAATCTGGGGCGTCTGGTTGGTGGAAGCAGCAGAGAGCCAGAGATAGCCGTCGCTGTACGCAATTCCCAGTCCCCAGCAAAGCCCCAACAAGCCGAGAAAGAATCGCATCTTGTCCCTCCTGAAAGCCTCCCCCTGCCCACTGCAGGGGGAGGCGCAGAGTGCATTATTTCTTGCGCCGACGCATCGCCAGCAGACTCACCAAGCCCGTGCCGAGCGCCAGCATGCTGGCTGGCTCAGGGACGGGTCCGCTGTAAATTACATAGTTCAGGTCTTGTACAGTGGCGTCGACTCGCGTGAAGAGGCTTTCGACACAGAAGGCGTAAGCCTCTATGTTCAGAAAGTTCGCCGCGTTGCCCCCAATCGGGGTCATTTGTACCCAGAAGTTACGGCTGCAGGCGCTGGAGAAATAGGGAGAACCGAGAATCGCTGCCTGCACCTTAAGCTGACCCCCTGTGATGCGCTTGATGAGCAAGTCGATAGGCAGCCCTGTATCTGCGCTGCGTAAGCAGAGGTTTATATCTGTTGCTGGAACCGTCCATGTGATGATGTCGCCTGTGGCGTTGGCGGAGCCGACAATGTTAATGGTCGGCAAGCCAGGAATACCGACTAACGCCGCGAGATTCAGCTGCACATCAAGCGTGTTCGGGCTTTTGGTCAGGCAGGCAGCGGGCTGATCGTTTATGGGGATTGTGGTACTTATCGCCCCTGATGCCACGATGGTGGCACCGTTCAGGTCAAACTCCAGAGCGTTGTCTAACCAGACCAGTCCTGCAGGTCCCGCAGGCTGCGCATACGATGCACCTAGAATGCCCAAACTCAGCAGCAGTGTCGCAAAGCCAAGCCGTTTCATCATACCAGTTACCTCCGCATTGAGAGTGTTGAGTTGCAGGACAACCTGCAACGAGCAGGATCTACTCCCTTTCACTGCGAGCGTGCGGGAAATCTCATTTCCCGCATTCCAACCTTTATAGACTCATTTGCGGCGCGAAAGCGGACAAGGGGGAGGGCAAAATCTGGTAAATTTCGGGGGCAATCGGTGGGGTATACTCCATCAGGGTGGCGCGCGATGGTGCAGTTCACGGAGCCGGGTTATCTGCTCCTGCTGCCTCCCCTGCTGGGCTGGGTGTGGTGGACAGGGCGGCGCATGCTGGGGGTGAGTCGGGCGCGACGAAGACTGATTCTCGCCCTGCGGATGGCGCTGGTCGCTCTCGTTGTGCTGGCGCTGGCGGGCTGGCAGGGGGTTATGCCCCTGCGGAGCGTCTGTACGGTGTTCGTGATAGACCATTCCGCCAGCGTGTCGGACACGGGGCGTCAGAAAGCGCAAGAGTACCTGCGTCAGGCGCTCGCCAGCGCGCCTGAGTCGGCGCTTTCCGGATGGGTGATATTCGGCAACGAAGCCTATGTGGACGCAATGCCTGCCCAGCATCGCACGCTCCCCCCGATTTACTCGCGCCCCAGCCCTGATGGTACCGATATCGCCAGCGCGCTCCGACTGGCGACCGCGATGTTTCCCGACGGCTACGCGCGACGAATCGTGCTGCTGACCGACGGCAACGAAACCACTGGCGATGCGCTTGCTGTGGCAGAGGTCGCCCGCACGGAAGGCGTTCCGATTGATGTTGTGCCGCTGGAGACGCGCATGAGCCGCAACGAGGCGCTGATCGAGGCGCTGGAAACGCCCCAGCAGGTGAAAGCGGGCGCGCCCTACGAAGTGCGCGTAATCGTGCGCTCGCAGGGGCACGCGGAAGGCACAATCCTGATAGACCGCGACGGCGTCCCGCTCAAGTCGCTCCCCGTGAAACTCACGCCCGGCGTGAATGTGATTACGACCACCCTGCGCACCGAGAAGCCGGGCACGCAACAAATTCGGGCCGTATTGCAAGCCCACCCCGACAGCGACCCGCGCAACAATCGGGGGCTGGCGGTGGTGTTCGTGCGCGGCGAGCCGAAAGTGCTAATCGCCGAAGGCAAGCCCGGCATCTCCAGCGGACTGCGCTCCGTGCTGAAGGCGAACCGCATCGATGTAGAAGTGGTCAGCGCCCAGAACTTCCCCGCTCAGATGGACAGCCTGATGCAATACGACGCGATTATCTTCAACGATTACCCTGCCGAGGCGCTCAGCCCCCAGCAGATGCTGGCGCTCCAGTCGGTGGTGCGCGACATGGGCGTCGGATTCGTGATGATTGGCGGCGAGCGCTCTTACCAGCCGGGCGGCTACTACGGCACGCCGATTGCCGAAATGCTCCCCGTGGATCTGGAGATTCGCCATCGGCAGGTGCATCACGCCTCCACGGTCGTGCTGATTGTGGATGCGTCGGGGAGTATGAATAACTACATCGGTCAGCACAAAGTGGCGCATCTGGCGGCGGAAGCAAGCATTCAGACTCTGCGCATGCTCCGCGACAACGATCGCTTCGGCGTGATTATCAGCAGTCATGGCTCCGACTGGCTGCTGCCCGAAATGGCGCGTACGAACGCCGACCCGTTCAGTTGCGACGGGCGCCAGTTTCAGGGCTGTCATGGGCAGCGGGCGGGTCAACCGAAACACGCGATTTTTGACGCTTCCCAGCGCGAACCGATTATTTCGGTCTTGCAGCGGGTGTATGGCACAGGGGGCGGGATCTTTGTGCGAGGTAGTCTGGAGATGGCGTTTGCGGGGCTGGCGCTGGAGCCGCCGACGCGCTCGCGCCATATCGTGGTGCTCGCCGACGCCAGCGACTGCGACGAGCAGGAGGGGAGTATCGAGCTGGCGCGGCAGATGAGGGCGATGGGCATCACGCTCAGCGTGATTGCCTTCGGCAAAGGCAAGGATACGGTGTTTCTCAAGCGGCTGGCGCAGGCAGGGAGTGGGCAGTTCTATGAGACAACCCGCGCCGATGTGTTGCCGCGCCTGTTTACCGCCGATGTGAGCATGATGACCCGCTCAGCGATAGAAGTGGGCGCGTTTACGCCAAAAGTCGCCGCGCACGATGAACGCCTGCAGGGAATCGACTGGAACCGCACGCCCGCGCTACTGGCGTATAATCTCACTTCAGAGCGTCCGCTGGCGCAAACGCTGATGCGAACCCACAAAGACGACCCCTTGCTGGCAACATGGCGCTACGGGCTGGGCACGGTGGTGGCGTTCACTTCCGATGCGCAACCGCGCTGGGCGCAACGCTGGTTCGGCTGGGACGGCTACAGCGTATTCTGGACGAATGTGATACGCTCGGCGCTGCGTCCGTCGGCGCATTCGAACCTCACGCTGACGGCAACGGCGCGCGCGGGGCAAGCGATTGCGGAACTGCAGGCGTTTACCCCCAACGGGGAGCCGATTAACGGCTTGGCGCCCCAGCTCCAGGTGGGGCTGCCCGACGGCTCCCAACAGACCTACACGCTCCAGATGGTGGGTTCGGGGCGTTATCAGGCGCAGTTCCCCATCCGCCAGCGAGGGATTTATCGGCTCAGCACGGAGGGCGATTTCGGCACGGGCGAGCGCGTGGTGCTGAACGCCTCGCTCGCGATACCCTACCCGATGGAGTATCGTTTCACGCGCCCGAACACACCGCTGATGGCTCGAATCGCGGAGCTGACGGGGGGTCGGATTAACCCAGAACCTGTCCGTGCGTTTGAGATGCCACCCAACCCGCGCCCCATGCGTCGGGAGTTGTGGAGTCTGGCGCTGCTGGTGAGCTTACTGCTGTTGCTGACCGATATCACTGTGCGTCGTGTGATAATTACGGTGCCGGAGTTCGTGGGCGCGCTGGGGCGGCGTTTGGGGTTGGCGCTATCGAGGCGTCGGGCGCGCCCTGCCGCAGCGCCTGTCGCGACGCGATTGCAGATGGCAAAAGCGCGC
>JBBIQJ010000183.1:0-4704 GCA_037442385.1 Armatimonadota bacterium
AAGAGGAAACAGGCGACTGACCGCGCAGTCAGGGGCGCAGCGTGGAGGTGTAGGCGAGCGATGCGTGCCGAACCGGGCGACCTCGCGCAGGCAGTCGCATTGGCTCTCCGCTGGCTACGCGTGCGCGACTACTCATGCGCCGAGATGGCGCAGCGACTGCGCGCACGGGGCTTTTCGGAAACGGTTGTTAACGAAGCGCTGAACTGGCTTATCGAGGAGCGCTGGCTCTCCGATGAGCGCTTGACTCAGCGGCTGATTGCGCGATTCTGTGAGGAAGAACCGTCGGGCGACGCGCGTATCCGGCAGGAGTTTGAACGGCGCGGGCTGGTACCGCCTACCGAACTTCCGCTAAAGGAAACGGAGCGCGCGCTCGAAGCCCTCAAGCAACGGTTTGGGACGCCTCCTGAACGCTCCGACGCCCGCATGCGCGCCCGCTGGTTCCGCTTCCTGATCCAGCGCGGATTCGAAGCGGAAACCGCTCGCTCCGCCTTGCAACAGTGGAATCCTGAACTGAGCGACGACCCGTTCCTGTCAGGAGGCTAACTATGGAAACTATCGTCGGAATTATCGGTGTTATTCTGGTGGCTCTGCTTGCTGCAGGGGCAGGCTCCATGCTCGCCACCCGCCAGGTGCGAGCCAGACACGCTCAGCTTCTGCAAGAAGCCGAGCAGAAGCGCAAAGAGGCAGAATATCAGCTGCAATGCGCTCAGCAGGAGCGCACGCAAATCGAACGCGAACGCGAGAACCTCACGCGCGAAGCGCTGCTTCAGGCGCGCGAGGAAGCGCATCGGATTCTGGAGGCGGCAGAACAAGAGGCGCGGGAAAAACGCGCCGAAGTGCTGCGCCTCGAACAGCGACTGCTCCAGCGCGAGGAACTGCTGGAGCATCGCTTCGAAATGATGGAACAGCGCGAGCACGCCCTGATGGAACGCGAGGCGCTCCTGACCAAAAAACAGGGCGAACTGCGCGAACTGATGACCCAACGCCGTATCGAACTGGAGCGCATCAGCGGCATGACCACCGAACAGGCGCGCGAACTGCTGCTCAAGGAGATCCGCGACGAAATCGAACACGAGGCGGCTATCCTGGCGCGCCAGATCGAAGAGGAAGCACGACGCGACGCCGAACGCCGCGCCCGCGAAATTATTCTCGATACAGTCCAGCGCTGTGTGGTGGAGCATGTGGCGCAAAACACCATCACGGTGCTTCACCTGCCCAGCGAGGAGATGAAGGGGCGCATTATCGGGCGCGAAGGACGCAATATCCGCCACTTCGAGTATGTTACGGGCGTGGATGTGATTATTGACGACACCCCCGAAGCGGTGGTGCTATCCTCGTTTGACCCCATCCGCCGCGAGATTGCCCGCATCACGATGTTGAACCTGATTCACGACGGGCGTATCCAGCCTGCCCGAATCGAAGAAGAGTACGAACGCGCCAAAAATGAGGTGGAACGCCGTATCTGGCAGGCAGGCGAAGAGGCAGTGCTGCAGGTGGGGCTAACTGGCATGCACCCTGAAATTGTACGCACGCTGGGCAAACTGCGCTACCGCACCAGCTACGCCCAGAATGTGCTGGACCATTCGATTGAGGTGGCGATGCTGGCGGGCTTGCTGGCAGCCGAGCTGAAGCTGGACACGCGCCTTGTCAAGCGCGCCGCCCTGCTTCATGATATTGGCAAAGCGCTCGAAAACGCCACCGAAGGTCCCCATGCCGTCGTGGGCATGGAGTTCCTGCGCCGGTTTGGTGAGAACGAGCTGGTATGCAACGCTGTAGGAGCGCACCACTACGATATCGAACCTGCCAGCCTTGAGGCCCATGTGGTGATTATCGCCGATTCCATCTCCGCAGCGCGCCCCGGCGCCCGACGCGAGTCGCTCCAGCAATACCTGCGCCGCATGCAGGATCTGGAGCGCATCGCCATGAGCTTCGAAGGCGTGGAGAAGGTCTACGCCATTCAGGCAGGACGCGAAGTGCGCGTGCTGGTCAAACCCAACGAAGTAGACGACTGGCGCGCCCATCAGCTCGCCCGCGAAATCGCCCACAAAATTCAGGCGGAACTGGAATATCCCGGACAGGTCAAAGTGACGGTCATCCGCGAAGTGCGCGCCCACCATATCGCCCACTGAGAAAAACCCTCTCCCCCCTCGCGAGGGGGAGAGGGTTCGGCGGAGAGGGAGCAGGCAGAAGGAGGTACTCAGTAGCCTTTTCGGGGAGTGTCCTTGGGAGGGAGGATGACCTTGTCGATCACATGGATGAAGCCGTTCGTGCATTCGATATCCGCCTTGACGACCTTCGCATCGTTGATATAGACGGTATTGTTCCGAACGCGGATATTGATAGACTTGCCCTGAAGCGTCTTGGCGCTCTTGAGCTTGACAACATCCTTAGACATAACCTTGCCCGACACCACATGGTAGAGCAACACCTGCTTGAGAGCCTCTTTGTCCTTCAGCAGGGCGTCCACCTGGGCTTTGGGCAGCTTCGCGAAGGCTTCGTCTGTTGGAGCGAACACAGTGAACGGTCCTTCACCCCGCAGTGCCTCGACAATGCCCGCCTCCTGAACAAGCTTCACCAACGTCTGGAACTGCTCCGCCTCAATAGCCGTATCCACGATGTCTTTCTTTTCGCGGGGCGCGGCGACAACGCCGACGGTTAAGACGACCGCTGCGAACGCACCTAAAAACCACTTGCCGTTTTTCATAACCTTGCCTCCTGTATCGGATGGCAAGAGGATACCCCCCCGTAGAAGGCATGTTCTGTGATGTATATCACACTTCGCGAAATTCCATCAAGCGCGCCACATATCGCGCCAGAATGTCGGTCTCGATGTTCACCTTATCGCCGGGCTGGCGCGTGTGCAGATTGGTCGCCTGCCATGTGTGCGGGATAATCCAGACGCTGAAGCCCTCAGCGTTGACCTCCACCACCGTGAGGCTGATACCGTCCACCGCGATAGAGCCTTTGGGCACGATATAGCGCAGGTACTGGCGGTCGTCCAGCCGAAACCACAAGATTCGCCCGTTGCCTTCCTGCTGGAGAGCGGTCAGTTCGGCAGTGGTGTCCACATGCCCCTGCACGAAGTGTCCGCCCAGTCGGCTGGTAGGGGTCAGCGGGCGCTCCAGATTCACGAGGTCGCCTGGCTGGAGCATGCCCAGATTCGTGCGACGCAGGGTCTCCGCCACCATTTCGAACTGCATGTGATGCTCCGTTGCGCTTTGAACTGTCAGACAGACGCCGTTGAGGGCGACGCTGGCGCCCACAGGCTCCGCGAACGGCGCTTCGAGAGTCAGTCGCGCCCCAGCGCCCGTCTCGTGGGGTTCCACCGCAACCACCGTGCCAACCGCTTCCACCAGCCCCGTGAACATGTGGGGGAGAGTATACCCGCGCCTGCGTAATCGGGGCAGGGTATAATCCCCCACCGAGGGGAACTACCATGAGAAGTGTGCAGTGGCTGTGTGGCATTGGGATGATGGCGGCAGCCGCGCTCCCCGCAAGAGCGCAGGAGTCGTTCGTTTCTACGACTCGCGAGCAGATTACGCTGACTATTTACGACCAGAACTTCGCCCTGGTGAGCGAGCGTCGCCCACTGATGCTCAAACAGGGACGCAACGAGATTGTGCTGCTGGATATCTCGCCCATGCTGGATACGCAGTCGCTCTGGCTCCAGTGGGTGGGGCGTCGCGCGCCCGCCGAGATTCTTGCCCACACCTATGATATGGGTGTCCAGGACGGCGACACGCTTCTACGGCGCTATCTGGGCAAACAGGTGGAGCTGCTCCAGTACGACTCCGAGGGGCGTGTTGTTGGCGTGCTGGAGGGCAGGCTGATCAGCACGGAAGGGAACCGACTGATTCTGGAAGCGATGGAGGGTTCAAGGGTTGCCTCGGCAATTCCGCAGTTGACCCGTCGCGCGATTTATGTGAACCCGCAGGGCACGCTCCGACTGCCCGTAGCACCCGATATGCCCCTGATTCCCGCCCTGCGACTGCAGGTACAGGCTCCCAACGAGAGCCAGGCCGCGCTGACCGTGAGCTATCTCACAGGCGGACTGGACTGGGACGCCGACTATATCGCTGTGTTGCGCGGCGAAAAATCCCTGAAGCTGGAATGCTGGGCGACCGTTACGAATCAGACAGGGCTGACCTTCCCCAACGCGCGGGTGAGCCTCGCAACGGGTGTGGTGCCCCCCGAATCGGTGCAGGCGGTGTTCGGCGCGACTTTCGAATGGCGTACACGCGAGGACCGCTCCCTGCCAGGTTCCCTCGCGCGACGCATCGCTCCGCAACCGCTCGGCGAGGTCTACACCTACCCGATTACGCAGGCGGTCTCCATTCAGGATGCCCGCCAGAGCCGTTTGTTGCTCCACGAAGCGCCGCAGGTTCCCGTGCAAAAGCGGTACCTCTATCGTGCGCCTTCGCTGTGGGCAAACGCCGCGCCGGGCATTGGCAAAGAGGCGCGCCGCGATAAAGCGGAAGTCTCGCTCGTGCTGGAAAACCGCAAGGAGCATGGGCTGGGCATTCCCTTACCCAGCGGGAGCGTGCGCCTGTACGAGACCGACTCGAACGGAATCCCGCGCTATCTGGGCACGGCGTACCTGAGCGCAACGCCCGTGAACCAGAAAATCACGCTTCAGGTGGGGCAAGCCTTCGACATCACGGGCGAGTGGCAGCCCCTCCGGCAGAAAGTTCTGGGCAAGGGCAA
>JBBIQJ010000184.1:0-4675 GCA_037442385.1 Armatimonadota bacterium
CCAGCAGGGCTTTATGCCTGTTGTATATGGCTTCGTATCAGTGGGATTGCTGGAGCGGCGCGAACGCCAGCTGCACCCTGTGCGAATCGAATCGGAAGAGGCGCTCTATTTGCCCCTGAAGGCGTTTGACGCGGCGCGGTTCAAACGGCACGGCATCACGGTCCACGACATCCTTGAAGAACGCGAGATTGCCGATACTCCCTTCTCCACAATGCTGGTGCGCGCGGCGGCGACCGTCGCCCGCGTGCGCGACCAGCTAGAGCATCGTGTCGCGCTGGAGTGGATCGAGGCGCAATCCCCCGACGGCGGCGACTGGCTGGTGGTGGACGGCTCGATTGCCGACCTTATGAGCAGTCTCAAACAGCGTCGGCTCACGCGCGTGATTGGGGTCTCCAAATCCCACCGCACAGGCTACTTGCCGCTGAACTGGATGGCACAGGTGCTGAGCATGCCAATGGGGCATCGTAGCAGTGTGTTCCGTCCCCAGCGCGGGAAAGTGGCGGATGTGTACAGCTGGTATCTGCGGCTCCGCTGGCAGGATGGCGCCTCGCCCACCTACGGGTTGGTGCGCGTGGAAATGCCCGTGATGACCGAGCCGGAAGAGACACAGGAGTGGGCAGACCGTCTCTCGGCATGGCTGATGCAGGAGACGCGCCCGCTGAGTCTGCCCGACCCACGCTATGACCGCCTGCTCTATCCCTTCCGCATGTGCGAACAGCACCTGCGCAGCCGCGCTCCCAGCCAGGCAGTGATGCGCACGGCGATTGAGCGTGCCGGCATCGCGGTATAATGCTCCCATGTCCTTTGAAGAGCGACTCCGTCAGGCGCGAAGCCCACTGGAAAAGAAACTGCTTGTGGTCAGCGAGCTGACACGCCGACTGAAGCCGAAGGGCATCACCCCGATTGTAGTGGGCGGGAGCGCCGTGGAGATTTATTCGGCAGGCGACTACTTGTCGGCGGATATCGATCTGGTGGTCGCCTCGCGCCAGCAGGCAGTCGCGGAGCTGCAGCAGATGGGGTTTCGTGCAGAGGGGCGTGTGTTCTACCATCCCAAATGGGACATCACGCTGGAAATTCCCGACGAAACCCTTGCAGGCGATGCCGAGCGTATCACCGAAATCCAGGTAGACAACGGCGTCGTCTACTGTATTGGGCTGGAAGATTTGATTCTGGATCGCCTGAACGCCTTCGTCTACTGGCGTTCGGAAGAGGATGGGCGTTGGGCGCGGGTGCTGTTGCAGGCATACGCAACAGAGATTGACAGCGACTACCTGAAGGTGCGTGCCGAGCAGGAGTCGACTCGCGCCGCGCTGGAAACGATGCTTCAGGAGATTGCCGATGCGACGCCGATGGGACTGGACAACTCAGAGCCAGCGGAGTGAAGCGGTTCGGCAGGCGATGCGCCGACTGGGTTTGACGAGGCGGCGCGCGCGCACGCGCCCGCGCGACCCCGACGAACTGCGCCTGCTGGTTCTGCGCTCCGTCGCCCATATCCAGCGCGCCCGCGCAGAAGGACGCTGGCAAAAACTGGACGCTCGTCGGTGGCGAATCGAGTTTCGATAACGATGGACCGCATTCTGGCTCTGGTTTGCTCGTGGCTCAGTGCGCCTGCTCCCGACAGGGATGTGGTCATTTCGGGGCGGGTGCGACTGGCGCGCAACCTACTGGAGTATCCCTTCCCCCATCGCGCCAGCGATGCCGAGCTCCATGCCGTCGCCCAAATCCTGCGCGATGCCCTGATACCCCACGGACTGGGCGATGGCGGTGTTCTGGAGATTGGGCGCCTGAGCATGGAGGAGCGAGCGTTGCTGGTGGGCGCGCGCGTGCTGAGTCCCGCGCTTTTGAACGACCTGCCCCATCGCTGGGCGCTGCTGAACGCCGATGGGAGCGCCGTCGCGATAGTGAACGAGGAAGACCACCTGCGCCTGCAGATGACCTGCGCTGGCTGGCAACCCGACTGGCTCACCCAGCAGATGCAACACTGGGAAGCGATACTCAAAAGGCTACCCCTGCGCTGGGGCTACACGCCGCAGCTGGGCTATCTGACCGCCTCACCGATTAATCTCGGCTCTGGCATCCGACTGGGACTGCTGGTGCATCTGATGGGGTTGCAACGCGCGCGCCAGATAACGCGCTGGCTGGAGGCGCTCCAGGCGCTGGGATGCCACACGCGCGGTCTTTACGGCGAAGGAAGCCTCGCGTTCGAAGGCTATGTGCAGATTTCACTGCTGGGCAGGCGCGATCCGCTCCCCGATTGGCTCGCACGCCTGCGCGGCACGCTCCGCACGCTCATCGAAGCGGAGCGCGAAGTCCGCGCTCGAATCGATGCCGATGCGCTCGAAACCGAATGGCAGGAGTTGACCGCCACGCTCCAGCACACGAGCAATCTCTCGCTGGGCACGACCCTGAGAGCGCTCGCCGTCTACCGCATGCGTGCCATGCAACGCTACGACGAACCCGCACGTGACTACGCCGACCAGCTCCTGTTCCGAATCGCCGTCTATCCGCCCCCCGAACCCGACCATGTGGGGCGCGCCCGCGCCGAGTGGATGAGAGCCGTGCTGTCGGGTGCGTAGGCGGCGCGCCTGCGTATCAGGTCTTCACCGCGGTTTCCTGCGCCCTGCTCCGCCCGCGCAACCGAAACAGATACCAGCCCACCCCCATCACCAGCAACGCCACCAGATGCCCATAGGTGAAAATCCCCACGCCCAGCACCGTGAGCGAGCTCGCCCCGGAACGGAAGAACTCGTTGATAAACCGATACGCCCCGTGCAGAATCAGAAAGCTCGCAAACAGCTGCCCTGTCGCCCAGCCCCGATTCTCAAGGCGCGTCAGAATCACGAAAATAATCAGATTCATCCCCGTCGAGTAGAGCTGGGTGGGATGAACGGGATGCGAATGTCCCGGAAACAGCACGCCCCACGGCAGGTCGGTCGGAGCGCCATAGCAGCAGCCCGCGCCAAAACAGCCGATCCGGGCAATCGCGTAGCCGAGCGCGACGGAAGGCGCGGCTAAGTCCGCAATCCGCCATGCGTCCAGCCCCCGCCGACGCACGAACCACCACGCCGCCAGAATCGCCAGCCCAAAACCCCCAAAGTACGACATCCCCCCCTCCCACACGCGCAGAATCGAGAGCGGGTCCGACGCATAGGAACGCCAGAAAATCAGCACATAGCCCAGCCGCCCCCCAATCACGCCCACCAGAATCGCCCAGAACGCCAGATCAAACACATCATCGGGGTTGACCCCATAGCGACGCGCCCCCCGAAGCGCCCGCCACACCGCCAGCCAGATGCCCACCATCCACATCAGACCGTAGGTGTGAATAGCAATCGGACCCCAGCGAAACAGTTCGGGCATCATGAGCGCGGCTCCTCCGCCGACTCGCTCTGCGTCGGCTCTTCGCGAGCAAATAACTGCACTGCCATCAGTCCCACCAGACTCACCGTAATCGCCACATCCGCTACATTAAAGACGGGCCAGATAACAAAGTCAAACATATCCACCACGAACCCATGCCGCAGACGATCTACAAAATTCCCCAGCGCGCCGCCCAGCAACATGCCCGTCAGCAAGCTAATGCCCCGCGACGGACGCGCACGGAGCTGGTAAAGAATTAAGCCCCCCGCCACCACCAGCGTGAGCGGAATCGTCAGCCACCCCCTGCCCGACAACATCCCGAACGCAATTCCCGTGTTAGGGGTCAGCGTCAAATAAAAATAGCCGGGAATCACAGGAAGCGGTCGGTCCCATTCCAGCACAACGAGCGCCCAGAGCTTGGTCAGCTGGTCTATCAGCAACACAATGAATGCCGTCCACCAGAACATCGTCAGCATGAGGATACCCGACGCCGCGCCATGCGCTATAATTGGGCGCTATGCAGTTGGGCACGCAGTCGGTGAACGAAGCGGGACATCTCACAATCGGCGGCTGCGACGCGGTGCAGCTGGCGGAACAGTTCGGCACGCCCCTCTATGTGCTGGACGAGGCGGCGTTTCGGGAGCGCTGTCGCGCCTATCGGGAGGCGTTCCAGATCCACAAACCCGATACCCAGATTACCTACGCAGGCAAGGCGATGCTGAACCTCGCCGTGTGCCAGATAATCGCCGAAGAGGGACTGGCGCTGGATGTCGCCTCAGGCGGGGAGCTCTATACCGCCCTGCGCGCAGGCTATCCCCCGGAGCGAATTCACATGCACGGCGTCTACAAAACGGAAGCCGAGCTGCGTCAGGCGCTGGACGCCCGCGTCGGCACAATCGTGCTAGATAACTTTGACGAGATTGCTCGTCTCCAGAACCTGCTCGTGCCCCACGAGACGGCTCCCGTGATGATTCGAATTGCCCCCGAAGTGGAGGCGTCAACCCATCCGCTGATTCGCACGGGTCAGCGCGACAGCAAGTTCGGGTTCCACCTGATTAACGGCGATGCGGAGCGCGCCACGGCGCAGGTGCTGGCGGAGCCACGGTTCCAGCTGAAGGGGTTCCACTGCCATATCGGTTCCCAGATTAGCGAGCTGGACGCCTTCGCTGAAGCGACTCGCGCGATGGTAGCGTTCGCCGCCATGATCCGCCAGCGCTATGGCTATGGGGCGCCGATTCTGAATCTGGGCGGGGGGCTGGCAGCGCGCTACACCCCCGATGACGCGCCTCCGTCGGTGGATGCGCTGGCGGAAGTG
>JBBIQJ010000185.1:0-4657 GCA_037442385.1 Armatimonadota bacterium
AGAACATACATGCCGCGGAAGCCGGGCATACGGTCAATCGCCTTCGCGCGTGTGCGGAACAGTTTTTCGAACCGCTCCCGATAGTGCGGCTGACAGGTGATGTAGTTAATCGCGACGAACCCCAGGCTTTGCGCCTGCTCCGCCGCCTCGGATTGCTGAGAACTGAGCGTCTGCATCGTCTCCTCCTTCTCCATTTTCTATAGAGTATACCTTTAGCCACGCTAAGAAATCAAGGGGAAGGTGGGGAGTTTGGAGAGCTCTCGTCTCTACAAGAGGCGATTCAGAGCAATCAGAGGGCGTTTGTGCCAGACGGCTGGAGCCGTTCCTGACAAACAAAGCCAGTCTTCGTTAGCTCTATTAGCCGACGCAGGTCGGCTTCGTATCATAGGAACGGCTTTAGCCGTCGGAGAGAAGCGCCCAACGCGTTTTTTGCTTGTTCATTATTCCTATATCGCTTCTAACAAGCAGGTAAAGCAATCCCCTCTCTCAGGCAATCGCCTCCACCAGTGTTTCCGCGCCGAATCGCACGGGGTCGGTGCAGGGTCGCTGCGTTTCGCGCTCTGCCTGGCGTATCGCTTCGAGTGCTTCCGTTTCGCTCAAGTGGGCGGTGTTGAGCGCAATCGCCGCCACTTTAGAGGGGTAGAACGAACCGCCTGCCGCGGCGACAGCCTCATAGAGCTCCACCGCCACACGCAATGGAGGGATGGGCACATCGGGAAAGGTGCGGATGTGGGTCTGTCCTGCGCGATGAACCAGAATCAGGTGCGTGGGCTGGGCGCCGCGCAACAGAGGCAGAGTCGCCGTCGAAGCGGGGTTAAACAGTGACCCCTGCCCTTCAATATGCACCACATCGGCGTCTGCGCCCAGCTCCAGCACGAACTTCTCAATAGCGCCGGAAGCGTAGTCCACACGCACGGCATCGAGGGGCACGCCATAGCCCTCAATCATAATGCCTGTTTGTCCTGTTGCCAGAAATCGGGAGCACATGCCGCATGCGAGGCAGGCGCGATGCATCTCAAGGCTCACCGTCATCTTCCCGACTGCCATGTCGGTTCCGACAGTCAGCACACGCTTACAGGCGAGGTGGCGTGCTTTGCCGCTTCCTACCGAAAGATTGGGCGGCTCTTTGCGAATGTCCCATATCCACTGGCACTCGTGGAGCAGGGGTTTAAGGACAGGATGCTCTGCGAGGGGGGTATGCAGTCCGTTCACGAGGTTCAGCCCAGCAAGCAGCGCATCCTGCAGTTCGGTGAGCCACTCTTCGGGGAGCAAGCCGCCGCTGGGAGCGGTGCCGATCACCAGCGTATCGGGCTGATAGGCGAGCGATTCGCGCACGGAGGTCACAATCGGCGCCTCGCGCGGAACTCGTGTGAGAGCGGAGAACGATTCGCCCGCGCTCTCGCGATCAATCACGGCAACAATCGTGGCAGGACTATAGCGCAGCAGCCCAATTCCCGTCTTGCCGAACGGTCCTTTGATGCCGCCATGCATCAACAGAGCCAGTCGGTTTTGCGGCGTGAGCATGGGGATTTCTTAGCGCGGCACTTCCTGAATCTCGTAGCACTCGATGCGGTCGCCTTCCTGATAGTCGGTGAAGCCTTCCAGAGTGATTCCGCACTCGTAGCCTGCGGCGATTTCACGGCGGTCTTCCTTGAGGTGGCGCAGGGTGGATATTCGGCTCTCATGGATAAGCGTGTTGTTGCGCCACAGTCGCGCAGGCGCATTACGCACAATTTTGCCATCCAGCACATAGCACCCTGCAACGGTGATGCCTTTGGAAAGTCGGAACACCGCGCGCACCTCCGCCGTACCCAGATGCACCTCTTTCGTTTCTGGCTCCAGCAGCCCCGTGAGCGCTTTCTCTACCTCTTCCAGCAGCTCATAGATGATGCGGTAGGTGCGCACATCCACTTTGTGCGCTTTGGCTTTCTGTTGCGCGCTCGATTCGACTTTGGTGTTGAACCCCAGCACGACGGCTTCGGCGGCAATCGCAAAATCGATATCGGCTTCGGTAATGTTGCCCACGGCGGCGCTGATGATTTTGACGTCCACACCCTCAGGCTTGGGCAACTTCAACAGCGCCTGCTGAATGGCTTCCACAGAGCCATAGGTGTCTGCCTTGAGGATGATGTGGAGCGTCTGGGCTTCACCTGCCTGCAGTTTTTTGAACAGTTCGGCGAGGTTGACGCCCTTGCGGAGGGGCTGGGTTTGCTGGGTGCGCTCGGCTTCGAGGCGCTCTTCCACGATTTCGCGCGCCTGTTGCTCGGTCTCCACACGCTCAGCGCGGTCGCCTGCCACAGGTACTTCGTTCAGCCCCATCACTTCCACCGGCGTGGAAGGGGTTGCGCGTTCCACAGGTTTGCCGTTGTGGTCGAACATGCCGCGTACGCGCCCCCATGTCTTTCCGACCACCAGCACATCGCCGCGCTTGAGCGTGCCCTGCTGCACCAGAATCGTTGCCACCGGACCGCGCCCCTTGTCGAGCTTGGCTTCAATCACAGTTCCCATGAAGGGCGCGTCGGGGTCTGCTTTGAGGTCTGCCAGTTCCGCCACCAGCAGAATCATCTCCAGCAGCGTGTCCACCCCTTCGCCTGTTTTGGCGGAAACGGGCACCATAATCGTGTCGCCGCCCCACTCTTCGGCAATCAATCCGTGTTCGGTGAGCTGTTGCATCACGCGCTGGGGGTTTGCTTCGGGTTTGTCTATTTTGTTGATGGCGACGATAATAGGCACGCCTGCGTTCTTAGCGTGCTGGATGGCTTCTATTGTCTGGGGCATTACGCCGTCATCGGCGGCGACGACCAGCACCACGATGTCTGTTACCCGTGCCCCGCGAGCGCGCATGGCGGTAAATGCCTGATGCCCGGGCGTATCAATAAAGGTGATGAGCTTGCCCTGATGCTCCGCCTGATATGCGCCAATATGTTGGGTAATCCCACCATACTCGCGCTCGGCGACGCGCGTGCGACGGATATAGTCCAGTAGCGTTGTCTTGCCGTGGTCGACATGCCCCATGATGGTGACGACGGGTGGGCGCGGCTTGGGTCCTGTAACGGGTTGCGCCACCGCGACGGGTTGAGGCTCGGCTTGAGGTTTTTCCCACTCAATACTCCAGCCGAAATCGTGCACCAGCTGCTCCACCAGTTCGGGTTCCAGTTTCTGGTGCGGGGCGACCAGCTTTTGGTATCGGGTCATGATATGCTTTTGCAGTTCGGTGGATGCCAGCCCCATCGCCTGCGCTAGATCGCGCACGGTTACACTGGGTGGCAGTATGAGCGTTTTCAGCTCACCTGCCATCTCCTGTATCATCTCTTTGAGGGTATCGGCGGTTTCGGGGTCTAACCCCTTCTGCGCCTCTTTTTCGGAGATGCCCAGCTCCGCCAATATGGCAGTGACGCGGCTTACTGGCACCCCCAGTTCCTGCGCTAAATCCTTAACGGTGATTTTCGTTTTCGCCATGAGCTCTCAACCCCTATCGCGGTTCGGCATATTATACCCGATAGCGCGTGTTGCCCTGTGGGCAGGTATACTTCGCGGCGATGGCGCAACCATTCGGCTACTGGGTGCTGGTTCTGCATACGCACATCCCCTATGTGCTGTCGCATGGCAGGTCGCCTCACGGAACCGATTGGCTTGTAGAAAGCGCCAGTGAGTGCTACCTGCCTTTGTGGGACATCACACGCCGATTGCAGCAAGAGGGCGTCGCGGCGCGCTACACTCTCAGCTTCACGCCTGTGCTGCTGGAACAGCTGGCGCATCCTGCGTTCGCGGCGGAGCTGAAGGGCTACCTCGCTCAGAAACGCGCCTTCGCAGAGCAGGATGCCTGCGCCTTTCTCCAGAAGGGCGAGCGCTGGATGGCAGGACTGGCATACTACTGGCAACGGTTTTACGCGCATCAGGAGGCAGCGTTCGAATCGCTGGGGTGTGATATTATCGGGGGGTTCCGCGCGCTTCAGGAGGAGGAACAGATAGAAATTATCACCAGCGCAGCGACTCATGGCTACCTGCCCCTGATAGCACACGACGAGTGCGTGCGGGCGCAAATTTTGCTGGGCGTGCAGACCTATCAGCAACATTTCGGGCGCCCCCCGAACGGCTTCTGGTTGCCCGAATGTGCCTATCGCCCGGGCTATCGCTGGGAGCCGCCCCTGCTCAAATCGCTCATACCAGCCAGAGAGCGTGCAGGAGTGGAGGCGTTCCTAAGCGAGGCAGGCGTTCACTACTTCTTCGTGGACACCCATATGCTTCGCGGCGGCGCGCTCCTGGGAACCTATCTGGAGCGGTTTCCCGCGCTGGCGCAACTTTACAAACAGTTCGCCCAGCACTATCGGGGCGAGCAGGCGGAGCGCAGTCCCTATCATGCCTACCGCGTGCCCGCTCCCGAAACGCTGGCAGTATTCGCTCGCGACCCTGCTACCACAGTGCAGGTCTGGAGCGGTGAACACGGCTACCCCGGCGATGCGCGCTATCTGGAGTTTCACAAACAGCACTACCCGGGACGCCTGCGCTACTGGCGCGTCAGCGAAAACAAGGCGGACCTCGCCAGCAAGCAGCCCTATATGCCCTACCGAGCCTACGAGGCGGTTCAATCCCACGCAGAGCATTTCGTGAGCCTGATTAAGGGAGCGCTATACGACTATTATCGCCAGACGGGGAC
>JBBIQJ010000186.1:0-4608 GCA_037442385.1 Armatimonadota bacterium
ATGACGCTGGTATACGCCTGCAAGCTGAACAGCGCCGCCGCGCCGATCAAGCCGCAGACAAACACCGTCCAGGGCACTTTCGCCTCTTCCACTCCCATCGCCTCGGTCAGCCCGTGAACAGGGAAGGGGGTGTAGCAGTCAAACTTCTTGTAGCCCGCAGCGCGAGTGCGCTCGGCAGCCTCTATCAGTTGTTCTGGGGTTTCAAACTCCGCTATCATCCCATAAAGTTGCGGGGTTGTCTCCACATGCGCCATCAGGACTCACCTCCTTTGCCTGTGGGGGTAGGCGCAGGGGCATGTTTCCCTGCGTGTCCGTTATGCCCCCCATGACCGTGGTAGAGGCGATGCCAGATGTCTTTCAGCTCCGCAATCGCCAGCATCGGTACAAACCGTGCAAAGAGGAACATCATCATGACGAAGAAGCCAAGCGTGCCCAGATAGAGGCTCCAGTCCCAGAAGGTGGGCGCGTATTGACCCCACGCCGAGGTCATGAAGTCGCGATGCAGGCTGATGACCACAATCACGAACCGCTCGAACCACATTCCGATGTTCACGATGAGGGAAATGATAAACAGGATCAGCAGGTTGTGGCGAATCCTGGGAATCCAGAGCAACTGGGGTACAACGCCGTTGCAGAAGATGAGCGCCCAGTATACCATCCAGTAGGGTCCGAAGAAACGGTTCACCACGAGGAATTGCTCAAACTGGTTCGCGCTGTACCAGCCAAAGAACATCTCGCAGAGATAACCGTAGAAGACAATCCAGCCGGTGGCGAGCATGACCTTCGCCATCCAGTCGATATGGTTCATTGTGATATATTCACGCAAACCGGGGTAGAGGATACGGAACGGGATGACGAGGGTCAGTACCATCGCGAACCCGGAGAAGATAGCGCCTGCAACGAAGTAGGGCGGGAAGATGGTTACATGCCAGCCGGGCACAATGGAGATGGCAAAGTCTAACGATACGATAGAGTGAACCGAGAGAACCAGCGGCGTGGAGAGTCCTGCCAGCAGGAGGTAAGCCTGTTCATAGCGGAGCCAGTGGACTGCCGAGCCGCGCCAGCCCCAGGAGAGAATGCCGTGAATAAATTTCGCCAGTGCGCTTTTGGCGCGGTCGCGCATTGTCGCAAGGTCGGGGATAAGCCCCATATACCAGAACAGCACCGAGACCGTGAAGTAGGTGGAGACGGCGAACACATCCCACTCCAGCGGGCTGCGGAACTGGGGCCACATCGCCAGCCAGTTGGGCAGGGGGAAGAGCCAGTAAGCCACCCAGGGGCGTCCTGTGTGGAACAGGGGGAACAAACCTGCGCACATCACGGCGAAAATCGTCATCGCCTCGGCGAAGCGGTTGATGGACATACGCCACGCCTGGCGCAACAGAAGCAGAATCGCCGAGATGAGCGTGCCGGCGTGTCCGATACCGATCCACCAGACGAAGTTGATAATGGCGAATCCCCAGGCGATGGGCTGGTTGATACCCCAGATGCCTGTACCGATGACGACGAGCCACACCAGCGAGGTGATGAGCAACAGCGTGCCGATTGCGCCGATGCCGAACATCACCGTCCAGCCGGGCGGATGCGGATTCTCAGGGATCCGCGCAATCTGGTCGGTGATGCGCTCGTAGGTCTGCTGCCCCTCAAACAGGGGGAATTCCTGCACTTTAGGTTTAATGGCTTCCTGCATGGCTTGCCTCCGCGCCAGAAAGTTCAGGGTGCGGGTTGTCGATCTTCGCTAAGTAGGTGGTGCGAGGTCGGTAGTTCAGTTCGCCCAGAATGGCGAAGTTATGCGGCTGGTCGCGCAGCTGGCGCACCTTGCTGTTGGGGTCGTTCAGGTCGCCGAACACAATCGCCCCCGTAGGACACGCCTGCTGGCATGCGGGAATGACCTCGCCATCGCGAATGCGCCGGTTCTCGCGCTTAGCGTTAATGCGTGCTTTGCTGATGCGCTGGACGCAGTAGGTGCATTTCTCCATCACACCGCGCCCGCGCACCGTTACATCGGGGTTCTGCATCAGATGCAGCACAGGCGACTTCATGTAGCTGTAGCGGTAGTAGTTGAAGCGTCGCACTTTATACGGGCAGTTGTTGGAGCAGTAGCGCGTGCCCACACAGCGGTTATAGACCATCACATTCAGCCCTTCGTGGTCATGCACGGTCGCCGCGACGGGGCACACCAGCTCGCAGCCCGCGTTCTCACAGTGCATACACGGCACGGGCGCCTGATAGACTTTCGGGTTCTCAGGCGAGCCTTTGAAGTAGCGGTCGATGCGGAGCCAGAGCATTTCGCGCCGGCGCACAACCTCTTCTTTACCGACCACGGGGATGTTGTTTTCCGCCTGACATGCCGTAACACACGCACTGCAACCCGTGCAGAGGGTCGGGTCTATTACCATGCCCCAGGCATAGCGGAAGTTGGCGGGGTTCTCGTACTTATCGTAGCGGTGGCGCTCAGGGTACATGGAGGGGTGAATGTGTTCATAGCCTTTGCGGTGCGGCTTGTTTTTGAGCTCGGGGTCCTGACGGAACTCTTCGAGGGTGCCCGTAAGCAGGATGGGGCGATGCGCTGTGCTATCCAGCTCGGGATTCTGCTGGCGCGTGTCGATGAGGTGATGCTCTTCTGTGCGGGCGACGGTGTAGGATTGGCGCGTGGGGATGACTTCCGCCCCGCGTGCAAACCAGAGGTTGCTGGTGGTGCGCAGGGTGTAGGCGTTGAATCCTGCGCCAGAGCCTTTCGCGCCAGCCCGCGTGCGCCCGTAGCCCAGATGGAGCGTAATTGCGTCGTCCACATGCCCCGGAATCGGGTACGCCGCCACAATCAACGACTTGCCGTCCAGCCGGATTTCTATCAGGGGCACCTGGTCGCGCACGAAGGAAACATCCTCGTTCCACGCGAAGGTCGCCTTGCTCCACAGCCCCAGCTTTTTGAAGGTGTTGAGGCTCATAAAAGCAAGGTTATCCCAGCAGGTTCGGGTAACGGGCTTGGGCAGTTCCTGAAGCCATGCGTTGTTGGCGAAGCGCCCGTCGTAGATGGTGGGGTCTGGCGCGAAGCGGATTTCCAGCGTGTCGGTTGCCTGCACGGTGTCCAGAGGAGTGGGAACCTGCACCACAAGTGGGTTCTGTTTCAGTGCAACCGCCTTCACAGGGCGCGCTGTGCGGGGCATAACCCCATCGTGGACGCTCTGGCGCCAGAATCTGTCAAACTGAGCGCCGCTGAGACCTGAGGTTTTCTGCCAGTAGGTTTGCACAAGCTCGTAGGTCTGCTTGCCTGCTTGCCCGTTGATGAGCGCCATCAGTTCCAGTGCCGTGCGTGTGTTGGCATAGAGGGGGTAGATCAGGGGCTGCTGAATGGAGACCGTGCCGTCGAACGCGCGCACATCACCCCATGCCTCCAGCGGATGGGTCTCTGGGACATGCCATACACAGAGCGCGGCGGTCTCATCCACATACGCCCCCAGATGGACGCTGAAGGGCACTTTGGGAATGAGCTCGGCGAAGTTGAGGTCTGTTGGAGCGTCGTAGGCGGGGTTGACGCCCAGCATAATCAGCACTTCCACTGCGCCGTTCTGAATTTCCTGCGCCAGCTGGCGGATGTCCTGGGTGTGGAGAGTGGGTTTCGCTTCGGGAGGTGCGATAAACACCACCGTGCTGCCGATATTGCCCAGCGCGTGATTGATGGCATGGGCAATCGCTTGCACGGCAGGCGGTTGCGCTTCGCCCACCACCAGCAGACTCCTGCCTGCATGCGCTTTCAGCTCGCCCGCGACGACCTGCGCCCATTTCTGTTCTTCGGGTGTCAGTTCCCCCGCGACTTCTGCCTGCACAGGGGCGTCCAGCAGGCGAGCAATTTCATATGCCAGCCGACCTATCTTGCTGGAGTGAATGGGCAGCCGCTCGTCGGCGGTCATGCCCGTAACCGTGAACATCGGCTCCGCCACAAAGAGGCGGTTCATGCGCTCCTGACCCTTGCGCACTTTGCGCCCCTGCATAAAGTCGTGCGCATAGCGCACTGCGCCCGGACCTGTGTAGAGGATGTCGCTATCCAGCGCAACCAGCACATCTACCTGGTCCAGGCGATAGAGGGGATACAGCCATTCTCCAAAGGCGAGCCGTGTGCCTTCGTAGATATTTTCCCAGCTGACCGCTTCGTACTGGTACCATTTCGCCTGCGGGTTTGCCTTCAGGAACTGCTGAATCTGGTCGGCGAGGGTGGGCGAGGTGATGGCGCCTGTGAGGATACGCACCCCAGCTCCCTGCTTGGCGTTCTGCATAGCCATCTGCTGGAGCAACTCTCCTGTGAAGGTACTCCAGCCAGCGACGCGCCCGAATTTGAGTAAGTTTTGCGAGCGGTCGGGGTCGTAAAGGTCCAGCAGCATCGCCTGCGTGATGGCGCTGGTCGCGCCGAGGCTGGCAGGATGGTTCGGGTTGCCCTCAATTTTAATGGGACGCCCCTCATAAGACTTCGCCAGCACGCCAGTTGCGAAGCCGCTGACCGCCAGCGCGGTGGCGAAGTAGAGGGTTTCGCCCGGCAGGTGTTCAGGCGGGGTTTTGGATTGCGAGATAATCGGCCCCTGAGGCTTGTAGCCGCATGCGGAAAGCCCCGCC
>JBBIQJ010000187.1:0-4598 GCA_037442385.1 Armatimonadota bacterium
CAACGCCCTCGCTTCGCCCTCCTCTTCGACGCGGTGAAAGCGCCTCGTACCGCGTTCGGTATCAGGTGCAAACGCGCAGTGAGCTTACTCTCGTCGGGATGCCCCAGGCATTCGGGGTCACGCTGGATCTCTCTCTTAATCTGGCACATCTCCCGTTTGCTCACGGTTTGCTTCTCACCGTGACCGAGTGTCAGTTCGCAGCGGAGGGCTTAGGCGAACTGGAGGCGCGCGTGCGCGCGGCAATTGAGTCCTGCCTGCAGATACCCTGCGCAATTACCTACACGCCTCCTTTTCATCTGCAAAACGGGATATTTCTATCGCGCGTGGCGCCACTGGCGCAGGAGATTCTACGCCAGTTGGCTTGCTGGTTTCAAATCGCCGACGCACCCCAGCCTTCGTGGAAGGTGCTCGAACGCTGGGTGGATCGCGAAGTCTGGGCTACCTACGAGCTTACAGAGCATCACCCATACCGAAGGCGCTTTCGTAAAGCATGGCACACCCGTCTCCCTGATGACTCCGAATCGATGGCCCCCCTGGCGCAGCTCACCGCGCATTCTACAATTGACTACCATCCTCGCACTCAGAGTCTGATGGCGTTGCAGGGGACTTTGCGTCTCGTGTCCAGCATCGAGAATCTTGGCGTTACCGAATATCAGATTACGCTCCAGCAAACGCAGTCGCCTCAGGCAATCCCCGGGTCGGCAACACGGCGTCTTCAAGAACAGTGGACGACCCTTCAGCGAAGGGGAACACGCCGTCCCATCTTGCAGATTCTGACTTACGACGAGTTCAACGCCCAGCTCTTTCGAGAAGCGCTTCGCGGGTTCGAACTGGAGCGTGCAAAGCAGCAACTCCGCGAAGCCAATCACCTGAACAAGCCTTTCAACGACAACACGCTGTTCGTGCCGATGCGAGCGTTTTTCGCACTCTATCCCAATCGGATCCCTGAATTCCTTCAATGGTTCATGTCTCTCGAACCGAACGACTATCTTGTGGTTTTTATGCTGGCGTGCCTGATGGCAGCCAGCGACCACACCCCTGCCACGGTTGCCACACAACGCGCTGCCATCCAGCTTGTGGAGCGGTTCGTGAGCCGCAAGGAGGTGGTTATGCAATTTCTCAACCTGCTTGCTATGCTGAAGCGCACCAGCCCCGATTTGCTGGAATATGTGTGGCGCCAGGTTCAAAAGGTTCCAGCAACTGCTGAGGACCCGATTCAGGCGAACTGGGTTCTCAGCGCTGGGGGAATGGTACGTTTGGCTCCGCGCCATCCAATTGCAGTGAAAATTATGCAATGGCTCCGCGAGCGCCTGTCTCAATCGGCGGAACCTCGCGATCAGGGGCTTTACCTGAGCGCGCTGGGCAACAGTGCGCAACCCACCATCTTGCCGTGGGTTCAGCCCTTTGTCAGTCACTCAGATCCCTGGGTGCGTCGCCAGGCGCTTTCTGCCCTGCGGTTTCTGGAACTGCCCGAAGCGACAGCGATACTCTGGCGCGCGGCGACCACTGATCAGGACGCTACAGTCCGCCGTGAAGCCTGCACTGCTCTCCGTTTTCACCGCGAACTAGTGCCCCTGGTTCATCTGGTGGAGGCGTTCTGTCGGGAACGGGAACCTGGGGTACAGCAAGCTCTCTGGGAGCTCGCGCAGAAACACACGGTTTCTGCGCCCGAGTCGCGAGCCTTCCTCCAACGAATGGCTCTCTGTGCCCGCTCCGAGAACTTGCGCGTGCAGATAATGACCCATCTTCGAGCTTCCCCAGAGCAGGAATTTCCGTCAGCGCGGTGAATCAACGGAGCGGTGATATGCAATGAATGGCAGGGAACCCAAGTACAGCGAAGCTGGTGTTCGCAATCGGCTTTCACCACGCGAGTTGGAAGTGCTATGTGTCTTTGCACAAACGGGGCACATCGACTCAGCTGCCGATACTCTGTGTATCACGCGCTCTACCTTCAAAAAGCATCTGGCCTCGATTCGGCGCAAACTCAAAGTACGGAACAACATCCAAATGATAGTCAGGGCTATTACAGATGGGATTCTGGATACTTGTTCCCTCAACCGCTGCCAGGTTGTAGAGGAGAGCGCATCCCGATAGGCAGTGTCGTGGGAACCTCAGCCAAGAGGTTCCCACGCCTGCTGTTCTCAGAAACTCAACCCGTAGGTCGTGGCGAAATAGAGGACCTTGCCCTGAACACCTGCCTGCATGCGCAGGTTCTCGTCATGCACATAGCGGAGCGCCGCGTTGGTGTCCACGCCGTTATATTCCGCTACGATGCTGAACTGTTCACCGAGAAAGATTTCGCCGCCGCCGATTACCTTATCGCGGAACAGCCCGGTGCCGTAACCGAGATGTACGCGCAGTCCCACGACCCGCTCTTGTGCTTCGTTGGGCACGCTCACATTCACGCTGGCGATTCCGTAGGCGGTGCGCTCGATAGCGTCAAACGGGTCGATCGTACCCAGCCCAATCTCCAGCCAGTCAAAGTTCTGGGGAATGATGGTAACCTTCGCTGTGCCCAGCACTTTGTTATTGGCGTTCTGGCGGTCCACAAACACCCCGCCCACCTCGATGCTGGGGAAGATGCCCCAATTGAGTGAGATGGTGCGCGTCTCCTTGCCGAACGCCGTGCCCAGCTGGAACCGCTCATGGCGCGTGGTGGTGGAGGTCGGCACGGTAATCAACCCGGTGCTGCCAAAAAGCGTGTTGAATCGGATGGCGGGGTTCTCACCGCGGGGTTCCACCTGCGCCGTTGCACAGGCACTGACCAGAAGCATTCCGACTGTCCATGTGTGGATTCGCATAACACACCTCCTTGTAGGGGAAAATTATACCTCATCTTCTACAATGGTCGCGCCTGCAGAGGCTTCGCAGGGGATAAGTCGCGGCGTGTACGCGCTCTGCTGACGGTAGCGGTGTTCTGCCGATTCCAGAAAAGCGTTTAACTGCGCGCGTTCCACAAGCGCCACACAGGCGCCGCCAAACCCCGCGCCCGTCATCCGCACGCCCACACACCCGGGCGATTCGAGACATGCCTGCACCATCTGGTCCAGTTCGGGGCAGCTGACCTCGTAATCGTCGCGGAGCGAGATATGGGATGCCAGCATCAGGGCGCGCACGCGCTGAGCATCGCCCGCGTGCAGGGCGTGCAGGAAGGCGCGTACCCGCGCGTTCTCGCCAATCACATGGCGCGCCCGGCGGCGCAGCGGCTCTTCCAGCAGGGGCAGCAGAATCAGGGCGTCCTCTTCGCTCACATCACGCAGAGCGCTCACCGTGTTGCCCAGCATCGTGCGGAACGCGACCGTCGCCTCTTCACACTGCGCACGGCGCTCGTTGTACGCCGACTCCGCCAGTGCGCGCGGCTTGCCCGTGTCGGCGACCACAATCACCCACTCTTGCGGCAGGCGCACCGATTCGGTGGCAAGGCTCCGCGTGTCCAGAAACAGGGCACAGCCCTTTTCACTCAGCAGGCTGGCGAACTGGTCCATGACGCCACAATGCACGCCCACATAACGCCATTCCGCTTGCTGACACAGCAGCGCGAGCGTCTTTCGGTCTAAACCAAGCTGATCCAGATGGTTCCATAGCACGGCGAAAGCCGCCTCTAACGCGGCGGAGGAGCTGAGTCCCGCACCTGGGGGCAGGTCGCTGGCGATGACGCCCTCAAAGCCCGTGAGGGGGCGTCCCGTGCGCTCCTGAAGCATTACCGCGACGCCCGCAACATACCGAATCCAGCCCGAAGGAAGCGTCTCGGGCGGGGGCAGTGCGCCGAGATCAAACTCAATCTGGTCGTCCAGCGTCTCCGAGTAGACCACACAGCGCGAGTCAGAGCGCGGTTGCGCATAAAGTCGCACGCCGAGATGAATCGCCACAGGCAGCACATACCCCTCGTTATAGTCGGTATGCTCGCCGATGAGATTCACCCGCCCAGGCGCATGCACTTGCAGCACGGTTCACTCCTCGTTCAGGCGCTTGCGCGAGCGGAACCCTGCGTCCAGTTCATGATAGTAGCGGACGCGATCTTCACCCAGTTTCCAACACAGAAAGACCTCCCGCCCCTCGCGCAGATGGGGAAAGTCCACGATGCCCTCGTCGATATCTTTGATGACCACGCCCATCGTGTGCAGCTCATCCACTGCGCGATGCACTTCCTGCGCAATTGCAGAAGGTTCCCAGTTGGGGTATTTACCGTTGCGCTGGGCAATCTGGAACAGCTCGGCTTGTTTCTCGGCGTACTCTTCGCGCAGGCGCGCCATCATCGCCTGTAATCGGAGCAGTTTCACCTGCAATTCGGGCAGGAGCGCATTCGCTTCTGCGACCGTGAAGTAGCGTCGGAATAGCTTGCGCTTCCGTTTGGGCATAGGTACGCCTATTATACCCTGCCCCCTTCCTGTAGCGTCGGGGGGTTCTCTCTGACGGCTTCAGCTGCTCTGTCGCAAGGATGCGCATTCCCCCTCGTGGCACGATTAATTTCCCCGCGTGGGGCAGGGGAACCGTGCCCCTACGCCACCCGTACGGACGCGGTCCCCCGCGTCCTCTGATGTTTGTCATTTCCATCAGGCGTGAACACACGCCGCGAACCCCAAAAGCCCCCCCAAAAG
>JBBIQJ010000188.1:0-4539 GCA_037442385.1 Armatimonadota bacterium
GGGGTCCATACGCAGGGCACGCACCACGCCCTCATCGAAACTGGGCACATCGACGCCCACCTCACGCTGGCTGACCACCGATCTTTTCGGCTCGTGGTAATACTCAATCGGGTCTTCGATGGTCACGATGTGCGTATCGCGATGGGTGTTGATGTAGTCCAGCATCGTTGCCAGGGTGGTCGTTTTTCCAGAGCCGGTGGGACCTGTTACCAGAATCAGCCCGCGCGGCAGGTGGAGCAGGCGCTTGATGTGGTCGGGCAACCCAATCTCTTCAAAGGAGCGCAGGCGGTAGGGAATAAGACGGAAGTTAATCGCGATACTGCCTTTCTCGTAGTAAGCGGCGACACGGAATCGGGCTTTTTCGTGGGCGTAGGCGAAGTCGGCGGTACGCACACGCTCCAGCTCGTGGATAGCACGGGGTGGCGCCACTTCACGGAACAGACGCTCGGTATCGGCAGGGCTAAGCTCGCCAAATTCTTCCAGCCGTACCAGTCGTCCATGCAGGCGCAGGGTGGGTGGTTCGTTCGGCACGATATGAATGTCCGACGCATCCCGCTCATAGCAGATGTTCAAAAGTTCGTCGGCGCTTGCCAGTTTACGCATCTTCAAGCCTCCTCAGGGGATAGATTCGAAGGCGCAAGCGGGATTCCTGCCAGAAACCCCGCCGTGCCGTGTGCCGTTGGGGTTGCGAACCCCTCGGTATCTTTTTGGAGGTCAGAGGCTGCCTCGCGATTCGTCGGTTGCCCGACGCTGCCACTCAGCTACACCCCGTCCCTCCCGCTCATAGAGTCGACGGTTCGATCCACCGCGGGCATCACGCGCACGGCAGGAATCTTATTATACCCCATCGGGTACAACAATTGCATGCGAAGCCGATACAGTTTCTGGACAGTGCTGCCCGGGATTTTGCTACTGAGCACCCCTGCGCTGGCGCAGACCCCACTGGACGATTATTTTCAACGCCCCGAACCTGCCTACCGCTGGGAAAAGCGCGACGCCAGGCGCGTCGGCAATACCACCGTCTATACGCTCTTCATGATTTCACAAACATGGCAGGGTATCGAGTGGGATCACTCGGTACAAATTTTCTACCCTGACAACCCGCGTTTTCCCCGCTTCGCCGCGCTGCTGAATACAGGCGGCAATCCCAGCTCAGGGAACGAGGCGCTGGGCGCGCTGCTGGCAACGCAGACGGGCGTCCCGTTTGTCATCCTCTACAACATTCCCAAGCAACCCCTCTTCGGCGGCTTGACCGAAGACGCCCTGATCGTCTACACCTGGCAGAAGTTCCTGCAGACAGGCGACCCCACCTGGCCGCTCCATTTCCCGATGGCAAAGGCGGTGCTGAAGTGTATGGACACCGTGCAGGTGTTTCTCCGACAGGAAGGTAAAACCGTTCCCCAGCAGTTTATGGTGACGGGCGCCTCCAAACGCGGCTGGACCGCATGGCTGGTTGGAGCAAGCCGCGATAAGCGCGTGGCGGGCATCGCCCCCATGGTGATTGATGTGCTGAACCTGCCTGCGCAGGTGCCGCACCATCTGGAGTTCTATAGGGGCGTCCCCAGCGAAGAGATTGGCGACTATGTGGCGGGCGGGATGCTCCAGCAGCTGAACACCCCCGCAGGGCGCAAACTGGTGGAACTGGAAGACCCCTACAGCTATCGCGAACGCTACACGATGCCCAAACTCCTCATTAACGGCACGAGCGACCGCTATTGGGCCCAGGACGCGCTGAACCTCTACTGGGACGGATTGCCCGAACCGAAATGGGTGCTTTATGTGCCCAACAGTGGTCACGGACTGGAAGACCGCCCACGCGTGTACGCCACCATGTCTGCTTTTATTCGGGCGCTGGCGCAGGGCAAGCACCTTCCCACCATGCACTGGGAGCTGAAAGAAACCCCTGAGGGGCTGGAAATCACCGCCTCCAGCACGCCGCCTGCGAAAGAGGCGCGGCTCTGGTTCACCACCAGCCTGAATCACGACTTCCGCGACTCGAGATGGACATGGCGCCCGATGGAGCGCACGCGCGACGGCTGGCGCGGCTTTCTGGCGCGCCCGCGTCAGGGACACGCCGTCGGCTACGCCGAACTCGTGTTCGAACAGGAGGGACAGACCTACACCCTCACCACCCAGCTGCGCATCATTGGCGCTCAACCGTAAAAATATCGGCTCCTGTGCGAGAGGAGGCGCCTCCTCTCGCACGCGCCTATCCGAGCAGGAGTGTAATCCCCAGCCAGTGTTCCAGCAATAGAAACAGCAGGGTCGCCCCCCACGCGCCCGCCAGAATCTGAATCAGCCCGCTGTTCCACAGGCGCATGAGGGGCGATGGCGTCAAGCCGCTATAAGGGCGCGCCTTCTGCAAGAGCATCTCCGCCGAGCGAATAGCGCCCAGAATCTGCTTTTCGGTGGGAGGTTTGGTGGTCGCTGCCCACTGCAAAAACGCGCCAAAGGTTCGCCAGAACATCAGTGTGAACAGCAACGCCATCAGCAGCGCCAGGTCGTGCGCCTCCGAATCGGGGGGTGAACCCCAGGTGAACAACTTACTCAGCCCCAGAAACAGCACCACGCCCGCGACCAGATTCGTGCCACAGCGCGGATGCACGCGCGGCATGCGGCGCACCACCTCCAGCACCAGCGGCTCGCCCCGTTCGATCGCATGCACCACCATATGCTCCGCCGCATGCGTGCCTGCAATGGGCAGCGCCCGCATCAAAAGCAGAAATATCACAAAAACAGCCCCCCGCAACACCAGCCCCAGCACATCGGAGGCGAGGGTCCACTGCCCCGCAAACGGCGAGTTATAGTAGCTGTACAACGGGATGCCGTACCATGTCTGCGCCAGCTGCGCGCCCCCAATCACAATCCAGGTCGCGGCGGCATAGAGCAGAAACAGCAGCGCCCCCGTCAGCGCCAGCCCCAGATTGCTGGAGCCTGCCGACACAATCCCGTTCGTGAGGTATACGCCCAGCGGGGTAGCCATCCCCCCAATCATGCCCACCTGTGGTGTGCTGACAGGACGCGCCATCAACCCTGCGGCGCTGACCACCCCCACATAGCGCCCCCAGCTGTCCACGCCAATCGCGGGCAAATCGGTCTCCGCCAGTTGCGGCAGCACCTCTTCCACACTTGCATCAATCGGCACGCGCACAAAAGCGTCGGACGCCCACTCGCCCAGGGGATCGCTCCACTCCGCGCCTGCTTGCAGCGCCTCGCGCAAGTTTGCCTCCGTGAGAACCCCAATCGGAACGCCCTCCTGCAAAACAGGTAGCACGCCAATAACGCTCTGCGCCAGGAGTTCCGCCCCGCGCAAAAGACTATCATCGGGATAGGCGGGCGTTACGCGATATAATTTCTCCGCCACATAGAACTTGGCGATGCTCTCACTCCCCCAGTTCCTTATCATATTTCAGATACCGATCGTATTCCAGCAGCTCGTAAAGCTCTGCGCGGGTTTGCATCTGATCCAGCAGAGGCGTTTGCGTGCCCGACTGTTTGAGTGTCTCCAGCGCCCGCTCCGCCGCTTTCATCATAACACGCAGGCATGTCATGGGGAATATCACCATTTTATAGCCGAGCTGGGCGAACTCGTTCACGGTGAGGTAGGGCGTCTTGCCGAACTCGGTCATGTTCGCCATGAGGGGGGCAGGAATCGCGCGCGCGAACGCTTCAAACTCGTCGGGAGTCTGGAGCGCTTCAGTAAAAATCGCGTCCGCGCCGGCATCCAGGTAGGCGCGAGCGCGGTCTATCGCCGCCTCCAACCCTTCCACCGTGCGGGCGTCCGTGCGGGCGATAATCACAAAGTTGGGGTTTTCTCGCGCGTTTACCGCCGCCCGAATTTTGGCGACCATCGCCTCTTTCGGGATGACCGCTTTGCCCTCCAGATGACCACACCGCTTGGGGCTGACCTGATCTTCCAGATGGATGCCCGCCAGCCCAGCGCGCTCCAGCGTGCGCACCGCGTAGGCGACCTGAAGCGCCTCGCCGTAGCCCGTGTCGGCATCAGCGACAGCAGGAATGTTCACCGCGCGTGTGATATAGCCACACACGTGCGCCATCTCTGGCAGGCTGATGAATGCATGGTCAGGCAAACCCATTAGGGTGTTCGTAACGCCCGCGCCCGAAATATAGAGGGCTTCGAACCCCTCAAACTGCACCAGCCGTGCCAACAGGGCATTAAACACCCCCGGCATCACCACGATATTGCGCACCTCCCACAGGCGTCGTAAGCGCGCGCCCGGGTCGGTTAACGCCTCCTGCCCCCGCAGCGGAAAGTTCATCGGTCTCGCTTGCCCAGCATCAGAATCTCGTCGCGCGTGAGGGTAACCACTTTGCGTATCATGCGCACCGACGGGTCGCTCGTGTCCAGATAGCGGGCATCGGTCATCCCGTAGCCGTCGCTCCCGATGCGGCCCTGAATATGCGGAGAGGCATACCGCGGATCAAAGATGAACTCCACCTCATACTCAGGCGCCTTGAACGAATACATCTTGGGGTCTTTGCTCATATCGATCTCGCGGCGGAAGCGCGTCTCACGCA
>JBBIQJ010000189.1:0-4512 GCA_037442385.1 Armatimonadota bacterium
AAGCTGGAATGCCCATCCTTGCAACACAGCAGGTGAACCCAATTTTCCGAAGCCTTCCAGAGAGAAGCTCTCCTGGGTAGGGTACTCTTAAGTCGGTGATTGTATGGCAACCCGAACACAGAGCGTGCCAGCAGAGATGAGCGTGGAAGAGTTCCTTCGCTGGGAGCAGGAAGACATCCACGCGGAACTGGTTGGCAATAAAGTGAGGATAAAGATGCCGGTCTCAAAAATGCATCAGGATTGCAACAGCTTTCTGGTCGCACTCGTGAAGCTCTGGGTCGAGCGACACAAGCCCGGTGGCGTGGTGTATCACCCTCCATTTGCGGTGAAGCTGACTCTGCCCGACGGGGAACAGGAGGTGCGTGAACCTGACCTGATCGTCATCCTGCCCGAACATATAGACCGCCTCCAGCGCACCTATTTCGATGGAGCGCCCGATCTGGTGGTGGAGATTGTCAGCAAAGAGAGTCGGAGTATCGATCGGGGTGAGAAGTTTTACTCTTATGAAGCGGCTGGCGTGCCCGAATACTGGGTGATTGACCCGGAGCGCAAGCAGGCGGAATTTGCCCAGCGAGGCGAGGACGGCGCCTGTCAGGTGGTATTTGCGGGTTCGGCGGGGGTCTACTCCAGCCACGTGCTGGAGGGTTTCTGGCTGCGCGTGGAGTGGCTCTGGAGCCAGCCGCCGGTGTGGGATGTGCTGAAAGAGTGGGGCTGGGTCTGAAAAGGCACAGCGACCAAATCTGAATCCACCTAATCCGCAGGAAGAATCACTCTTTTCGATGGAACCAGAGCGATTAAGCGTTCGTTTAATTGTTGACAGGAGGCGATTGATGAACCGAAGACGACCGATTGAGGAGATTGTATGCGAGGCATATAACGAGGATCCGACGCGAGTGCAGCGCGTGGCTCGCCAAATGCCGTCGGACGAGTCCTTTGAGGGCGCCGCGTTACTGTTGAAGGCGATGGCGGACCCTGTGCGCCTGCGCATTCTGTATGCGCTGACTCTGCAGCCGCTCTGTGTGTGCGAGCTAGCGACCCTATTGGATAGCTCCCCGCCAGCAATCTCCTACCACCTGCGGATTGTATCGCTATCGGGTCTGGTAAAAGTGCGCAAAGAGGGCAAGTTCGCCTGCTACTATCTGCGCAACAGGCATCTGGAGGAAACGATTCGGCTGCTGGTGGAGCGGTTGTCCCACTCTTCAGGAGGTGAAAAAGCGTGATGTCAAAAGTGGACTTTCTGATACTGGGTTCTGGCTCGACGGCGTTTGCGGCAGCCATCAAGGCGTCGGAGTATGGCAGGCAGGTGCTGATGGTGGAAGAGCGCACGATAGGGGGCACCTGTGTCAATCGAGGCTGTGTGCCCAGCAAGAACCTGATCGAGGCAGCGCACCTGTGGCATCTGGCGGGCCACCCCCGCTTTGCGGGCATCTACACCCGCCAGGAGCGCATCGACTTCCATGAGCTAATTGCCCAGAAAGATGAAATTGTGCGTGAACTGCGGCAGAAAAAGTATTTCAGCGTTGCAGCGGACAGCGCGCGCATGCGCGTTTGTAAAGGGCATGCGCAGTTTGTAGACCCGCACACGGTTGAGGTGGACGGTGAGCTTGTGGAAGCGGAGCAGAGTCTGATTGCAACTGGCTCGCGTCCTGTGCTACCTCCCATACCGGGCTTGAACGAGGTGGACGCGCTCACCAGCGATTTGCTGGACGCCGACGAACCCACCAAACTCACAGAGCTGCCGCCGAGCCTTGCCATTATCGGCGGCGGCTTTATCGCGCTTGAGTTGGGGCAGATGTTCGCGCGGTTGGGCAGTCGGGTTACCATCATCGAGATGCTGGATCGGGTTCTCCCGAACTATGAGCCAGAGATTAGCCTGACCCTTCAACATCTGCTGAGTGAAGAGGGGATTGCGATTCACACGGGTACGAAGGTCGAGCGTGTGGAGCGGTCGCCGCAGGGGGTCATCCTGCACACCGCGAAGGGGCGCTTTGAGGCGCACCGCCTGCTGGTTGCGGTCGGTCGGCGCCCGAACACCGATCAGATCAACCTCAGGGCGGCGGGTGTTGAGACCAGTACGCAGGGGTTCATCAGGGTGGATGAGTATCTGCGCACAAATGTGCCCCACATCTGGGCGGCAGGCGATGTGGTGGCGGGTCAGATGGCAACCCCAATAGGCGCCCATGCGGGTGCCCTGGTTGCCCGCAACGCCTTTGGCGGTGCGTCGCAGCCGATGGACTATACCGTGATCCCACGCGCCGTATTCACCGACCCACAGGTCGCCATGGTGGGTTTGACCGATGACGAGGCGGTTCAGCGTGGTTATCGCTGTCAGTGTCGCGTCGTTTCGATGGAGCAGGTGCCGCGTGCCGCTGCGGTTCGCGATACACGCGGGTTGATTAAAATGGTGGTGGAACAGGGTACCAACCGTGTGCTGGGCGTTTCGATGCTGGCGCCGAACGCGGCGGAGATTATCCATATCGCGGCGCTGGCGCTCCGCGCCCGCATGACCCTGGACGATTTGATCGACACGCTCTTCGTCTATCCCACCCTGTCAGAATCCGTGAAAATAGCGGCGCTGGCATTCCGCAAGGATGTCAGCAAGCTATCCTGTTGCGCCCAATAAACCGTGATTGGAGGGATAAGGATGCGGACTATAATCACTTATGCAGGGGCGTTGTTCACAGCGAGTCTTTCTTCCGCCTGCTGTTGGATTCCGCTTTTGCTGGGGAGTGCAAGCGCAGGGACATTGGGGTTAGGCGCCGTTCTGGAGCCGTTTCGCCCCTATCTGATTGGCTTGACCTTCGCGTTTCTGGGCATGGCGTTCTATTTCACCTATCGTCCGCAACGAGCGCGTGACGAGTGTTGCGCCGTGTCCCACTCCGATGCCCGCTGTTGTGCGGCACCCGCTTCCCACACGAAGCGGTTCCAGAAGGCGGCATTGTGGTTGGTGACGCTCTTTGCTGCGGGAACCCTGCTGGTGCCTGCATTACCAATCCCCCGCTCAGAGCATGGATCAGAGCTCGGGAAGGCGCCTGTAACAGCCTCAGTGCAGACGGTCATGTTGCGTGTGGATCGTATCACCTGTCATGCTTGTGCCACAGCCATCGTGGAGCGTCTGCGATCTATGCCCGGCGTCCATCGGGTGAATGTCAACATGCGTGCGCGTAGGGTGCAGGTTGATTACGACCCCGAACGACTTCAGCCGTCCCAGATTCAGGCTGGGGTCAGTCAACTGGGTTTTCCGGCAGAAATCGTCACGGCATCGCGGTAAATAGCGCTTGCCGTCGACATTCTGCCTCTATGCCGTGTCCACGCTCCAAGTGTGGAGGGGATTCAGAGAAAAGTGATTGCTTGCGTCTTGTACCACAAGGCGAAATACTAAACCCAACAGGAGGTAAGAGGTTATGAGGAAGTTGGTTGGTGTTGGACTTGCGAGCATGTTGCTCGCTGTGGTGGCGCTGAGCCAGCAGTCCGCTCCGCAGAAGCCGGAGATACGCACAGTGGCGCTTAAAATCGGCGGATTCCACTGCGCGGCATGCGGTGATGCCGTTGCGAACGGTCTGAAACAGCTCGATGGCGTGCAGGAGGTCAAAGTCGACCTCAAGACCAATAGCGCAACGGTCACCTACGACGAAGCGGTTCTTCCGGTCTGCCAGGTGGCACTTGCTGTGGGGAACATTCCGCATGCGATGGGGTCTGGCATGCGCTACTCGTGTCGGCTGGCGCTGAGCCTTCAGAAGGGCGACGCCCGCAAGGTAGCGGCGGCGGTCGCCAAGATCAACGGGGTGGAGAAGGTCGACAGGGAGAAGAACACGCTCCTGATCACCTTCAAGCGTGATGCGCGAGTGCGTTATGCCGAACTGGAAAAAGCCGTTCGCAATGCGGGTGGCGTGCTGGCGCCTGTGAAAGCGCCAGAGCAGCACGCCTCGCTGACGAACAACCGAAGCAGTTGTTGCCGACAATAGGGGCTTGCTGGCAGACACGACAGGGGCGCTATGCCCCGTTGGGGAGCAGGCATAAAAGCCTGCTCCCCAACTTTAACTAACACCCGCTGCCGAAGTTGAACAGCACCACGAGCAAGTCGGCGTCATCCACCACGCCGTCGCAGTTGGTGTCGACGCGACCGAGGTTGTTACCTGTCTGCCCGAAGGCGAACAGGACTGCCAGCAGATCGGCATCATCTACGCAGCCGTTGTTGTCCACATCGCCGTTATGGGCGACGCAGCAATCGGCGGGATTGCCGCGGGTGGCACCCTGCGCGCCCGTGAGGAAGACGGTGTAGACGCCGCCTGCGGAGGTGCTACCGCTCCAGCTGTTCACGCGCGAGGTGGCTTCGGGGCCGTCGGGACAGCGCACCGTGCCGAAGGGCGAGTTGTTCCAGATAAGACCGCCGCCGCAGCCCAGCGCGTCCCGATTGTAGCGGCTGATTGCCAGATAGTAGACCCCAGCCGAGCGCCCTGTGAGACAGCCCGTGGTGTTATCGATGCGGGATAGGACGCCGCTTGAATCGTC
>JBBIQJ010000190.1:0-4488 GCA_037442385.1 Armatimonadota bacterium
ACTCCCCTCTCCTGCGCCGTGCGCTCGATACTGCAAATTCGCGCATGCGCGTATTGCACATAGTAGACAGGGTTCTTCTCCGACTGCTCCTTCGCGAGTTCCAGGTCGATATCGAGCGTGCTGTCGTGCGAGCGCAGCAGGTAGAAGAAGCGGAGCGCGTCCACGCCGATTTCGTCCATCACCTCGCGCAGAGTGATAAGGTCGCCCGCACGCTTGGACATGCGCACCACCTCATCGCCCCGATAGAGATTCACCAGCTGATAGATGAGGATATGCAGTTTGTTGGGGTCGTAGCCGAGCGCTGCCATCGCGGCTTTCATCCGCGCGACATAGCCGTGATGGTCCGCCCCCCAGAGGTCAATCATCATGTCGTAGCCGCGCTCGTATTTGTCGCGATGATAGGCGACATCGGCGGCGAGATAGGTGGGTACACCATTCGCTCGCACCAGCACGCGGTCTTTCTCGTCGCCAAACGCGGTGGAGCGCAGCCAGAGCGCACCCTCCGCCTCATAAGCATAGCCGTTTGCCTTCAACTGCTCCAGAGTCTTCTGAACCGCGCTCCTCTCGTACAGGCTCTGCTCCGAAAACCAGCGGTCAAACACCACACGAAAATCCTGCAGGTCCAGCTTTTGCATCTCCAGCATCAGCTGCGTCGCGACCTGATCGAACCGTTTGAGCGTGGCTTCGGGGTTGTCTTCCACGAGGCTCTCGCCGTGATGTTCCGCAATCCAGCGTGCCACCTCGATCACATATTCGCCGAAGTAGCCGTCTTCAGGCATTTCGGCAGGCTCGCCGCGCAGCTGGCGATAGCGCGTCCACACGGAGAGCGCGAAGTTGCGTATCTGCGTGGAGTTCTCGCCGTCGTTGATGTAGAATTCGCGCTCCACCTTGTAGCCGTTCGCTTCGAGGACTCGTGCGAGTGTGTCGCCGACCGCCGCGTTGCGCCCATGCCCCAGCGACAGAGGCCCCGTCGGGTTCGCGCTCACAAACTCAATCAGCACACGCTTGCCAGCGCCTATTGCGGTTTCGCCGTAGCGCCGGTCTTCGGTGAGAATATGGCGCACGACTTTGCCTGTCCAGCCAGGGCGCAGGTAGAAGTTCAGAAAACCCGCGCCCGCAATCTCCACGCGCTCCACCCACGCTTCGGTCTGGGACGGCAAGTGCGCACGGAGATGCGTTGCAATCTCACGGGGGTTGCGCCGCAGCAGGCGCGTCAGCACCATCGCCGCGTTGGTGGCGTAATCGCCGAACTCCGGATTGCGCGGCACCTCGACCTCAATGGCTGGGACCTCGGCAATCTCCCATCCCTGCGCCGTCGCGGCGGCGTCAATCGCCTGACGAACCCACTGCGCAATCTGCTGCCGTATCACCGTGTCCCTCCGAGAGGCTCAATTGTACCCGCTTCGGAGTGCACGACCTCGTAGCCTGACGCCTGCCACGCTTCCATTCCACCCTCCAGATGGAGCAGGTTGTCAAACCCCAGCGCTTGCAAGGCACTCACCGCGATACACGAGCGCACGCCTGTGGCGCAATACACAATCACAGGACGATCGCGCGGCACAAGGTGGGCATATTGCACCACGCGCCCAGCGTGCAGATGGCGTGCGCCCGGAATATGCCCCTCCCGATACTCCATCGCGGAACGCACATCGAGCAGCAGCGCCTCGCCTGATTGCACCGTCTGGCGCGCTTCTTCAGGCGTCAGGCTCCGCACGGAGGCGTCGCCCCAGCGTGCCACCGCCTCCTGCACCGGATAGTAGCCGAGAATCGCGTCCAGCCCCACCCGAATCAGCCCTCGCACCAGCGACTCCACAGATTCGGGTTCGCTCAACAGCACAATCGGTTTGTCGTAGGGCACGAGCCAGCCTGCCCATGTGGAAAACTGACGCCCTGCGGGGATGTTAAGCGCACCGCGGACATGGTGCTTCGCAAACGCCGGATGCGGGCGCGTGTCGATCAATACGGCTCCCTGCGTCTGAGCCTGTCGTATCGCCTCTTCCGAGAGGCGCGTCGGTCTGGGAACTTCAAAAAGCAGAGGCATCCCGTCGCGATTGAGCTGTTTCATACGGGCGAAGTAGGTGGGCGGCTCGGGCTGATCCTGGAGCAGCTCGGTAACGAACGCCTTCGCTTCCTGCATCTGGGTATATTTTGCCCACCACGCGAAACGGCGTTCATAGCCCACAGTGGTGGCGGGCAGTGCGCCCAGCGCCTTCCCACATGCTGAGCCTGCCCCATGCCCAGGCCAGATTTGCACAAAATCGGGCAGGTTCAGCAACTTTTCACAAAGGGAGCGGTACTGGAGGTACGCACCCTGCTCCGCCGTGCCATGCTGACCCACTGCCTGCTCCAGCAAATCGGGGCGTCCCAGGTCGCCCACAAACGCGAAATCGCCCGTGATGACCGCAATCGGCGCTTCTGCTTGAGAAGAGGCATAAATCACAAAGCTAATGTGTTCAGGGGTGTGCCCTGGAGTGTGGAGCGCCTGTACGCGCAGGTTGCCAATCGCCCAGGAGTCGCCGTCTTTGAGCCAGCGCACTGGGAAACCTTCCAGCCCCCTGTAGCGCCACTCGTCATCCCCCTCATCGGAGAGGTAGAGCGTCGCGCCCGTGAGTTTCGCCAGCGCCCGCGCGCCCGACAAAAAGTCGGCATGGATATGGGTCTCCCCAACGGCGACAATCCGCAGTCCCCAGCGCTCCGCCTCCGCAAGATAGACATCGATGTCGCGGCGGGGGTCTATCACCATCGCCTCGCCCGATGCCGGGCAGCCAAACAGATACGACGCCTGCGCCAGCCCATCCTCATAGATCTGCCGAAAAATCATTTCTCAGCACCCCATCGGGTTACGATCCGTAGCACAGCCTCGCCACAGCGATAGAAATTGGGCAGGATCAGGCTCTCGGTGTTGGAGTGTATATCGGCAGCGCCTGTGGGGAACACAAGGCACTCGACACCGTACCCGCTGAATACATTCGCGTCGGAGCCGCCGCCAGTGCGCGTGAGATTCGCCTCGATGCCCATCTCACGCATCACCGCAAGCGCCAGTTTCGCAATCGGAGCGTCTGGCGACACACGCACCGCATCAAAGGTCTTCTCACACTTGAACTCTACCCTGCCCTCCATCTGCTCAGCGACCTGCTGACAGACGGTGCGCCATCGGTTCATCAGCGCTTCCACGCGGGCAGGGTCAAAACTGCGGAACTCACCCACCAGCTTGACCTGATCGGGCACGATGTTCATCGCTTTACCGCCCTCAATCACGCCGATGTTCGCCGTCGTTTCGGGGTCCAGGCGTCCCCACTCCATCTGGGCAATCGCCCTGCTCGCCATCCAGATAGCGTTGCGCCCTTTTTCGGGTTCCGCGCCCGCGTGCGCTGGCTTGCCATAAAACACCACTTCAAACTTCCAGTGTGTGGGGGAGTACGTGAAAATCTCTTCAGGGGTTTCGCGCCCGTCCACGACCAGTCCCGTTTTCGCCGTGATTTTGGACGGATCTAACGCCTTCGCGCCCAGCAACCCTTTCTCCTCACGGATGGTGAACACTACCTCCAGCGGCGGATGGGGGAGATTGCGCTCTTTGAGAGTCTGCAACACCTCCAGAATAATCGCGACGCCTGCTTTATCGTCGGCGCCCAGAATAGTGGAGCCATCGGTACGGATGCGGTCGCCGTCGCGCACAATCTTGATTCCAGCGGTAGAGGCAACGGTGTCCAGATGGGAGTTTAACAGCAGTGGGGACGCATTCCGCGCGCCTTTGAATTTCGCAATCACATTTCCGCCTGTACCGCCGATTTTCTGGCTGGCGTTATCGATTTCCACGCTTTCCGCGCCCAGCTGGCGCAGGCGCTCCGCCACCCACTGGCATGCGGCAGCCTCATTTTCAGCGCCCGTGTCGATTGCCACCAGCTGCAGGAAGGTCTCGGTCATACGCTCGGGGTTAATCTGGAACGCTGTCGTCTGCGCATACAGTCCGATTGCAAGAACCCAGTAAAGATGCCATAGCGCCCGTTTCATTGCACACTCCTCCTCTCGGTAGAGTATACCCCCGCAGAGCGGGACTTCGGGTATAACTTGACGCCGATGCGTGGGCAGGGCTGGGCATGGTTGGGCTGGAGCGTGGCTTATCTGGGGCTTCAGATAGGCACGCCCCTGATACAGGCACCGCTGGAGTGGGTGCGCCCTGCGACCCTTGTCAGCACGCTGTTCTGGATGGCAACTGTGCTGGGGCTTCTGTTCAGTCTGGCGCGGCTGCTGGAGTGCAGACGCTGGCTGGCACCCCTGCTGCTGGCGGGAAGCGCGCTGGCGTGGGTGGCGAGTCTACAGGTTCCTGTCTGGCTGGGCTGGTCGGCGCCCGATACACCGCCTTTGTGGGCGCAGGTGGCGTGGCGTGGGATATCGGGCTATTTTCTGATGCTGGGCGCGGTGGGGCTGGGCGCTCTCGTTTCGTGGGTCATACGGGAGAAAAACCTGCTCGTACCTGCAGTGTCGCTG
>JBBIQJ010000191.1:0-4169 GCA_037442385.1 Armatimonadota bacterium
CCCACAGCCTTATCTATAATACCGCGCAACCGCCACGCCCAGTTCCATGCCAGCCAGCCGCGCTCGCCCCCCAGCGAACTAAACACCGCAAACACCGTCTCAGGCGTTGCACGCACCCACACCGACTGTTCCTCACGGATCAAACCCTCCCAGTCCGTCAGATGATAGGTCGGGAGCTCGTTCTGAGCGCCACTCCAGTGGGTCTCCACCTGATTCTCTTTAATCCGCAGGAGCGCCAGCCGCACCGCTTCTCGATACGACATTGGGTGAATGGTGGGGAAAATCGCCTGAGCGCGCGTGGTGTCCGCCACGAGCGAGTGAACAATCCCCTCCACCAGCGGCACCGCTAGACGATTCGGGATGGGCGTTACCAGTCCCACCCACAGCGCCGCCAGTCCAGGCGCCAGCACAGGCACTTTGATGATACGACGCTTCAGCTGACGCTCTTCGGCATATTGAAGTATCATTTCGCGAAAAGTGAGTGGCTCCGCCCCGATTTCCACCACGCCCAACGGTGGCGCGTCCAGCGCGGCAATCAGATATTCCAGCACATTCCGGATGCCTATCGGACTCACAGAGTTATCAATCCATCGAGGTGCGACCATCACGGGTAGGCGCTCCGTTAGATAGCGCACCATCTCAAACGAGGCCGAGCCAGAGCCGATAATCGGTCCCGCGCGAAACTCGGTGGTTGGAAGATGGGAGCGTAGAATTTCCCCCACTTCCGCGCGGCTCTGCAGGTGTTTGCTGGGTTTGGGCGCAGATGGCAGCAGCCCGCCCAGATAAATCACATGCGTCACTTTGCTCACTGCGTTGGCGAAGTTAAGCGCATTCTGGCGGTCGCGCTCGGCAAAATCGCCGCGCACGCCCAGCGAGTGAACCAGGTAATAGGCGACTTCTACGCCCTCCAGGGCTGGCGGAAGTGTTTCGGGTTGACTTAAATCGCCCTCGAAGACCTCCACGCGATTCGCCCACGCACGCCCCATCAACTTCTCTGAATGGCGCACCAGCACGCGCACCTGATGCCCTGCCTCCAGCAGTCGCGGGGTAAGCCGACCCCCTACATACCCCGTCGCCCCCAGCACCAGCACACGCATACGAATAGGATACCCAGAACGCTTCTTTGTTTCTGGAGTAAACATCCCTCAGCCAAGCACAATATCCAAGAAATGAGCAGGATCAATTATTTGGCTACTTTCGTACACGACTAATCGCAGCAGATGGCGCTTATCCCCTGTAACGATATGTGTAGCTTGTCCAATCACAGCGCACTCAATAACCGAGTTGTCTTTTGGGTTCAACGCGACAGCCTGAAGCGTGCCTGTTATTGGAATGACCTCAAGAAATGTAAGCAGCTCCTCAATAACACTCTGCGCCTCTGTGGGGTTTAGGGCTGCCTTGCGCTTCAGGATAGTTTCCAGTTCCTAAAGAATTTCCACGCAGGTAAGTCCTCTAATAACTCCTTGCCGTGCCAGTTCGACACACTGTGCTGGTTTCCCGCCCCATACCGCACTTGAGAAAAGCACATTTGTATCAAAGACCGCAAACTACAAGCATCCTCTCTCTTCATGAAACTCCAAGCGTTCCTCATCGCTCATCGTATTCCAGTCGACTCCTCTTGACGCTGCCAGCGCCCGAATGCGTTGCTCAGCCTTCAGCATCAGTTCCTGGCGTTTCTGGCGCATCTCTTTCGCCAACTCACGGAATACCTGACGCTTCTGCTCATCGGGCAGGTTTTTGACTATCCCGATTATTTGCTCTACACTCATGTTGAAACGACTCATACCGTTCCAGTGTATACCCGCTTTAGCCCTAAAGCTTACCCCTGTCGTGTAGGAAAGAGAACATTTGCCCCACCCCCGCGTCTATAGCCATCGGGTATCCTATGGAAGGGTAGAAGCTATGAAAAGGCGCGTTGTGGTGATTGTGGCAATCGTCGTTGCTGTTGTTGCGATTTTCTGGTGGCGCGGTCGCGTGAATCAGGAGGCTCAGAATAACCAGCCCGAATTCCGCACTGCGGAAGTTACTCGCGAAGATGTGGTGCGCACCATCAATGCGACAGGCGTCTTACGAACCTACAACATCGTTGATGTCAAATCCAAAGCAGGCGGCATTGTCAGCGAGCTGCGGGTGGATGTGGGCGATGTGGTGCAAAAGGGTCAGCTGCTGGCGCGAATCGATCCTGCGGATACGCTTGCGGTCTACAATCAGGCAAAAGCCGATTTGGAAGCCGCGAACGCCCGTATCGAGCAAGCGGAGGAAAGTCTGCGCCTCCAGCGCGAGCAGAGCGAGTTAGCGCTGCATCAAGCAGAAGCGAATCTGGAAGCGGCGCGCGCACGGCTCCAGCAAGCCGAAGAACGGGCGCGTATCCAGCCGACCCTCACCGAATCGCAGATTCAGTCTGCACGCACGGCACTGGAAACCGCCCGCAAGAATCTGGAACAACTGGAGAAGGTTACTATCCCACAGGAGCGTGCGCAGGCGCAGGCAAACTACGACGCCGCTCGCCAGCAGGTGCAGACTGCCCAGCGCAACTACGAACGGCTCCAGTCGCTGCTACAAAAAGGGTTCGTCTCCCAGCAACAGGTCGACAACGCACTGGCGCAACTGGAAAATGCGCGCAGCCAGCTGGTTGCTGCCGAAAAACGCCTCCAGACCCTGGAGGCAGACATTCAAACGCGCTTAGAAACGGCGCGCGCGCGTGTTCGGGAAGCGGAGGCGAACTTGAGGTCTGCAGAAGCCAATCGCGCCCAGATCGAGCTGGTTAAACAGGCGCTAGAAGAGGCGCGCTCCCAATATCGTCAGGCACAGGTTGCCCTCGATCAGGCGCGTGCCAACCTCCGCCAGATTCGCCTGCGCGAGGCGGACATCGCCGCGGCGAAAGCCCAGCGCGCCCGCGCCGATGCCCAACTCTACAACGCCAAAGTCCAGCTGGATAGCACGACCATCACCGCACCCCTCAGCGGTGTCGTGATTGCCCGATTTGTGGAGCGCGGCACAATCGTGCCCCCGGGCACCTCGCTGTTCTCACAGGGCAATACCCTTCTGCAGATAGCCGACACCTCCCGAATGTATGTGGAGGTCTCGGTAGACGAAGCCGATATCGGGAATGTCAAAGTCGGTCAGCCCGTAACGATTCGGATTGATGCCTATCCGCGCGAAAAATTTCGAGGCAAGGTGAGCCGCATAGACCCCCAGGCGGTCGTGGAGCAAAATGTTACGGTGGTCAAGGTGCGCGTGGAAATCGAAAGGCCTGATCCACGACTCAAACCCGGGCTGAACGCTTCCTGTGAGTTTCTGGTCGCTCGCAAAGAAGATGTACTTGCCGTTCCCAACGAAGCCGTGAACGAATCGCCTGAGGGCGCCTATGTGGAGGTTCTGGTTAACGGACGACCGCAGCGCCGCGCTGTGAAGGTTGGCGTGCAGGGCAACGAGAAGACCGAGATCATTGATGGCTTGCGCCAGGGCGAAGTGGTGATTACCGGGCGCATCTTCACCCAGCAGGATGAGGGACCTGGCTCGCCGTTCGGGCGTCCGTTCGGTCCACGCATGGGTGGCTCGCAGCGTTCGGGCGCAGGCGGCGGCGCGGGCATGCGCGGGGGAGGCGGCGGAGGGCGCTAAAAGCCCAGCCCCCAGCGCACTATGGTTAGCGTGATCAGCGTGGTGAGCGCAATGCAATATAAATTGAGCGCCAGCCCTGCGCGCGCCATCTCGTGAATACGAATCTCACCTGAGGCGAATACGATTGCGTTCGGCGGTGTGGCAACAGGGAGCATAAATGCCGCCGATGCGCCCACCGCCACGGGAATCGTCAGCAGGCGCGGGTCTAAGCCCAAACCCGCGGCAACTGCTGCCACCACAGGCAAAAAAGTGGCGGTTGTGGCGGTGTTGGAAGTCAGTTCGGTCAAAAAAATAATCAGCGTGGCAACCCCCAGCACCAGCACCCACGGACTGACCGCCCCCAGCGCCTCCACGCTGGAGCCAATCGCTCGGGCTAAACCCGTGCTTTCAAAGGCGCTCGCCAGCGCCAGCCCCCCACCAAACAGCAACAGCACCCCCCATGGAATCTGCTCCGCAGCACGCCAGTCCAGAATCGCGCGCCCTTTGTCTGATGGCAACACAAATAGCAGAAGCGCTCCGGCTATCGCAATCGCGCTGTCGGAAAGGGG
>JBBIQJ010000192.1:0-4082 GCA_037442385.1 Armatimonadota bacterium
GGCAAGCGCCAGGTCGATGCCCGCCACGACGGTGAAAGGCGCCCGCCTTGCAAAAATCTGCATCGTGACCTCCATCTCGCCCACAGAAACAGGAGGGCGTGGTGACAAACCCAGCGCCCGCAGCCGCTCCGAAAAGCCCTGAAACAGGTAGCCCTCTTCTGTCAGGTGACTCAGTAGGGCAACCCCGTTATAGAAGTAGCGGTCGGAGTATTCGCCCCGCCGAATGTCGCCCCAATCCATCTGCCAGCGCGAAGGCGCAATCCGACGACCATCGAAAATCGCCATGATGGGGTATAATTATAGCATCCTGAAAAGGAGGAACGAACGATGGGAATGAGAAATCTTTTGGCTTGTGGATTGCTGATTGTTGCGTGCAGCTGGGCACCAGCCCAGTTAGCCTCGGTTCTGGAACGCAACGGCTCGGTCTCGTGGGAGTTTTTGGGCGGACAGTATAGTGTCACGGGGCAACTCATCAACATGAGTGGCAGCGTGGATCCCAGCGGCGAAGCGATAGTATTTTTGTTCCAGGACCTTGACAATGACGGCGTTGCGCTGGATGTGCGCCTGAATGCTGCGGAGCTGTTCCCCGGGCTCGGAATCGACTACACCATAGACCTGATCGGCACGGTAGTTTCTGATAGCGTCAGCGAGGCGGTAGTTCAGTGGTTTGCCTCAGATAATCCGAACCGATGCGAGTATGTGAATTGTTGGCGGTGTTGAGGTTCAGGCGCTGATTACGCATCTTGAAGGCGGTTTGCGTGGGCGCGTCACGCGAATTGAGTGCCAGCCTGACCCGCTGGGTGCGCGGCAAGGCTTCGTGACCCTGCGCATCGAGCCAACAGGCGGAGACGACCACAACTACCTGCTGGCGCAGGGTTATCTCTTTTGTCAAGAGAGTGAGCAAACCTTCACGACGGCGCGCATTTTCGCGATGAACTGGCTCGCCTACGGCGGCGGGAGTGCAGGCGGCGATGTGGACAGCAACGGCTGCGTGGACGATGCTGACCTGCTCACGGTGTTGTTCAACTTCGGTGGAGGCGAAGGCTGCGCCGATATTAATGGCGACGGCGTTGTGGATGACGCCGACCTGCTGACGGTGTTATTCAACTTCGGCAGTGGGTGCTGAAGCTCTGGAGTGCGGAAGCAGGGCTTCCGCACTCCACGCGCTTACAGGCTCTGCTTGCCCAGCTGGACAGACAGCTTCACCGAGACGCCCTCGCGAAGCACCACAATCTCCACCTGCTGGTTGGGTTTTGCCAGGTAGAGTGCGCGGGTCAGGTCGGCAGCAGATCGGATAGGTTGCCCGTTGAAGCCCGAAATGTGGTCGTTGACCTGCAAACCAGCGCGCTGGGCGGGGCTATTGGGCGCAACACGCACGATGCGAACCCCTGCAGGCGTACTCTGGTAGTCCACCCCCAGCCAGGCGTATTCCACGACGCCGCGCGTGCGCAGCTCGTTCACGGCGCGCTGGGCAATCTCGCTGGGAACCGCGAAACCCGTTACAGCAATCGCGGGGCGCACAGGAATCCCCTCCACCGCCTGCAAAGCGCCCACCATCACGCCGACCACCTGACCGCGTGCGTCCAGCAAGGGCGCGCCCGGCTCTCCTGCGCCGACTGTGCCGTTGAACTGCAGGAGCAACACCACCCGCCCTGTTGTGGGGCGTACGCCGACCCGATCCTTGCCGCCGATTGTGCCGACCGTAACGCTCCCTTCCAGACCGCCGCGATTGCCAATCAGAATCGCGGTTGCGCCGACGGGCAGGTTCTCCGAGCTGCCCCAGCGCAGGCTGGGCAAGCCTGACGCCCCCTCCAGACGCAGCAGCGCAATCCCCGTGATGTTGTCGATTCCCTGCACGCGCGCGGGGAACACCTGACCGTCAGCAAGGTAGACCCGTGCTGAGCGTGCTTCGCTGACCCCCTCCGCCGAGCAGACGACCCAGCCCGCGGAGTCTATCACGAAGCCGCTGCTACGGATGGTGCGCTCCCCTGCGAGGGTACCTTCCACCGTAACAATCGCCGGGCGCGCCGACTCAACCACCTGATTCACCTCGGTGGCGGCGCGTCCCAGCACCGAGTCAGGCACAGGCTGGCTCCACACCCCTGTGAACAGGCAAGTTATCGTTAGCCCTGAAAAAAGCCGACTAAAACGAGCAGATAATGGCGTTTTCATCGGTTCCCTCCATAGCGTGTTGATTCTCCGCAGGAGCGCCGCCTGCCGATTCGGCTGTTGCCGTTAGCGCGCCGTAGCGCACAGGCAGATACTCAGCTTGCGGGGCGTCGTCCAGAGGCTCAATCGGTTCGGGAGAGAGCATCGTGATTTGAGAAGGGGAAGGGCGTGTCCATCCCCGCCCGGGGGTGGGTTCGGGGGCGCGCGCGATTTGATAAGCTTTCTGGACCGCTTTCGGCGAGGTTTCAGACTCGCCGTCGCTGTGGGTCGGGTTGGGTTCTGTCAACACAGGTTCAGCGACCGCGGATGGTTGCACTTCGCTGGTAGCCGGCTCCCAGTGCCCTTCGATGCCTGCCGATGAGGTGGATTCGGGCTGGCTCACCCGAACTGCAGAATCGGGGTTCTGAGAGCGGGGCGTTGTCTGGAACCACAGCCCGGTTGCAATCCCAACGGCAAGCGCCATCCCCAGCCCCCATGCGAGCTGCGGCGCCCAGAAAATTCGTCGCTGGGGGCGCGTTTCCAAGCGCGAGGCAATTGTCTCCCAGCGCAGTTGGCAAGCGGGCACTGGCTCCGAGCGCACTTGCTTCAGCAGCGTACGGTACGTCTGCTCCTGTTGCCAGAGCGTGCGACACACCGCGCACGCCTCCAGATGGGCGCGCCATGTTTCAGTGAGAGCGCTCGGCTCGCTCTCAAGCCACTCCGCAAATTGACGACAAAGATTTTTCATTCAATCTCACCTATCTCGCGCAATAAAGGTTCTAAAATCGCCTTGAACGCGCGGCGGGCGCGCATCACGCGCAGCTTCACACCGCCCACCGTCGTGTTCAAAATCTCCGCCATCTGTTCATATTCCATCTCTTCCAGATCGCGCATCACAATCAGCTGCCGATGGTGTTCGGGCAGGCGGTTGAGCGCGGCATAAAACGCCTCGTGGAAGGCGTTCTGCTGGACGACCTCTTCGGGTTCAGGCGGATTCGGATGGGTCATCCATGCCAGTTTATACTCCGCCTCACGCTGGAGCAGTTCCGCGTGTCGCTTCTGGGCGCGGGCGCGATCCGTACACAGGTTCAGTGCAATCCGCATCAGCCATGTGCTGAATCGAGACTGCTCGCGGAAGGTGTGCAGACGCTCAAATGCCTTCAGGAACACCTCCTGCACGATGTCTTCGGCGTCGTCGGCGTTTTGCACCGAGCGATAGACGAGCCGAAACACTGGCTGGCGATAGCGCACGAAGAGTGTCTCCAGCGCATCGGTGTCGCCTTCTTTTGCTCGCGCCACCAGCTGCTCATCGCTGAGAGTCGGGTACGCCAGCCGTGAAGCGAAGTCGTCCATAGCGAAGGTTCCTGCGCGGTTCATTCCGCATGGTCTGACGAATCAACGGCAGGGGCGTTTCGCCTCAGACGCACGCGCAACACGCGCTTCGTCTGAGGCGTTATGCGAACGCGGTGGGCAATTGTGTAGTCGGGAATCCACACGACGCCTGCGTCATCGCATAGCAGGGGCATGCGGCGGCGCTCGAGGAGGGGAATCTTGCGGTCTATGTAGATTCGGCTCACCTTCCTGGGGTGCGCCATCCCCAGAGGCTGGAATCGGTCGCCAGGACGCCAGTTGCGTACCTTCAGTTCCCCATGCAGGGCATCAGCGTCCATCACGACCTCCTGAACGCCTGGCTCGGTGCAGGAGGGTGGTATCGCCTTCGATTCGCTCCACGATTCCTCTACTGCCTCCAGCCATACTCCTGCCTGCGGTATCAGCAGGGGCGTGTTGGGATAAAGGGGATACTCGTATTCTGGCGTCTCTTCGGGCGTAGCGGGGCGCATGGTCGCGCCGTGGGGGTTGGTCAGCAAGCGCCACTCGGGGCTGATTTCCCACGAGGACGATTTGCCGTTCACCAGCGCCCGACGAATCGATTC
>JBBIQJ010000193.1:0-4072 GCA_037442385.1 Armatimonadota bacterium
CCCCACAGCAGAAACCGAACCAGCCCGTGAAGTCCCCAGCCCAGAAGAGCCAGCAAAAGGAGCCATGTAACCAGTTGCGAGTGGAGCCAGAGCGAGCGCCGCCCCAGGAGCGCCATCAGGCTGTTCAGCAGAAAGCCTGCCGACACCGCCACAATTAAAATCCCAAACGGGTTAGCACGCCATGCCAGCGCCAGATTGCCGTGGAGCGTCGCGCTCACGCTGGTCGTCAAACCGCAGGAGGGGCAGGGACGACCTGTCAGGAAATAGATCGCGCACGGCGGTAGACCTAGTTGCCGATGCGTGCCGTGTCCGCTTGGGTCGGGCGTGAGGTACAGCCCACCCCCCCAGAACGCCAGCACTGCAATCAGAATCAGCAGGTGTCCCAACCGCGCCATAGGCGCAACGGGCACAATTCGCACAAGCGGCTCCCGCTGTACGGGCGAGAACGAAGGCTTCATCTCACTCCTCCCACAGTCGCCACACTAGGCTCCACACGGTGCGCTGGCGAATCACGCTCACACGCAGCTGGGTGTTCGGCGTCGGCGACCACGCCAGCCCCGCGTTCAGATGACGCCCCGTATGCTCCGCCAGCAAAAACATTGAGTTGTTCAACGGGATCTCAAAGCCAATAAAAAAATTGGGCATTCCCTGGATGCCAAAGCCGAGATGCACCCGCAAGTCGTGGTCCAGGGGGGTCTCGCCTAACGCAGGGAGCCCGTAGGAAAGCGCCAGGTAGTAGCCCCGCCCTTCAGGGGTTCGGTTACCGAGGTCTGAAACGCCAATAGAGACGCCGGGGGTATAGCCAGGCAGCTCTGGCAGGAGGGTATATTGCGCTCCGTACAGATTAATCTCCTCAACGCCTGTGCGTTCGCCATAGAGTTCCAGCCGTTCAAAGAGGCGCCAGTGCAGGGAGAGGCGCTCCTGTTCGGGCGAGCGCGCCAGAAAACCCGCCTCCATGCGCAGGCGTTCCGGGTAGATGGCGCGCCCTGTGGGAATCTCCAGCACCCGGTCTGCGTAAAGTGGCAGACACCCCAGCAAACCCAGCACAATCCACCACCGCATGCCTCAAGTGTACCCGAAGCGAGCCGCTCCCCGTAATTCGACGGTAAAGATTTTGACCCCGCCTGCCCAAAATATCCCCAGCATACCACGACGGAGGGGACGATGGAACATTTCGACTGGAGAAAACTGGTGGGGCTGGAACCCGATAGCGAGCAAACCGCACCAGGCGCTGCCGATGTGGAGCTGCGAATCGCAGGTGAGGAGAAACCCCTCGATGATGTCAGTATCGACGACCTGCTCCGTGAGTGTGTGGAGCGTGGCGGTTCCGACCTGCACCTGACCGTCGGGCTACCGCCTACCATTCGCCTGAACGGGCAGCTCACGCCCCTGCCCTATCAGCCTCTGACCGAGCATGACACGCGCCGACTGGTGTACGAAGCGCTCAACGACACGCAGCTGGAGCAGTTCGAGCGCCACCACGATATCGATTTCGCCTATTCGGTCAAAGATGTGGCGCGATTCCGATTCAATGTCTACATGCAAAAGGGCGCCGTTGCCGCGGCGATGCGCGTCATCCCCTCCAAAATCCCGTCCATCGAATCGCTCCGATTGCCGTCGGTGATTTACGAGGTGGTCAAAAAGCATAGCGGGCTGGTGCTGGTTACAGGACCCACAGGCTCTGGAAAATCCACCTCGCTGGCATGCATGATTGACCTGATTAACCAGAGCCGACCGTGCCATATTCTCACCATTGAAGACCCGATTGAGTATGTGCATACACATAAGCGCGCGATGGTGAACCAGCGTGAGGTGCGTGCTGACACGGAAAGCTTCCATAACGCCCTGCGCGCTGTGTTGCGTGAGGATCCCGATGTGATTCTGATTGGTGAGATGCGCGACCTGGAGACCATTCAGGCGGCGCTCACCCTCGCCGAGACGGGACACCTCGTGTTCGCCACCCTCCACACCCGAAACGCGCCGCAAACGATTGACCGAATCATCGATGTGTTCCCCCCCCACCAGCAAGAGCAGATTCGCGTGCTGTTAGCCAACACCATCGAGGCGGTCTTCGCCCAGCAGCTAATTCCGATGATTGGTGGCGGGCGTATCGCGGCAATTGAAGTGATGCTGGCAAACGCCGCCATCCGCAATCTGATTCGAGAGGGGAAAACGCACCAGATTTACTCCATTATGGAGACCAACTCGGGACAGGGCATGATTACCATGGATCGCGTGCTGGCGGACCTCCATCGCAACGGCTATATCAGCTTCGAAGAAGCGGTCAACCGCGCGATGGATAAAGAGAACTTTATGCAGCTGCTCAAAAACACCGCGTAGGAGGGAGATACGCGATGCCTGTGTACGGATATGAGGCTGTGGACAACAAGGGGCGCGTGCTGCGGGGCGCTCTGGAGGCGGACAGCGAACAGCTCCTGATTGCCAAACTGCACGAGCAGGGACTCCATGTGGTGCGTGTGGAGGAGCAAAAAAGTCGCGCGAAGCTCTTTTCAGGCTTCAGCAAGCCCAAAAAGCCCAAACTGCAGGCGATGGTGCTGTTCGCCCGACAGTTCGCCACCATGATCGATGCGGGCATCCCCATCCTGCGCTGTCTGGATATCCTCTACACTCAGACCAAAGACCCTGCCCTCAAAAACGCCCTCGACGTCGTGCGCAAAGATGTCAAATCGGGCATGGCGCTCAACGAGGCGATGGAAAAACACCCCACGGTGTTCTCCGACCTGTTCGTGAACATGATTCGCGCGGCGGAAGTGGCAGGGATTCTGGACCAGATTCTGGATCGGTTAGCCACCTTTCTGGAAAAGGACCTCGAGGTGCGCCAGAAAATCAAGTCGGCGATGATGTATCCCGTGATGGTGCTGGTGTTCTCGTTTCTGGTGCTGATTGCGATTTTTATGTTCGTGTTGCCGCGCTTCAAGGAGATTTTCGCGAGCATGAATGTGGAGATGCCCGCGATGACGCAGTTTATTTTCAGCGCCAGCGATTTCCTGCTGGGCTACTGGTGGATGATTGGCGGCGTGATTGCGGGGGGGCTGTTTGTGGTTCGGCGCTACATTCGCACGCCGAAGGGGCGCTATCAGTATGACTATCTGAAACTGAAGTTGCCGATTTTTGGGGAGCTGGTGTTGAAACTGGCGGTGGCGCGGTTTGCGCGGACGCTGGGCACGCTGGTTGCTAGCGGCGTGCCGCTGATGCGCACGCTGGAGATTGTGGGGCAGACTTCGGGGAATGCGGTGCTGGCGACCGCCATCGAGGGCACGCGCGCCAGCATTCGCGAAGGGCAGCCCCTCAGCGCGCCCTTCGCCTCGACCAATCTGTTCCCTCAGATGGTCATCCATATGATGGACATCGGTGAAGAGTCGGGGCGTCTCTCCGAGATGATGGTCAAAATCGCCGACTTCTATGAGCAAGAAGTGGACGCCACCATCAAGGGACTGACCTCGATGATCGAGCCTCTGCTGATTGTGTTTCTCGGCGGCATCGTCGGCTTCATCGCCATCTCCATCATGATGCCCATGTTCAAACTGATTAACGCGATTCAGTAGCGACACGGACGAAATCGGTTGGCTCAGGAGGAGCAACAATGATTAAACGGGACACGGAAGAGCTGGTTCGTGAATATTGTCGCACGCGCGACCTGGAAATTCGGGATATGATTACGCTTCAGCTATCGGGGCTGGTGGAGAGCGCCGCCCGCAAGTTCGTCGGTTCCGGAGAGCCGATTGAAGACCTTATTCAGGAAGGCTATCTCGGGCTGCTGAACGCGCTGGACCTTTATGACCCCGATAAGGGCGTGAAGTTCACCACCTATGCCACGCACCTGATTATCGGGCAAATCAAGCACTACCTGCGCGACAAGGGCAAAATCATCAAAGAGCCTGCGTGGATGCAGGAGCTCAACAGCAAAATCAATCGGGTGATTAACGAACTCAGCGCCCAGTATGGACGTCCGCCCACCACTCAGGAGATTGCCCAGTTCCTCGGCATGACCACGAAAGCCGTAGAAGATGTGCTGATGACGCGCGAGGTGTTCAAGGTCAGCTCGCTCGAT
>JBBIQJ010000194.1:0-4060 GCA_037442385.1 Armatimonadota bacterium
CGCTCTGATTGGCTCAGTTCTTCTTGCGTCGGCGCAGCGCCAGCAGGCTGACCAAGCCCGTGCCGAGCGCGACCATGCTGGCAGGCTCAGGCACCACACTCACGGTCAGGATGTAGTCGCCGACCTGAGAGTGACTGGCGCCCTCGTAGTAGGACAGGCTGGACTGCCCCGCGCCGTGCCATCCCGTGATGGCGATGTAGTAGTCGCCTGTGGCGGTCGCCTGCCAGCGGATGGCGGAGCCAAGGCCACTGCCAGCATCATCGTTGAACACAATCGCGGTAGTGCCGCTGGCGTCAAACAGCGCCATTACGGTATCAGGGCCGGTGTAAAGCGTGCTGATAGGGAAAGTAATCGCTGTCAGGTAGTCCCCTGCACGCAGACGAATTTTGAAGAAGTCGGAGTCGTCTGCCGTGAGGCTAATCACACCTACATCCGCCCACGGGGCGCTGTTGCCATAAAGCACCATATCCGCAGTTGCGCGCGTGTCGTTCGGCTCAGTCTCACCAAACAACGCGAAAGCGTTGACAGTCAGCAAAGCACCCAAAGCCAATGTTGCCAATCGTTTCATACAGCATCCTCCTTTCCGGGCTTCCCGGAGATATTGCACGGGGCAAACCGTGCAACCATATTATAGCACACTTTGGGTGCAATTGTCAAGGGTCCAGGGGCGAATTCGAGGCAAAAACTCGTAGAATTGCGGGGTGAAGTGCGGTGTTGTTATGTATGGGGTACTATTATGGCGTATGGAGATAGCGGCTCTGGTGCGCATGGTTCTGGAAGGTGAGGATTTGAACGAAGCACAAGCCCACGCCCTGATGCGTGCGCTGATGGAAGGACAACTCACCCCCGTGCAGGTGGCGGGCGTGCTGATGACGATGCGCACGCGCGGCGAAACGCTGGACGAGATTGTGGGGTTCGCACGCGCCATGCGCGAACACTCCGTGAAAGTCTCAGTCAACCGCGCCGACCTGCTGGATACCTGCGGAACGGGCGGCGACCGCATTAAAACATGGAATCTGTCCACGGCGACGGCGTTTGTCGTGGCGGGCGCGGGTGTGGCGGTGGCGAAGCACGGCAACCGCGCCGTCAGCAGCCGCTGCGGGAGCGCGGATGTGCTGGAAGCGCTCGGCGCGAACATCCAGCTGACCCCAGAGCAGGTTGCCCGGTGTATTGAAACCGTCGGTGTGGGGTTTCTGTTTGCGCCGCTGTATCACCCCGCGATGAAGCATGTCGCCCCTGTGCGTCGCGAGCTGGGCGTGCGCACGGTGTTCAACTTGCTGGGACCACTGACCAACCCCGCAGGCGCAAAACGCCAGATGGTGGGCGTGTTCCACTGGGAATGGCTCACGATGCTTGCCGAGGCGCTGGCGCGGCTGGGCGCCGAACGCGCCTGTGTGGTGCATGGAATGGACGGGCTGGATGAGGTCTCTCCGATTGGCGTTACGGTTCTCACCCACCTCAAGAGCGACGGCACACTGGAATCGTTCGAGTTCAGCCCGCAGGATCTGGGGTTGCCTCCGCTGCCGATGGAGGCAATTGCACCCGGCGACACGCCTGAAGAAAACGCCCGGATTCTGCGCGCCGCGCTCTCAGGAGACGATGAACAACGCATGCAGGCGCTCCTGCCTAATGCGGGGGTCGCCCTCTGGATTGCAGGGCGCGCCAGCGACATCCGCGACGGGGTTCACATGGCGCTCCGCATGATAGAAACAGGGCGCGCAATCGAGGCGCTGGAAGACTATATCGCCTTCACGCGCTCTCTGGAATCGGAAGGTTGATGCGAAGCGCGGCTGGGGTCGTAGGGGTCTACATGAATCACCACCTGCGCGGGCGCCAGCGCCTGGGCGATTCGCTTTTCTAGCCGATCGGCGACGGCATGCGCCTGCTGTAAACTCCAATCGCTGGGCACCACAACATGAAGGTCTATGTAGCGCATCGTGCCCGAACGGCGCGTGCGCAGGCGGTGGTAGCTAATCACATCTGGCTCGCTCCGCACCAGTGCGTCAATCTGAGCAATCTCTTCAGGGGGCAGGCTCTGGTCTATCAGGTCATGGAACGCATGCGTGGCTAAGCGCCATGCACCGCGCATCAGCCATAGCGCAATTCCGATTGCCAGCAGGGGGTCAATCGTCGTCCAGCCCGTGAGCTGAATCATTCCCAGCGCAGTAAGCACGCCCAGACTTGTCCAGAAATCCACCATCAGGTGCTGACCATTGGAAAGCAGGGCGAGCGAGCCTGTGCGCTTGCCCACACGCAGCACATAGCGCCCCACAAAGAAACTGCTGATTGCAGAAAGCGCCATCACACCGATGCCGACTTCCAGGCTCTCCAGCTCACTGCCCACGAGCAGCCGATGGATGCCCTCGCCTATCAGGTACAGCACCATCAGGAACAACAGAATCGATTCGCCGAAGCCCGTGAGGGTTTCCACCTTGCCGTGTCCGTAGGGGTGGCGCTCGTCGGGTGGGGCAGACGCCACGCGCACGCCCACATATGCCAGCGCCGAAGCCACGATGTCGGTCGCCGAGTGGAGCGCCTCCGAGAGCAGGCTCATCGAACCTGTGAGCAGCGCCGCCGCCAGCTTGCCCGCCGTGAACAGCACATTATATGCCAGCGAGACGGCGGTCGCGCGCCGCTTGGCACGCTCGTGATGGCTCCACTCTGCAGGATAGTCCGCCATACGGCTTCCCCTTCAGGTCTGCACAGGCGTCTCCGAGACAGGCGACTCTGCCTCTTCTGTCAGCCGCAGGAATACCTCTTCGAGAGTACTTCCGTCCATCTGGGCGCGTTCCTGCAACTCCGAGAGGGTGCCCTCAGTCAGCAGCTTGCCCCGGTGCATAATAATCACGCGGTCGCACAGGCGCTCGGCGGTGTCCAGCTGGTGCGTGCTGACCAGAATGGCGCACCCCTCGTCGCGCAGGCGCATGAGTTCGTTTTTGAGCGTATACTGCCCGCGTGGGTCAATACCCATCAGCGGCTCGTCGCACAGGAATACCCGGGCGTCATGCACGAGGGCGCAGACCACTGCCAGCTTCTGTTTCATGCCTTTGGAGAGCGTGCCCGCCAGCGCGTTTGCCTTATCTTTGAGTTCGTAGCGTTCCAGCAGGGCGTCGGCGCGCGCCTCATAAAGCGGCAGGGTCTGATAGCACATCGCCACCAGGCGCATATGCTCCCGCACCGTGAGCAGCTCATAGGGGTTGGGCATTTCGGGGATGAACGCCAGCAGGCTCTTCGCTTCGCGCTCGGCGTGCGCCAGATCGTACTCCCCTATCTGGATTCGCCCTGAATCGGGTTTGAGGATGCCCGCAATACAGCGCAAAGTGGTGGTCTTGCCCGCGCCATTGGGGCCCAGCAGCCCCACAATCTCGCCCGGCTCCACGCGAAAGCTGACACCATCCACCGCGCGAAGCCCCTTGAACGATTTCACCAGATTCTCAACGACTAACATGTCTATTATTTCGGCTTGCGAAAGAGCGAGTCGCTCATCGGGATGTTATGGCGCACCTGCTGGAGATAGATGACACTTTCCATCCCCGATACCTGCTGACGCACGCGGAACGGGTACATAATCCCGTCCACACGGCGATAATCTTCCAGGAGGCTGGTTGCCATAAGGCTGCCCTGCGGCGTAACGACTTCGCTGTCGTCGCGACGCACGAGGAACGCGCGCGTATCGATATACAAGGTCGCTTTCGTGCCGTGTGCTGTGGTGAGGTCAATCACATAGACCTCGTGGTTGCCGAGCTTTTGCACCCCACGCAGCTTGGGGTTGCGATACTGTTTGCGCCAGTTGCCCACACTGGTAAGGTTCGCGGCGGATTTGAGCTGCTCCAGCTCCCTGCCTTTCAGTTCGCGCAGCCCCGTCATGTTGCTCTTTTCCCAGCCCACCTTGCCGTCGAAACCGCTGGTCTGCTCCAGCACGCCGGGAATTGTCTGACGCACCAGCACTTTGTTCGGCGCTTTGAAATGGATTTCTATCGTCCCGCTCAGCTTCTGGGCAGGCGCCTGGAAAACCCCTTTGATATGGATGCTCTTGAGAGCGCGGATTTTCGCGCCGCCT
>JBBIQJ010000195.1:0-4039 GCA_037442385.1 Armatimonadota bacterium
GCGCCACTGGCGTGCCTGCACGCTCACCAAAATCAGGAAGGCAACCTGCTGGCGCAGAAGGGGGTCTAACGACTCTTGAAGGTTCTGAATCTGCACCTGGATGTTGGGGGTAATGGGCGCGCCCGCTACTTGAAAGAGGCGCGTGAGGGAGTTCGTCAGCGCGTCGGGCTGGGCGCTCTGCTCCCGCAGGTTTGCAAGGGGATCCCCTATCAGAGTGCGGCGTACACTGATACCGAGCCAGCTGGCAGCCTGCTCCACCGCCAGCTGGGGACGCGCTACACTCCCCACCACACCCCCCCGAACCCGCTCCGCATAGTACGGCAATCGCAACGGTTCCCGAATCGCCAGCTCAAACAGCGCTGTCGTACCCGGCGTGCGAAAATAGTAGGCGAACAGCTCACGGTCAAACCGCACTTCTTGCGGGGTCAGGTTCGCCTGCTTGAGAACCTCTTGAAAGAGTGTATCGGTATCCGCTGGCGCCTGACTATAGCCATAAAACAAAAACAAACTGAAAAGTGCCCACACGACGCGCCCTTGCATGGAGAAGTTAGATACGCTCTCCTGCGGTTTTATCCTGCCTGCGTCAATTGGCGCCGTGCAGAAGGTACAATCATGCCCGCAGGAGTGGAGCCATGAGTGGGATAGACTACACAGCCTATGTGCGTCGCCAGAGGACTGCCCCCCTCGCGGAGGTAGACCCCGAAGTGTACGCCCTCATTCAGCATGAGACTGCCCGACAGGAGCAGAATCTGGAACTAATTGCCTCCGAGAACATCACGAGCCGTGCAGTGCGCGAAGCGGTCGGCTCGGTAATGACCGACAAGTACGCGGAGGGCTACCCCGGCAAGCGCTACTATGGCGGGTGTGAATATTACGATGCGGTGGAGAACCTTGCGATTGAGCGGGCAAAACGTCTCTTCGGGGCGGAGCATGCGAATGTGCAACCCCATTCAGGTGCGAACGCCAACATGGCGGTCTACTTCGCGGTGCTGAAACCCGGCGATACCCTGATGGCGCTGGACCTGGCGCAGGGCGGGCATCTGACCCACGGCAGTCCTGTAAACTTTTCGGGGATCCTCTATAATGTGGTGCATTACGGCGTGCGGCGCGATACAGAAACGATTGACTATGACCAGCTGCGCGATCTGGCACGCCAGCATCGCCCGAAGCTGATTGTGGGCGGCGCGACCGTCTACCCCCGCGAGATTGACTGGGCGGCGATGCGCGCGATTGCCGATGAGGTGGGCGCCTACCTCATGGCAGATATTGCTCACCCTTCAGGTTTGATTGCAGCTGGGGAGTACCCGTCGCCCGTGCCTTACGCCCATTTCGTGACCACCACGACGCATAAAACCCTGCGCGGTCCGCGCGGCGGAATGATTCTCTGCAAAGCCGAGTATGCGAGTCTGATTGATAAGACCGTCTTCCCGGGCTTGCAGGGCGGTCCCCTGATGCACCAGATAGCGGGCAAAGCGGTCTGCTTCCACGAGGCGCTCCAGCCTGAGTTCAAAGCCTATCAACGGCAGGTGAAGGCGAACGCTCGCGCGCTGGCGCAGGCGCTTCAGGAAGAGGGCTTCCGACTGGTTGCAGGCGGCACCGACAGCCACCTGATGCTGATCGATCTCACCGAATGGGGCTTAACGGGCAAGGTGGCGCAACAGGTGCTGGACTCGGTCAACATCACCACCAACAAAAACATGATTCCCTACGACCCGCAGAAGCCCTTTGTTACCAGTGGCATTCGGGTGGGCACGCCTGCGGTCACCACACGCGGCATGCGCGAACCTGAGATGCGCGAAATCGCCCGTCTGATAGCAACTGCCCTGCGCCATTATCAGGACGAGTCGGTGCTGGAGCGTGTGCGCCACGAGGTACGGGAGCTTACGGCGCGGTTTCCTGTGCATTATTGAGGCTTGCGGGCGCTCAGGCTCAGGGGGTTTCGTCGGGGTTGATTCCTTGTTGTTGAAGCAGCGCCTTAAGCCGCTGGAGCTCGGCTCCCGCTACATAATACCCTAAGGGAGTGGTGAAAGTCAGCCTCACGAAGGAGGTTTCTCGGCAATCTTGTGTAAATTGCTTGCTGTGGGTAGAATCGTAGCCGGGGACGCATAACCGTACCGTCAGGTGTGGAAGCCAGTATGAGTCAGTTCGTAGACGAGCGCAAAGCTTTCCAAAAGATAAAGGAAGCAGTGGAACAGGATAAGGCGCTTCGGGCAGATATAGAAGGAGCCTTGCGAGAGCTGCTTGGGCGTTTTTCCACAACTATTCGCGAGAATCGGTTTGTCGTAGGAGGCGCACTCGAGTTGATTCTTGTGGCGGCACTGCGAGCAGCGGGTGTCAAAGCGGAACATGTAGGCACGGAAGGAGAGCGGATTGACATCAGGCTTGAGAAGGGTGGTTTTTCTGTCAAGGGACATTTTAGTAGGGCTGGCGGGACAATCCGCCTGATCAACACTCTCGGTGAGTCAGCGGAAACAAAGTGGGAAACAGCGACTTTATTCGTGATTCATAGCGTCGGCATTGGATATGCTGATCCCGAACTCATTCCAGAAAGTCAGGTTGAGCGGTCGAAAGATGCCATTGTTTTGAAATACAAGGTCGTTCATGAGTTTCTATCGAAAAACTCTCACTACCGCATCAGCATTTCCGTTCCGCCAATCCTCTCTGATGTTTCCAGCAGCGAGCTGGTGAGCCGCACCCTGGCTCGCGAAATTCTGGAGAAGACAAGCAGGCTAAAAGACTATATAGACTAGTCCATTTCAAGTGAAAAGTTGATCTCCTTGTCAGGAGCCTTGATTCGATAAACGCCCTCCTCCAGCCGCCGCAGCGCGAACTGATAATATTCAGGCACAATCTCAAAGCCCAGGTAGCGCCTTCCCATCTGCTTTGCAATCACCGCAACCTGCCCCGAACCCAAAAACGGGTCCAGCACGAGGTCGCCTTCCACTGAAGAGTATTGCAGAATCTTCTCTACCAGCGCGGCGGGCAACTTGGTGGGCGTTTTGATATCCCCGTTCCAGTATTCACGGGGGATAATCCACACATCTTCCATATCGGCATAGCGTTGGCTGCGCCCAGCGGCGTTGCGAGCGCTCGCAGGAAACCGCGCATCGGGGTAAAAGCGACGGAGCGCATCGTCTTTACACACATAAAGGCAGTGATAATGTGAGGTTACGAAGCGTCGCTTCGTGTAAACGCCGAACTGATACTTCCAGATAATGTGATTCACCACCTCGAAACCGACTGTCTCAAGCGCGTTCAGGATATCGCGCAGGTTGTTCCACCCCGAAAACACATACATACTGCCCGAACGCTTCAGCACACGGTATGCCTCACGCATCCATGAGAGCGTGAACTCGTAATACTCTTCGGCAGGGATTTCGTTGTAGCCCTCCAACACACGCTCTGGGGTGCGATTGTAGTTGGCGCGTCGGGCGCGAAAATCGATGGCGAAGGGCGGGTCCGTAACAATCAGGTCCACCTCCTCATCGGGCATCAGGCGCATGCCCTCGCGACAGTCCATCAGATAGATACGGTTGGCTTCAATGGCGCCGTGCATCAAAAGGGATTATACCTGCTTCAAACGGCGTCGCAGGGTACTGTTTACCCGCAAGATCGCGTTCATGGCGTTTGAGATATTACTACTGCCGAACGCGATAACGACGCAGCAAGGTGTTTTTACCTGACTTGCAGAGGGAGCGGTGCCCCAGAGAGTGTTCCAAAGTGCAGGCAACCTTATCGCGCCCACGCCCCTTGCGAGGCTTGTCCGTGGCGATGGCTTTCATCTTCTGAATGTTGCTTCGGGTTCTGAGTTGGGAGACTTTGCATTATCACGAGAGGACAGATAAGGGCATGCTCGCTGTCGAAGCCGAAATGGAACATGTACTCGTAGCGTACTTCCTGACTCACTGAGTAGGGGCGCGCTCCCGAAGGCAGCTCAGGGAGGCTTTCGCGGTAGCTTTGCTCGTCCTCAAAGACCATCGTTATTTCGCCGTTACTGACGCGATAGGTGTTTTGCTTCCAGTCGTCCAGGAAGAACGCT
>JBBIQJ010000196.1:0-4036 GCA_037442385.1 Armatimonadota bacterium
TCAGCTTCGCGCGACGACGGACTGACCCTGCAGGACGCGCTGATTACCGCCGCGGTTCACTGCGCCCCGCCCGATAACAAGCCCACCCCTGAAGAACAGGCGAACTGCTTCCCCTTTCTTGTGGCGATCTATCGGCTCATGCCGAGTCTGCAAGGAATGCTGGCGCTGGGGCAGATGGCATTTTCCGCATGTGTGCGACTGTCGCGCATGGAGAATCTGATGCCTCCGGAAGCACGCCCCGTCTTTCGGCACGGAGCCATTTACGAGCTGATAGGCGGTAAGTTTCTGGCGGCGAGCTATCACCCCAGCGCGCGAAACACCTACACGGGACTGCTCACGATGGACATGATGACCCAGCTGCTGGAAGAGGTGAAATCACGCCTGAAATAAAAAAATGGGCGACACTGTCGAAAGGAGGATCAAAGCCCAGTGCCGCCTACAATCTCGTTATTTCGCCCTGTGGAAGCACCCCTTGCAGAGGTCTTCCACCCCAATTAGACTCAAAAACGCCCCAAAACCGGACAGCCTGCTGGCGAAAATCGGGCGAATTTTGCAGGAAACCGATGGGAAACGGCGAACCAACGCTCGTGCCAAAACCACATGGAGGTAGACGAATGATGAAACGATGGATGTGCTGGAGTGCGCTTTCGGCGCTGACTGCCCTGTTGATCGTGCCTGCGATTGCCCAGTTTGAAGAAGGTGCCCTGCGGGTGCGAGCAGGTGCATTTTTCCCATCCGATGTGGACCTGCAGAACTTCAATAAGACATGGTTCGCCGTTGGGTTGACCTACGAAACCGCGGGCATACCCCTGTTGAGCAGCGACGCCACCGAGTTGAGCGTGGACCTGTTCGCTCATCACACGGGCGGCTCGCGAGGCACCATTACGAGCCTGCTGTTCACGCAGGTGTATGAGCGTCCCGTTGCCGATACCGACAGCAAATGGCAAGTCCGTTTGGCCGCTGGGCTGTATGTGGTGGACACCACGGGTCCCAGCGAGAATGTGTTCGGCGGGCGCATTGGGCTGACCTACTGGGTCAACGAATACTATAGTGTCGAGGTGAACTACGACATCACCGACCGTTTCGGACCGAATAACGACCGCGCGAGCGGGCTTTCCGTGACGGTGGGCTATCGGTTCTAAATCACTCTGCCCCTCTGCCGCGTCTGGCAGAGGGGCTTGCGCTCCCTATACTCCACACCCATTTCCGAAGTTGAATAACACCGTCAACAGGTCGGAGTCGTCTAGTGCACCGTCCTGATTCATATCTGCAGGTAAGAGTTCCCCAGACTCGCCAAACTGGAACAGCACTGTAAGCAGGTCGGCATCGCCCACACAGCCATTCCCATCGGCGTCGCCCTGCTGCCAGAAGGGATTGCGTATCAGCATCAGGGTGGCGTCCCTGCGTCCGACGGCGAGAGTGCGTCCGTTGGGGGCGAAACGAACTGCCATTATCCCGTTGCCCGTTTCTGTGTCGTAGACATCCTGCTCCCTCCCGGTGTCGGCGCGCCAGAAGCGAAGCGTTGCATCGAACCCCCCACCCGAGGCGAGGCACTGCCCGTAGGACGCTATACTGTAAACCCCACCTGTATGTCCCGACAGGGTACTCTCGAAGCCGAAATCGCTCAGGCGTAACAGGACTATCAGACTGCTGAATTCCGAAGTCCCGATAGCAATCCGCTGAGTTGTTTGCGAGAGCGCCGCGCAGTAACTGGCTTCCCCAGTATACTGATACATCAGGATATGACCTATGAGTGGGTTCACAACTACGATGTACCCGTTGCCGACAGCAATTACGCGCTCTCCGTCTGGCAGCAAAGCAATCTCGTTGATGGCGAAGTTCAAGTTGACGGTGTTCACGAGGCTTTGGGACGGCACATGCCACACGCGCACGGTTCCATCCCAGCTGCCAGAAATGAGGAGATCGCCTGAGGGCATAAACAGCACGGAGGTCACGCGCTCCGTATGCCCACTCAGGGTTGCTATTAGCGTGCCAGTGCTCACTTCCCAGAGGCGCACAGTTCGGTCCAGCCCGCCCGAAGCCAGTAGGTGTCCACCTGGGGAGAAAGCAACGGTCAACACACCGTTCGTGTGTCCCCTGAAGGAATGCACGGGTTGACCGTTCGCAGCACGCCAGAGCCGTACTGTGCGGTCCAGACTCGCCGAAGCCACATACTGCCCGTCTGGGGAGAGGGCAACCGCACGGATTTCGTGGGCATGCGCCGTGAAGGTGCGCAGGAGATTCCCGTCCGACACGCGCCAGAGCCGCATGCCGTCTTCCCCACCTGAAACGAGGCGCAGGCTGTCCCCTGAGAAGGCAAGGCTGAACGCAATCCCTGCGTGGGCGTTGATTTGCCGTACAAGCGCGCCGTTGCTCGCGTTCCAGAGTCTGAGGGTGCCATCGGCTAATGCGCCTGCAAGATATTGCCCGTCGGGAGTGAAAGCGACCGCATACACGGGTTGGGAGGCAGCAATCGTTCGAATCAGGCTCCCATTTGACACATTCCACACCCGAATCGAGCTGTCGGTGCTGCCAGAGGCAAGGGTTTGCCCGTTTGGCGAGAAGGCGACGCCCGTTACCGCGCCTGTATGTCCTGTAAGCGTGCGCAGGAGGTTCCATGTGGCGGTGGAGTAGATTTTCACCGTCGAGTCGTCGCCCCCTGAGGCGATGTGAGTTCCCGTGGGAGAGTAGGCAACCGTCAGCACGGTTGGATGTGCGGAAAGGGAGCGAAATTGCGTGCCGTCAGCGACTATCCAGACTCGTACCCGCCCATCATCCCCGCCCGACACGAGAACCTGCCCATTCGGGGAGAAGGCGACCGCTTGCGTCCATCCCTGATGCGCTGTGAAAGTGCGTACGAGCGTGCCATCCGACACCCGCCGTATCAGGAGTGTCTGGGGCGCGAAAGACGAACCCGCCAGACCGACCGCCAAAAATTGCCCGTCGAGCGCGAAGGCAACAGCGTAGGCTCTGTCGGCTTCACGAACGGTCTAAAGCAACTGCCCATCGCAACTCGCCAGACCTTGAGAGTGGCATCACTGGAACTTACTGAGGCAACAGATTGCCCATCGGGAGAAAAGGCAACCTGGCTCACAGCGACCGCATGCCCACCTGCAAGCCACAGGATATCGGGGCGGTTCTGACACCATACCGCTGTAACAAGCAGAAGACACCATCCCCAAAAGCTAATCACACGGTGCTGCCACATCAGCATACCCCTGGCTTTATTATTTGCCCATTTAGAGGCAAATCCTTCTAAGGAGGGCTGGCATTCTACTCTGCACTCCCCTCCGCGCTCATCGGATAGCGCAGGATGGCACTGACGCCATAGATTTCTGCTTTCGCTTCCGGAGCGTGAACCGCCTCAATCTGGGCGCCCTGCTCCAGCGCTCGCTCCACAACCGTGTCCACAATGTCGGGCAACATCCAGACCATTTCGGTACCCTCGGGCGCATGTTCGGGGTATAGGCCCAGCAATCCCGACGGATAGTAGACACAGCCCGGCACGGAGTAGTCTGTATCATAGAGTAACACGCGCACATTGCCCCATTCAAGCGCCTTCAGCACAGGGTCTATACCCGATAGTGCCAGATGGGGAAGGCTTTCGTTGAACTCCCGCAGCAGCTGCTTCTCCTGCTCGCGGTCCAGCTCCACGATTTTGTCCAGCACGCGCTCATAGAGCTGGTTGACTGGCATCTTGTCGTGCGCCGGGATAGTGCCCGCAAAGGTGCAGCGTACATAGTCGTGCAGGTAGGTGGAGAAGGGGCTGGCTAAGTCATCAGAGGCGGCAATCAACAGGCGGTCAAACGGGTAGGTGCGCCTTAGCTGGAGCAAAGTATCGGCAATATGGCGCAGGTGTTGCTGCTGCTCGTGCTGTTTGAGCATCTGCACATTCCGCTCGCCCATGCCGTGCAGTGCCCGCATGCCAGCCGGCGTTCGGACGCCATGCACGCCTGGCGGTAGCACTTCCCTATCGCGAGAGAATCGGAACGATTCCAGCTCCCGAATACCATGAATATCCACCTGATAAAAGTGC
>JBBIQJ010000197.1:0-3982 GCA_037442385.1 Armatimonadota bacterium
GAACCCCGCCACCCAGAGCGCGACCGCCAGCGTCAGCACGGTTGGCGGCAGCTCCAGCACGCCCCGCACGGCAATCCACGTCGCCGAGGGGGCGATTCCCAGCGATAGCCCCAGCCAGTAGTGCGAAAAGGGAGTAAATCGCTTGGTGTAGGAGTAGCCCAGAATGATTGCCAGCGCCACAGGACTCAATAGGAAACAGAGCCAGTTCAACTGCCATGCGGCGTAGGTGAAGACCGCCACCGCCATCCCCAGCGCCGTCCACATCTGTTGCACCGTGAGCAATCCTGCGGGCAGAGCGCGGTTGCGGGTTCGGGGGTTCAGCGCATCCACATCCCTATCGGCGATGCGGTTGAACGCCATCGCGGCAGTACGGGCGCTCACCATCGCGACCAGAATCCAGCCGAGCGTGCGCCCCGAAACGCCTGTATCCGCCGCGTATACCAATCCCATCAGCGCAAACGGGAGCGCAAAAATCGTGTGTTCGAACTTGATGGCTTCTAGAAAAATCCGAACCTTACGCCATGTGCGCCCAACAAAACCCTCCGGGCTAAGCGCCTGCATCTCAACAGAAGTGTACCCGATTGAGGTTTCACTTCTGCGGCGAATGCCTCGTTCCCACCAGCTCGCCCCTCACACCTTCGGGCGAGATATCCACGATTCGCACATCCACCAGTTGCCCAGCCAGGCTCGGCGAGCCAGCGAACTCCACCTGAAGGTAGTGGTCGCTCGTGCCTGTCATCAGCCCCGTGAGCTTGGAGCGCGTCTCCACCAGCACGCGCTCCACCTTGCCGATAAAACGGCTTGCGTAGCGCAGTTGCACCTGCTTGCAAAGCGTCTGCAGCCGCTGGCTACGCTCCGTTTTCACGGGTTCGGGCACCTGGGCATCCATCGCCTCGGCGGGGGTATCGGGTCGCGGCGAGTAGCGGAAAATGTGCGCCCGACAGTATTCCGCTGCCTCCACCACTTTGCAGGTGTTCTGAAACGCTTCCTCGTCCTCACCGGGAAAACCAACCATGATGTCGGTGCTGATGGCAAGGTCGGGGATGCGCTCGCGCAGGCGTCGACACAAATCCAGATAGAACGCCTGATCGTACGGGCGGTTCATCGTTTTGAGAATGCGTGAGTCGCCGCTCTGGAGCGGGATGTGCAGGTGCGGGCACATCTTGGGGTTGACGGCAATCTGTTCTATCAGCGCGTCGCGGATGAGTGTCGGCTCGATGGAGCTGATGCGGATGCGCTCCAGCCCCTCAATCTCGCTCAGCAGGGCGCAGAGTTCTGCCAGATCGGGTCCCCCGCTGCCCGAAAGGGGGCCGTAGTCGCCGATCAACACACCTGTCAGCACGATTTCACGATAGCCGTCGGCGACCAGCGCCCGCGCCTCTTCCAGCACTTCGGTGTAGGGAGTGCTGCGCATCACGGGGCGCGTGAGCGGAATGGAACAGAACGAGCAGTTCACATTACAGCCGTCCTGAATTTTCAGCACGGCGCGGGTACGGCGTCGGAGGGGCGCTTCCGCTGTGAGGCGTTCGGCTTCCAGACGCTCGCGCAGCTGGGGAAAATGCTCCAGCACATACTCCAGCGTGCGCAGCTTGTCAGGGTTGGGCACGACAAGGTGCGCCTCGTCCAGTTTTTCACCACGCCGCAGGGTGAACTGCGCATAGCAGCCCGTCATCACAACGATGGCGTTGGGGTTCAATCGGCTGGCGCGGCGGATGGTCTGGCGCGATTTCGCCTCCGCCGATTGCGTTACCGAGCAGGTGTTAATCACATACACATCGGCAGGCGACTCGAAGGGCACAATCTCAAACCCCTGCGCCTCGAAACTCTCCAGAATCTTCTGGGTCTCGTACTGGTTGACCTTACACCCCAGCGTGGTGAACGCCGCAGTTGGCATAGTGGGGAGAATTGTACCTTATGCTGCAGGCGCACTCTGAACCGCCAGCCCACTGTTCTCCTGCGGGTAATAACCCTACGGCTTGCCCATCATCAGCACACTACCATTATGCGTGAAACGCCTGTCCGAATCTACTTTCGAGTCAGGGCTGTTTTCGGCGTTTGAAAAGCGTGCAAGCCAGCGCAGTCAACACCATACCTGCCACTCCATCTATCGCTATCTCAGGATAAAGCACAGAGCCTGCCGTCAAAAGCACACTAAGCAATAAAATAAAACCCACCGTCAGAAGCCCTAACCAGCGACATAAGCAATCACTGAATTGAAACAAATAAAATGCAAGAAGCACCCCTCCCACAAGAGAGAGTAGAAGGAAAGCGGCGAAATACGCAACTGCTGGCAAAGGATGTTGCATCTCCACAGTATTTAGCCAATGCAAACTCACGCGCACAGCCACCCACCATACGACAAACGCAATCCAGCATGCAGTAGCTCCCTTCACGACTGCCCCCCCTCAGGTTCTCCAGTAAAGTACGGCGTACCCCACCTCTTGACCAGCAGTATTATAGAAGAAAATGTAGACTATTTTTCGTTTATCAAAACCATGTATGAAGGTAATCGAGTCCTGTGCTCTGGAGTTGTGCCAGTGCAAGACCCTGAAGGAGTAGTGATTCCAGCCCGCAGCACGAAGTCTACCCTTCGTCTGCACCGACAAAATCATAGTATGTCCCTGTTCGTCCCGCAGTATCCACTGTTGTCGTGGTCGGTTGGCGTTCACCATGTCTATAGTTGCAGGTACAAAATTGACAAGCAACTGCGAGCCGATAAGGCGGTATTCCAGATCTGGAGCGGCATTTTCCCATCGGAGGGAGGCTGCCCCTAACCGAAAGGATATCGGTAGAAAGTTGGCAGACAGGGAACGCACCAGCTCTACCATAAGAAGGAAACCGATTATTCCCATCACCACGCGTGTTTGAGGCGTCATGGCAGTATTCCAACCAGCCTGCTAAATGAGCGGCTCGGCTCGAAAACACACGCGCCACTCCACCGTCGCGCTTGCTCCCACAGGCGGAGTGTAGCGATACCTCTCCAGTCGCCGTGAACACTGCAAATGCGTACAGAACTTCAGGTGGCTCGCTGGCTCCCTCTCTAACAACTGCCACTGAACACTCCCGTAGAGATTGCCGAAGTCGTCTCCGAAATAGGGCATCAACGAACGGCTCATCCAGCCACGCAGAAGCTCATCTTCCTCAATCAGCCATTTGGATTGCATCCCGATTACCTCCTCGCACTTTCAGTTCCCCCCACTCCTGGGTAGTTTCGTGCAGAGGACACCTCCTTACAGCCCCCACGTTTGAACTGAATCCCTCTTTCCTCACGAGGGCATGCCGGGTCAAATAATCTCTATCGGTATCTCCAGTTTGGATGTACGACCCCGCCACAACCGCCTCGTCTTGAACATCGCCCGACTCAGGCGAGCCGAGTCATACCATAGCCTAATTTGATACGAACCGCGGGGCAACTCATCATAGCCTACTCTCCGCACATCAAAACTAAAACCCGCTAACATCCCACTGGCTATCGGGATCAGGTCGGCATCGGAAACCACTTTGCGCCGGATCAGGATGCTCTTGAACGGGACGGGCTGTTCACCGTGCCGAACTGCTATCGTGAAAGGAAAGTGGGGATCATTGGCAAAAGGCGTGAGATGAGGAAATAGATCAAAATAGAGTTGAGATTGGGAACGATTCTGCAGCGCGATCGTTACCTCGATAGAGGCGCCTTCGTGTACTTGGGGATGTTCAACCCAAGCGATAAGCCGAACAGGTTGATCCTGCGTTTGATAAATTGCTCCAGATTGGCCTATCATAGTCTTTTCCCTCCTATGGGCAGGGAGGCGTGGTAGGTCCGTACATTACCACTCGCACTCGTACGCCTCCGGGCGCCCCTTACCACAAAAATGAGCCATTTCGTGGACAATTATTTTACCCAAATAGCCACAAGCAGGGGAAAACGCCCCAGGACACAAAACGATTTCGTTTCCTCCTACAGGAGCATAACCGCAGCTCCTCTGGGCGCTTGACAGCCAGA
>JBBIQJ010000198.1:0-3960 GCA_037442385.1 Armatimonadota bacterium
GCGCACCCCGTTTTCGTGCCGCCGCCTTCCAGCCCGACGATGATACCCATCGGATAAAGGATACCTTCAAAGGGTTATCCCGCCATCGCGAGGGCGCGCTCGGTTTTCTGGGCAGAGTGCGCGTGGCGAATCAGCTCACCAACATCCAGAATCAACGCCACGCGCCCATCGCCCAGTATCGTGGCGCCCGAAAAGCCCGGCACACGCACGAAGTTCTCCTCCAGACTCTTAATCACAATCTGTTGCTGCCCTACGATACTGTCAATCTGCAGGGCAAGTTGCTGATTGTCCTGCTCCAGCACCACAATCAGCCCTGCTTCGTTAGAGGGAGGTAACCCCACGAACTGACGCAAGCGCACCAGAGGCACGAACCGCCCCCGCACATTCACCACTTCGTAGGTATCAAACATCGCGCTGTGCTGGAGGCTTTCAGGCTGGAAGGCTTCCACGACGGTCGTGAGCGGCACGAGGTAATGCTCTCCGCCCACATTCAGCCCCAAGCCATCCATAATGGCGAGCGTCAGGGGCACTTTGATTTGCAGGCGCGTGCCCTGACCCTGCTCCGACTGGATGGAGATGGTGCCGCCAAGGCTCTCCACATTTCGCTTGACCACATCCATCCCGACGCCGCGTCCCGACAGATCGCTCACCTGCTGGGCAGTGGAAAAACCGGGCTGGAAGATGAAGTCCAGCAGCGTTTCGCGGCTGGGCTGGTCATTTTCGGAAAGCCAGCCGAGCTGAATCGCTTTTTGGCGCACGCGCTCGAGGTCAATCCCGCGCCCGTCGTCGCTCACTTCGATATAGATGCGTCCCTCCGCCTGATAGGCGCTGAGGGTGAGCGTGCCCGTTTCGGGCTTGCCTGCGCGCCGACGCTCTTCGGGTGTCTCGATGCCGTGGTCAATGGCGTTCCGAATCAGGTGGGTGAGCGGGTCGCTGAGCGCCTCCAGCAGCGTGCGGTCCAACTCGGTCTCCTCACCCTCAATCACAAGGTTCACCTTTTTGCTGAGCTGGTTGGCGGTATCGCGCACCATGCGCGGGAACCGATTAAACAGGTAGCTGATGGGCAACAGGCGGATTGCCATCACGCGCTCGTGCAGTTCCCGCACATGGCGCTCCATCTGGGTAATCGCGTTACGCAGTCGCTCGTCGGTCTCGGCGCTCTGGGCTGTAGAAAGCATCGACTGGGCAATCACAATCTCGCTGACGAGGTTGAACAGGGCGTCAATCTTCTCGGTGGCGACACGGATGCTCTGCGACTCGGTTTTCTGGACGCTGACAGGCGGTGTGCTGGATGTCGTGGTTGGGCTGGGCGTGCTGGGCGATACGGGCTGCACGATAGCGGCAGCTGTCTCGGAGGTATCTGTAGTGGCGACTGTGGAATCGGACGCAAGCGGTTCAATCTGCACCGTAGCGCCTTCGGCGCTGAGTTCCAAAATCGCACGCAGAATCGCTGGCTCGAAGGCGGTGGCGACCACCATCTCCCACGAGCCGTAGCAGGCGTCGGGTTTCAGCGCGTCCAGCGGCGGAATCTGGTGCGTGAAACGGCATTCGTGGATCTGGCAGTAAGCTTCCAGCTCGTTCAGGAGCTGAAGCGGGTCATGCTCCGCCGAGAGCGTGGGCGCGGGCTGATAGACCACACGGTACATTACAGGCTGGGGTTCGGTGTTTTCCGATTCAGCGGCAGCGGGCGTGCTAGAGGCAGCCTGTACGGGGGGCATCGGCGCGCCCTGCAACACCTGCGAGAGCTGTTGCAGAATCACCTCACACTGCGGGTCGCCCACATCGCCCTCCGTGCGGGTTCGCTCCAGCAGGCTGCGAATCACATCCACCGCCTGCAACAGGAGGCTGGTCATCTCTGGCGTGAGAGGGCGCTGTTCTTTGCGCAGCACCTCCATCGCGCTTTCCAAGCCGTGTGTGAACTTGCTCAGATGGGTAAACCCCATCGCCGCGCTGTTACCCTTGAAAGAGTGCGCATAGCGGAAAAGCGCGTTCACCGTTTCAGGGTCGGGACCGCGCTCTTCAAGGGAGAGTAGAATCTGCTCCATCCCCTCCAGCATCTCGTTCGCTTCGTCGTAAAACAGCTGGAACAAATCGTCCATCGCCTACCTCCTTAACTTTCTATCATGGCTTGCCACAGTCCGTAGCGCTCTAGCTGAGCATATAACCCCGGCGCAGGTTCCTTATAGCGCAGGGGAAGATTGTGATTCTGCAGGCTCTTGCTCAGCGCAATCAAGACCTGAATCCCTGCATAATGGATGGCGTGCAGGGTTTCCCACTCAATTGTGGTCGGCTTCGGGTTTTCGGCTATCTGCTGGGCCACCTGATAGAGTTCGATCACCTGAGCGTAGCCAATTGCTCCTGACAGGTTCAGGCGATACCCTTTGCCACTACTTTTGAGCTGAATACTCATCACGACCTCCTGTGCTGGCAAAATTGTCGGCAACAGGAGGCGGGTTTTTGAGGGGGATTTACGGAAACCATTCAAAACTCTCGCCGAAGTAGAATTTGCGAGCGAGCGGGTTGGCAATCACCTCTTCGGGCGTGCCCTGCGCCACAATTGTGCCGTCGGCGAGAATATAGCTGCGGTCGGTGATGCGCAGAGTCGCGCTCACATTGTGGTCGGTAATCAGCACGCCGATATGGCGTTCGCGGAGCGCGAGAATAATCTCCTGCAGCTCTTCAATCGTTTTGGGGTCAATTCCCGTGAAGGGTTCGTCCAGCAGCAGGAAGGCGGGTTCGAGGGCTAAGGCGCGGGCGATTTCCACGCGGCGGCGCTCGCCCCCCGAAAGCGCATAGCCCTTCTGGTGGCGCAGGTGGGCGATATGGAACTCTTCCAGCAGGCGCTCTGCGCGGGCGTGGCGCTCCTCGCGGGGGATGCCGTTCATCTCCAGCACCAGATGCAGATTCTGCTCCACCGTGAGCTGGCGGAAGACGGAAGCCTCCTGTGGCAGATAGCCGATGCCAAGCCTCGCACGCTGATACATCGGTAGGCGAGTAATGTCTCGCTCTCCCAGAAACACTCGACCCCCGTGCGGGCGAATCAACCCCACCACCATGTAAAAAGTGGTGGTTTTACCCGCGCCGTTGGGACCCAGCAGCCCCACGACCTCGCCCCGCGCCACCTCCATGCTCACATCGCGCACCACCACACGCTTGCGGTAGGCGCGACGCAGCCCCTCTGCACGCAATATCATGCTGGCGTTAAGTGTACCTGTTTACCCGTCAGGTTTCGGGATTGCCCGACGGCTGAAGCCGTTCCTATGAGACGAAGCCAACCCCCGTCGGCTGAAGTAGCACGCGCGTCCTGCGCGTGAGTTTGGGCAGGATGCCCAGGCTACGGAAGCCAGCGGAGGCAGGCTTTGTATATGAAGAACGGGTTTGCCTTCTGTCGCAAAGAAGGGGGATTCGCGGAACAGCACGCGGGAACCGCATCCATATGCGCATGGGTAGGGGCACGGTCCCCGTGCCCCACGCAGCGAAAATAACCTGCCACGAGGTGGGGTGCGAATCCTTGCGACAGCGCAGGTTCACCCGCCCCAGATAATGGGCGTATTTTTGGGTTCGTTTTCCCAGAGCGCTTCTAACCGAACCATTCAAAGTAGTCGGGGCTGATATCAATATGCACATTTTTGACCTGCGTGTAGAGGTCTAACAGGCAGTGCAAGCCCTGCTCCCGACCGAATCCGCTGAGTTTGTAGCCGCCATAGGGCGCGTGGGGCGGGATCATGTTGTAGCAGTTAATCCATACCTTGCCTGCCTGAATCTGGTGCGCGACTCGCAGTGCCTTGCCGATGTCCTGCGTCCAGACACCTGCCGCCAGCCCGTAGTCCACCATATTCGCGAGGCGCACGGCTTTCTCTTCCCCCTCAAACGGCATCAGCATCGCCACGGGTCCGAAGATTTCATCGCATGCGACGCGCGTGGTGGGTTCCACCTCTTCCAGCACGGTCGGCTGAAAGT
>JBBIQJ010000199.1:0-3737 GCA_037442385.1 Armatimonadota bacterium
CGCTTCGGGCACGGCGCAACCCAGCACGACGTCCTCAATCTGGCTAGGATCTAAACCTGGCACGCGCTCCATCGCCGCTTTAATGGCGAACGCCGCGAGGTCGTCGGGGCGTGTGTTGCGCAGGCTCCCGCGCGGCGCTTTGCCAATGGGCGTGCGGACTGCCGATACAATATAAGCCTCTTGCATAGGGTTCACCTCTGTGCATAGTTTACCCGATGTTCGAATTTCGCGCCTGTGAGGTACAATCCTTGCATATGGATAAGGTCCTGATTACTGGCGGTGCGGGATTTTTGGGTTACCATCTGGCGCATCACTTTGCCCAAAAAGGGATTGCTGTGGCGCTGCTGGATATTGCGCCGTACGAAGAATCAGAGTATCCCCCAGGCACAGAGTTTTATCATGGCGATGTGCGCAATCGTGAGCAGGTGCGCGCCGCGCTGGAGCAGGCGCGACCACGCTGGGTAATTCACGGCGCGGCGGCGCTTCCCCTGTGGAAGCCACAGGATATTTTCAGCACGAATGTGGAGGGCACCCGGATTGTGCTGGAAGAATCGTTTCGCGCTGGCGTGGAGCGTGTCGCCCATGTCTCCTCAACCGCCGTCTACGGCGTGCCCCTCAAGCATCCCATCGAGGAGACCGATCCCCTGATCGGCGTGGGACCCTACGGCAAGAGCAAAATTCAGGCGGAGCAGGTCTGCCTAGAGTTTCGTGAGAAGGGGCACATCGTGCCGATTATTCGCCCGAAGACTTTTATCGGGCAGGCGCGTTTGGGTGTGTTTCAAATCCTCTACGACTGGGTGGAGTCGGGCGCCCGCATCCCGATGATTGGCAGCGGACGCAATCGTTACCAGCTGCTGGAGGTTACTGACCTCGCGGAAGCCTACTACAAAGTCTGCACGGTAGACCCCAGCCTGGCGAATGATACTTTCAACATCGGCGCGGAGCGGTTCCAGACGGTGCGAGAAGACCTTCAGGCGCTGTGTGACTTTGCTGGCAGCGGCGCACGCCCGATGGGAACCCCCGTAGGGTTGGTGAAGTTCATCCTGCGTATTCTGGAAGCGCTCAAGCTCTCGCCCCTCTACAAATGGGTCTACGAGACCGCCGACAAAGACTCGTTTGTGTCTATTGAGCGAGCGAAAGCAAAGCTGGGCTGGCAGCCACGCTACAGCAACGCCGAAGCCCTCATCCGCTCCTACGAGTGGTATCTAGAGCATGCTTCGGGGCTGGAGGTCGGCACAGGCGTTACGCACCGTGTAGCGTGGGAGCAGGGCGCACTGAAGATTTTCAAGTGGCTCCTGGGCGGACGGAAACGCCCCCAGAAACGCGCCTCCGCGCGCTCATAAGCCCCAGCAGCGCCCACATCACGCCGAAGATAACAACCCAGTCGCCATAACGCACATAAAGCGTGGCGTGAGACGACAGGGACGCCTCCTGCACCTGCACTTTCGGGACGAACGGCTCCACCCGAAATATGGCGCCTGCAGGCGCAATAAACGCGCTGTAGCCTTCGGGAGCGCACCGCACCACCCAGCGACGGGTCTCCACCGCACGCAAGACACTGAACGCCAGATGCTGCTCTAGCGCGGGGGTACGCCCAAACCACGACTCGTTAGAGCCGACCCAGAGCAGGTTCGCCCCCTGCGCTGCGAGCGTCCGCGCAATCCAAGGGTAGGTGGACTCCATGCAGATAACCGCGCCGATGTGCAGTTTACCCGCGGAAAGGGGTTCTAAACGAGTGCCTGGGTGCAGGTCTTCCTCCACCACCCCAAACCACGCCAGAAACGGCAGGTATTCCCGAAAGGGCACGGTCTCGCCCAGCGGCACGAGCTGCACTTTGTCATGATAGTGCCACCCACCTTCCGGCAGAAAGAGGTGTGCTGTGTTCGCCCACCGATCGGCAACAGGGTCTACCACACGATAGCCCCCCACGAGGATGGCGGCGCCCGTTTCGCGAGCCAGCTGCTGCCAGCGTTCAAACGCTTCGCGGCTTTCGGGTATGGGATACGGTTCCAGTACCTCGGGCAGGGCAATCAGGTCGGGACGGAGTTCCCCTGCCTGGCGCACCAGCGCTTCGATCTGGGCGCGAATCGGCTCCCATTCGGTGGGGGTGTAGGGGCGGGCGAGGTTCACATTCGGTTGCACCATCGCTACTCGCGCAGTGGGCGACTCGCTCGCGCTCGGGCGCAATGTGAGCATCCCGTACCCCAGCCAGCCTGACCAGAAAGCCACCCCCACGCCAAGCGCGAGTCGCCACTGCCGGGCGCGCCACGCATACGCCAGCAGCGCGTTCCAGAACAGAATCAGCCATTCCAGCCCCCACGCCCCTATCGTGTCGGCAATCTGAATCAGCACAGGAACCCGATAGAGTGCAGGCGCCATCTGACCCCACACGAACGCGAACGCGCCCAGCCCCCGCAACCACTGAAAGAAGACCCATGCTCCCGCAGTCCCCAGCGCGCCCCACAGACTCAGGGGCATGCGTGCTATCAATGCTCCTGCTATCCCTGCAAAACACGCGCTGAGCGATGCTACCAGCCCAAGCCCCACCACACTCAGGAATAGGCTTCCTGTACGCAGATGTATCAGATAGCCCAAACTGTAGCCCAGAGTCAGCGCGTAGACCGTCCACCAGAACCACGCCCAGCCAAAGCTGGCACGCACAGGTTTGCCGTGAAGCACGCTGAGTAAAGCCGCAGGCGCGAATAGCAAGGTCCACCACAAACCCAGCGGCGGATGCGCCAGCCCCGCAAGCACCGCTGAAATCAGCACCAGCCCTGCCGTGCGCATAGAGGGTAGTGTACCCCCTTTTCGGGTACAATCTCGAAAGCGATGAAAGCCGTTAGCTATCGGGGCGTACAGATAGAGGTTCAGGAGGCGGACATCACCGAGCAGGCAGTGGACGCTATCGTGAACGCCGCCAATAATGAGCTGATCCTCGGCTCAGGCGTGGCAGGCGCCATTTTGCGCAAGGGTGGCGAGAGCATTCAGCAGGAGTGCCTGCGACACGGACCCATCAAAGTCGGCGAAGCCGCTATTACGGGCGCGGGCAACCTGCCTGCGAAATATGTGATTCACGCCGCCAGCATGGCGCTGGGGGGACGCGCCACCGCCGAGAGTATCCGTTCTAGCGTGGCGCATGCCCTGCAGCTTGCAGAAACGCACGATGTGCGCTCCATCGCGTTCCCCGCGATTGGCATGGGAATTGGCGGCTTCCCTCTTCGCGAGGGTGCAAAACTGATGATGGAAACGCTCAAAGCCTATCTGGATAGGGGTAGTGCGCTGGAGACTGTACGCTTCTGCCTGTTCGGTCAGGAGGCGTATCGGGCGTTTGCGCAAGCCCTGCAGGAGGTGTTCGGTGAAGCCTGAGCTACGCCTCTCAGTGGTCATCCCCGCTTACAACGAGGAGGCGCGCATCGAAAGCACGCTGGAGCGCGTGGTCGCCTATCTGAACAAAGGCTGGCAGCCCTACGAGATTCTGGTGGTCAGCGATGGCAGCACCGACCGCACAGAGGCGATTGTGCAGGCATTTGCGGTGCGCCATCCACAGGTCAAACTGCTCGCTTACCAGCCGAACCGCGGCAAAGGGTACGCTGTGCGCTATGGAATGCTCCGGGCGCAGGGGGAGTGGGTGTTGTTCAGCGATGCCGACTTAGCCACCCCGATTGAAGAGCTGGAGAAGCTGGCGCGTGCGATCGAATCGGGCTACGCCATTGCGATTGGTTCGCGTCCCCTGCGCG
>JBBIQJ010000200.1:0-3629 GCA_037442385.1 Armatimonadota bacterium
GAATCGGACAGAACGAGGGCATACAGGAAGGAGTTGCCCGATTCACCACGCCCTGATTTCAGCAGCACTCTATCGCCCTCGATTCCGTCGGGACCGAACATGCGGACTTCGGTTTCATCGGCGTTGCCCCATGAGTACGCCAGCCGACTCTCCAGAGGCAGGGCTTGTAGCACGAATCCGAAGGGGGCGTCCAGAAAAGTGAAACTATTGTTCTGCCAGTAGAACCCCTGACGCCCCGTGGCGCCCCCATTCCAGCCGTTCAACACGACCCCGCTCTCAGAGGACCACGCAATACCCAGCAGGAAGCCGTCGCTTCCCGTCAGCGTAGTGGTCTGCACACTCAAGGTGGAAGGGTCTACCGCATGGTAGCCGAACTGACGCAAATGGGTATTGAAGCCGATGTAGAGGGTTTCACCGTTGAAAGTCATCGCCGCAGGAATGCCCAGCGCCCGCTGTTCCACCAGCGCATAGCCTGCAGCGGGATAGTAGACGATTGTAGTGCGCTCGGGGAGCGGTCCGCTGCTTCCCCATACAGGCTCGGAAAGCGCGCATACCACAAGGCTTTCCCCGTTCGGGAGCGGGACGACGCCGAAGGCGTCCTCCTGGGCGCCGTTGGCGAAGCCGTAGGGGCGTACATCAAGCAGCACTCCCTGCAGGGTGTAGCGCACAAGACTAATCGCGTCCTCCCCTGTAGGTTGATACAGGCTCGTCAAACTGTACAGGACTCCAGAATGGTGCTGCAGGTCTTTCAGCACTGTCTCATAGTTGTCAGCTCCGTACCGCTGATACCATCGCGTAGCAAGCTGGCTTGAAGCAGTGCCTATCACAGCGCAAACCACTAAACACATCATCAAGGTACGCATGATAACACCTCCTCAATAAGGGCGGAATATCAGAGGATAGCAGCCGTCCCACCAGAAGTTGCTCGGCACGCCCGAACTGCTGTAGCCTGTGTAGGGGTCATTTTCGGGGTTTGTGTCGTTGGGCGAAACCGCCAGGCCCAGCCGACGCCACGCTATATGTCCGTCCAAAAAAGCCATTACGACCCCCCTGGGATGGATCCACAGGGAGTCCGGGAGTAGCATCGTACCTGTAAGTGAGCAGTAAGGCGGATCGGGAGAGCGCGGCACATAGCGACATGGACGAGCAGAATCTGAGCAATTGAGTCTCGGGTTGCTGATTGCAAACCCCACGAGATAAGACCGCCCCAACCCCTCCCAGAAATCGGGCACCGCTTCAAGACGCTCTACCTGCGCCATCGGAAGCTGATGAAGCAGACCGTTGTAAGTATACGAGACCTTGAGAGGGCGACGCAGGGGGTTCGCATAGTCGCTAATGCCCGAGATTTTGCGTGCAATCGCGGTTGGGCAGTGCAGTGCCTCATGGGGGCGTCGCAGATACGGGATGAGCGCGTTTGCCCATATCGAAGCAAACGCCTCGCGCCATGCCGCCTGAGAGGCACGCCAGTCGTACGGGACAGGGTGAGAATATTGATAGAGCCATGCTCCATCTCGTGCGCGACCAAATGCCAGAGGCATTACTTCATCGTAATCCTGAAGGTACATCGTAAACGCCGTTGTGACACTGCGAATGCGCTGGGCACATATCGCTTCGTCATCAAGGTTCTGGGCGACCAGAGCGGGTATCACAACGCTCAGCAAAAGCGTTATCAGAGCAACACCGAACCACTGTCTCCTCAAAGTGCGCATCGTTGAACCTCCTCTGTTGCAGGAGAATCCCCGCATTTGTGCTGTGCCTTAGACTGGAGATTTTTCTCAGCAGTTCCCGAAGTTGAACAGCACCTCCAGCAGGTCGGCATCGTCCACAGTGCCGTCTTCGTTCACATCGGCGGGCAGGCTTCCCACACTACCGAACGCGAACAGCACTTCCAGCAAGTCGGCGTCATCCACGCAGCCGTCGCCGTTCACATCCGCGCGGTAGGTCAAAAACCACGCCGCTATCCCGTGATTGGCGAACGAGGTGTAAAAGATGCGCCCGCCCGGTTCCGTCGCTATCTCGCTGTACGCCAGCAGCTCCGTATCGAAGGGCAGAATCACCCGACTGAGCTCTGACTCGCTCGAATAGTCCCACAGATAGGCGTTTGCCACACGCAAGGCGACGACCATCATGTCGTTGAGGGCGAACCGCGCCTTTTCTACCGAAGATTCGTAGACGGCTACATCAGCGCCTGAAGCGAGGTCCACAACCCGCATCCGATCTTCATTAATCAGCAGTCGGGCAGCGTCTGCCGAGAATTGTAAGCCGAAGGTTTCGGCGGCGGTTTCAATCTGCCCGATAAGGTCGCCCGTGGTCGCGTTGTAGAAGAGAACGCTGTTCATCCGTCCCCCGACAGCAATTGTCTGGCTGTCGGGGCTGAAGGCGGCGCATTCAGGGATGAAGCGTTCCTCTTCACCGCCCTGAATGGAGAACAACAAAGCGCCCGTCGCGCGCTCCAGCATATAAAGCCCTGATCGCGACACTACTGCGAGTTTCTGCTCGTCAGGCGAAATATGCACCTGTGCGATGCCTGGCTCAGGCGGCGTGAAGGTGTAAAGCAGCACGGGGTTAGCAGGATTCTGCACATCCCAGAGTTTCGCCTCGTACATATCACATGAGGCAAGGTAGCGCCCGCTTGCTGAAAGCGCGACGCTCCAAACCTGATTGGCGTGCCCGGTGAAACGATTCACGATTGCCCCATTCGCTTTGCTCATCAAATAGAGATTACCTTCGAAATCGCCCGACGCGAGGTGTGCGCCGTTTTGGGAGGCGTGTACCGCCATCGGGCGCGTCAGCTCCTTGTAAAGCTGGCGCAAGCGCGTCCCATCAGGCGACCATACCTCCACCAGCGCAAGGTTGTAGTCCAGGAACACATTGAACGGAAAGTTGCCTAAGAAGGGAAAATGAAAACACCCTGCGACCAGCACGCTGTGATTGTCTGCGATACCCAGCGACTGCACGCTGGTGCGCGTGGCAAGCTGCTGGAGCCGTTGCCCTGTAGCAAGGTGGTGCTGATAGAGGTTGGCGTCCGTAGAGCCGATAAACACGGTATTGGGCGCGAAGGCGATTCCCGTCACACCGCCGTTGTAAGGCGCGTACCAGCCGATGCTTCCCGCCTGCCACGAGAAGCCCAGCGCGCGGCTTTCGGAGTTCGGCATGCCGAGTATCAGCCAGTTGCCGTCGGGCGAGTTCGCCAGCCGCTGCGCCCCGCCCCATCCAATCCGTGTAGACCCCAGATAGGTGCCCGACAGGCTCCACATTCGCAGGTAGCCGTACACATCGCATGTAACAACGCGCGTTCCGTCCGCAGCGAACACTACGGCAGTAGGCACGAACGCCTGCGCCGCCTGCATCACCAGTGCCCCGTCTGAGATGCGCCACACGCGCACCCATCGATCGCGCCCGACCGCTGCTACATACGCGCCGTTCGACGAAAGCGCAGCGGCAATCAGCGGGGTGTTCACTCCAATCTCCTGCACCTTTTGCCATGCGCTTACATCCCAGATAGTAATCTGGCTGACGGGTCGGGCGCTGGGCGTGGTGCGCGTCTGGTCGGCGATCAGCAGACGGTTCTGGCGCATCTCGATGGCGACTAGGGGAAACCTGCGTGTGGGAATCACGCGCTCCACGAC
>JBBIQJ010000201.1:0-3591 GCA_037442385.1 Armatimonadota bacterium
CCCGCAGGCTTATCCAGAGAAACGATAGAGCGTATCGCCCGCGAACGCGGCGAGCCAGAATGGCATATTCAGAGGCGGTTAGAAGCGTTCGAGCGATTTCTGCAGTTGCCCATGCCCAGTCCCAAGCAGGAGGACTGGCGCTATACTGATATCACCACGCTCCATCTGGAGGATTACCCCGCTGTGGCATGGGGCGGCACGGAATTAGGCGCCCCCCCGCAGACGATGCCTGCTTTTCTCACCGAACGCCCCACCATTCGCGTGGTGCATCGGGTCGGTTTCGGCTTTGAGGCAGAGATTCCCGAGGAACTTGCCCAGAAGGGCGTGCAGGTGCGCGACCTGCGCGAAGTTCTTATCCAGAATCCAGAACAGCTGCAGGAAGATTTGGGGCGGCTTGCCCCCCTGCCAGGCGACAAATTCTCGTTCCTGCATACCGCGTGCTGGGACACAGGGCTTTATGTCTACCTCCCCCCCAATGTGGAGGTGGAGGGGGTTATCGAGATTATCCACTGGTTTGAGACTCCCGGCGCGCATTTCCCGCACACTGTGATTGTGGCGGAGCCGAGCAGCCGTGCGAACATAGTGCAGTCTTTCTTCTCGCCTGAAGAGGCGCCTGTGCTGGCGATTGGCGCTGTGGAAGTGTTCAATCGCGCCAACAGCGACCTGCGCCACGCGATTGTGCAACGCATGGGACGCGCCAGTATCTTCCTAACCAGTGTGGATTACGAACAGAAGCGCGACAGCCGCGTGCTGTCGCTTGTGGTGGGGCTGGGCGCAAAACTGGGGCGCACCGTGCTGCAGCACCTGATGACCGAGCCGGGCGCGGAAGCACGCCCCCTGGGAGTCTTCTTCGGCGGCGACGACCAGCATCTCGATTTCCGCACCTTGCAAGACCACCGTGTGGGGCACACCACCAGCGACCTGCTCTACAAGGGTGTGCTGGACGACTCAGCGGTCTCGGTCTTTTCGGGGATGATTCGTGTGCATCCCCGTGCCCAGCACACCGACGCCTATCAGGCGAACCGCAACCTTATTCTCAGCGGCGACGCCCAGGCGTATTCCATCCCGAATCTGGAGATTGGCGCGAACGAAGTGCGCTGTACCCACGGCGCGACAGTCGGTCCTGTCCAGCCCGACGAGGTGTTCTATCTGCGTTCGCGCGGGTTAGACCCCGAAACCGCCGAAGCACTGCTGGTGATGGGGTTCTTCGAGGTCGTGTTACGCGAGATTAAACCTGCCGACCTGCGCCTTTCCATCCAGCGACTGCTCGCCAGCAAACTCAAGGGCAATGCCCCGCAATACTTCATGGATCTGGCAGAGCTGGACGAGTCGGCTCTGGTGGAGGCATAAGCGTTTCGAGTCGCCCTGGCGCCGATTCTGACACAATAAGTTCTGTCGCAGGGGGCGCGGCGACCGCGCCCCTACCCATGCCTGTACGGACGCGGTTTCCGCGTCCTGTTCAGCGAATCCTCAGTTCCTTGCGCCAGAGCAGCTTCAGCCGTCGGAGAAAACCGCCCGGCGCGTTTTTTGCTCGTTCATTTTCCTGAATCGCCTCTTACACCCTAAAAACTCACTCTGCTGTCTGCAGGAGTATCCTGGATTTTGTCGAACAAATTGTTCAAGTGCGCTATAATAAGAGCAGGGTAGTGAGGAGGCTCCGTTTCAGCGGGACCCTCACGAAGGAGTGAGTTGCCATGCGAGCGCAAAAGCTGGATCAGGAAACTCTGAAGATGATGACGCGCCGCCATTTCTTCCGCATGTGCGGCTACGGAATCGGCGCGCTGGCGCTGAACGCACTGATGAACGAAAAACTGTTCGCCGCCTCGGACCCGCTTGCCCCGAAACCGCCCCATTTCAAGCCACGCGCGAAACGGGTGATTTTTCTGTTCATGGCAGGCGCACCGTCGCAGATTGACCTGTTCGATTACAAACCGACGCTGCAACGCTACGACGGTCAGCCCTGTCCTGAAAGCCTGCTACAGGGGGAGCGATTCGCGTTTATCAAGGGGCGCCCGACACTGCTCGGCTCGCCATACAAATTCAGCAAGTACGGTCAGTCTGGGCAGGAGATTTCGGAGCTGCTGCCCCATATCGCCCAGATTGCCGACGACGTCTGCATCATCCGCTCGGTGCAGACCGATCAGTTCAACCACGCGCCTGCCCAGATTTACATGAACACAGGGCACCAGCTGCCCGGGCGTCCCAGCATGGGGTCGTGGCTTACCTACGGCTTGGGTACGGAGAATCGCGACTTGCCGGGCTTCGTGGTGCTGATTTCGGGCGCGAACCGTCCCGACGGCGGGCACGCCTGCTGGAGCAGCGGCTTCCTGCCCACCGTCTATCAGGGGGTGGAGTTCCGCAGTAAGGGCGACCCCGTGCTGTATGTGTCCAATCCCGAAGGCATCGACCCCGAGACGCGCCGCGAGACCGTAGAAGCCATCAGCGACCTCAACCGCATGAAGCTGGATGCGGTGGGCGACCCCGAAATCGAGACGCGCATCAACGCCTATGAGCTGGCGTACCGCATGCAAACCAGCGTGCCTGAGCTGATGGACATCAGCAAGGAGCCAGAACATATCCACCAGCTGTACGGCACGACACCGGGCAAGCCTTCATTTGCGAACAACTGCCTGCTGGCGCGGCGGCTCGTGGAGCGCGGCGTGCGCTTTGTGCAACTCTATCATCGCGGCTGGGACCATCACGGCACTGGCGAGGGGGATAGCATCTCCAGCGCGCTTCCACGCCTGTGTAGCGAGGTAGACCGGGCGTCTGCGGCGTTAATCATTGACCTCAAACAGCGCGGGTTGCTGGAGGATACGCTGGTCATCTGGGGCGGCGAGTTCGGGCGCACGCCGATGAAGGAAGGGCGCGGCGGCTCCACCTATCTGGGACGCGACCACCACCCACGCGCCTTCACCATCTGGATGGCAGGCGGCGGGGTCAAGCCCGGCATCACCTACGGTGCGACCGACGAACTCGGCTATCAGGTCGTGGAGAACCCCGTGCATGTACATGACCTGCACGCCACCATCCTGCACCTGATGGGGATTGACCACACGCGCCTGACCTACTGGTATCAGGGGCGTAACTTCCGCCTGACCGATGTCGCCGGACGCGTGATAGAGGGGATTATCGGTTGAGGAGCGAAGCATCCCCATTGCTGTTTAGGTGCATGCATGGGCATCGGCTGCATCTACCAATGCCCATACTGGGCGTGTTTACCACTGGCTCGTTTTACGGACCTCCAACTCGGATACGCGCCTGTTGCTGCTTGATGACCTCGTTAGAGCATTATGCGTTTCATTGTCAGACCTCCTTCTGTTCTGCGCGAAGGCGGGCGTTAGCACCCACTGCCGAAGTGGAACAACACCGTGAGCAGGTCGGCGTCGTCCACGGTGTTATCGCAGTTCACATCGGCGGGGTTGACGCCTGTTGCACCGAAGGCGAACAGCACTGCGAGCAGGTCAGCGTCATCCACACAGCCACTGCCGTCCACATCGCCGTCGCGTGGCGTGCAGCGGGTGTCTAACAGGTACGCTTCATCACGCCCTGTGGCGGCGTTGTAGCCATTCCCCACGATGTACCGCCCGT
>JBBIQJ010000202.1:0-3509 GCA_037442385.1 Armatimonadota bacterium
CGGTCCCTACGACTTCATCGAACTGACCCACCGCGCCAAAAGCCGTGAGGGGTTCGCCTATGGCGCCGTGCGTGCCAGTGAGTGGCTGCGCGGTCGCAGGGGCTTCTTCGCCTTCAACGAGGTTCTAAACGAAATTCTCAGCACAGGGAGGATAGATTGAGATGACACGAACGATGCCGTTTCGAGGGCTGGGCGTGGCGATGGTCACGCCGTTTCGTACCGACGGCTCGCTGGACGAGCCGCGGCTGCGAGCGCTGGTAGATCGTTTGATTGAGGCGGGGGTGGACGCCCTGCTCCCTGCAGGCTCCACTGGCGAAGGCGCTACACTGACCCATGAAGAACACCGCCGCGTGATGGATATCGTGCTGGAACAAGCCAACGGGCGCGTCCCGGTGATTCCGGGCGCGGGAAGCAACGCCACCTATGAGGCGGTGGATCTGGCACAGCACGCCAGACGCGCCGGCGCAACCGCCGTGCTTTCTGTCACCCCCTACTACAACAAGCCCGAACCCGAGGGGCTGCTGCGCCACTACGCCACAATTGCCGAAAAGGCGGACATCCCGATTATCCTGTATAATGTGCCTTCCCGAACGGGGCGCAACTATTCAGCAGAGACCATTCTCAGGATTGCGGAGCAGGTGCCCCTGCTGGTGGGGGTCAAAGAGTCCAGCGGCAACATCACCCAGGCGCTGGAGATTCTGGCGAGCCGCCCCGCAGGGTTTGCCGTCTACGCAGGCGACGATATTTTCGCCGTGCCCACGATTCTGATGGGCGGCGACGGCGTGATTTCGGTGATTGGCAACCAGCTGCCCGAATGGACGGCGAAAATGGTGCGCGCCGCGCTGGAAGGCGATATCCCCACCGCCCGCACATGGCACTTCCGACTGCAGGCGCTGATGCAGGCGAACTTCCTTGAAACCAATCCTGCTCCTGTCAAATGCACACTGGCGATGATGGGGCTGATTGAAGAGTCGTTGCGCCTGCCGCTGGTGCCGGTCTCCGAGCGCACACGCGAGCGCTTGCACCAGATTCTCGTGGAGATGGGGGTTCTCGCTTAGTCGGCGCCAAAACGGGTACAATTCTGCCGACAAGGAGGACCCCAGCCATCGCGACGCACGAAAAATTGATTCGGGAGATTCTGGTGAATGTCTCGCCCCGCGAGACGCGCATCGCCGTCCTCGAAAACGGGCAACTGATGGAGGTGCGCTTCGAGCGGGGCGAGCGCGTGGTCGGCAACATCTACAAGGGCATCGTGCAGAATGTGCTGCCCGGCATGGATGCCGCTTTTGTCAATATCGGGCTGGAGCGCAATGCCTTCCTCTATGTGGGCGACATCCTGCCCGAGTTCACCGATACCGATGAACCCCCTCCCACACTCAGGCGCTCCGACCTGCGTAAGCGCAACATCAGCGAGCTGCTCAAAGTGGGACAGGAAATCCTGGTGCAGGTGGTCAAAGCGCCGCGCGGCACTAAAGGCGCTCGCGTTACAACACGAATCACCCTGCCCGGACGCTACGTGGTGCTGATGCCCGAGGCGAGCCATCTGGGCGTCTCCCGCAAAATTGAAGACCGCGCCGAGCGCGAACGGCTCCGCCAGATCGGGCAAAAACTGCATCCCCCCGGCTTCGGGCTGATTCTGCGCACCGAATCGGAAGGCAAAACCGAAAAGGAGATTCGACAGGATATTGAGTATCTCACCCAGCTCTGGATCCAGGTTCGCGAGCAGATTACTCAGGTGCAAGCGCCCGCTCTGGTGCATCGCGACGCCAGCCTGCTCTATCGGGTCGTTCGCGATGTGTTCTCGTCGGAAGTAGACCGATTCTGGATAGACGACCCCGAAGAGTACGAAAAGGTGCATGAGGTCCTCAAGGTCGTCGCGCCCAGCCTGCGCAGCCGCGTGATTCTGTACGACAACCCCACCCCGATGTTCGAACACTTCGGGATTGAGAAAGAGATGGAGCGCCTGATGCGCCGCAAGGTGTGGCTCAAATCGGGCGGCTATCTGACGATTGACGAGACCGAAGCCTTCACCGCAATCGATGTGAACACGGGCAAGTTCACGGGCAAGACCTCGCTGGCGGAGACAATTCTCAAAACAAATCTGGAGGCGGTGGAGGAAATCTGTCGCCAGTTACGCCTGCGCGATATCGGCGGGATTATCGTGATTGACTTCATCGATATGGCACGCAAAAGCGACCACCGCCAGGTACTGCAGGCGCTCCAGCGCACACTCAAGCGCGATAGAGCGCGCTTCCGAATCGGGCGCATCAGCTCGCTGGGACTGGTGGAACTGACGCGCAAGCGCACGGGCGAGTCGGTTACGGAAGGGCTGACCCGCCCCTGCCCTGTGTGTCATGGGCGCGGACGCATCCCCTCACCCGACACCGTGAGCCTCTGGATCGAGCGCGAGCTGGCACAGCGCGCGCTTAAAGACCACGCACAAGCCTACCTGGTAGAGGCAAATCCCGCCGTGGTGGAGCATCTCGTGGGCGAGGACGGGATCAACATCGAAATGCTGGAGCATTCGCTGGAGTGTGCGCTGTTTGTGCGCGCTCGCACCGACCTGGGAATAGAAGAGTACCGCATCACCCCTGGCACGCTGGAGCAGTTCAAGCAAAAATATCTCCCCTACCGTCAGCTGCAGGTGGTGGAATGCCGTGTTGTGCCCTCCGCTGTGGACGAGGAATCGAAAGTGGGCTGGACGGAAGACGGCTATCTGATTCTTTGGGAGGATCAACCCCCCACTCAGACGCATAGCAAGGTGATGCTAAACGAAGTGCGCCGTTCGTTTGCGTTTGCTGAACCCGTTGGCGCGGGCAAACTGAAGAAATCGGAGGTTGTGTAAAGCATGGAACTACGCCAGATTCAGATGACTTTGAACGCCGCGGTGGGTCCGCTGAACGAGGTGCGTCGCCAGCGTATCATGGAGGCGGTCGGAAACGATTTTAGCATTCAGCCTGTGCCGTTTCAGGGGGCGCTGGCGCTGGTGAATCCGCTCCGTCGGGAAGCGCTGTTTCTGACCGATTCGCAGATTCAGTTCACCTGCGAGGGTCAGCCTGCGGAATTTTCGTCGTCCCGCGTGGAGCATCTGTTGAGCGCGATTCGCGACACCCTGCTGCTGGACGACCGATTTCCGATGCTGCTACAGATTATTGCCCATAAAGATGCGAACGGGTCGGCGTTCGAGCATACGGTGGAGGCGTTCACGCCGCTACCGCCCCAACTGATGCGCCAGTATTTTCCGGGGTTGCGCGGACTGGGATTGCGAATCACCTTCGAAGAGCATCCTTATGTGTGCGATTTGCGCGTCGAACCCCTGTTCAGCGATCCTGCATATTACTTTATCCAGTTCAACGCGGGGTCTCAGGGGGCGGCACAGTCGATGGCACGCCTGGTGGAAGATGCCGAGCAGTGGGTGCAGCGTCTGCAAAATGAGTTCAACGCTGTGATTGAGGAGATGCTGGGACGCTGAGAGCGTCCCAGTCTTCTAACGGCTTGCCGCTGTCATC
>JBBIQJ010000203.1:0-3491 GCA_037442385.1 Armatimonadota bacterium
CCGGTCCACCTCCTCGGCGTAAGCGACCAATAAACACCCTCCGGCGACGAATCTTGCTACAAAAACCGCCCTGCCGCAGGGTCGTACCAGCGAACCTCCGCCTTCTGCAACGCGCCTGGGAATGCCTTGTTCCGATAACCCACGCCCCATTCCAGTCGTAGGTTTCACGCACGTCGCTTACTGTGTCGCCAAACGCATCGGTGAGAAAGGTACACTCATATCTATGCTGGAAGTGGTACTGGCAGGTGTCTGCGCGGGCGCGGGCATTCTGTTGCTGGGCAACTATCTGGTGGTTCGGGCGAGTTTAAGTCCGCCGCGCACGCCGTTTTTTCTGACCCCGCGCGATCTGGGGCTGCCGTTCCAGCATGTGGCGTTCCCCTCGCGGGACGGCGTGCACCTGCAGGGATGGTGGATTCCTGCGCCCAAGCCGATAGGTGTCGCCATTTTGTGCCACGGCTACCTGATGAATCGGTGCGAGCCGCTGCCGGTGGCAAAGGCATTATGGGGGGTAGGGTTTCATTGCCTCGTGTTCGATTTTCGTGCTTCGGGCAAGAGCGAGGGCAAAATCACCACGATTGGCGATCTGGAGCGGCTGGATGTGCTTTCAGCCGTGGACCTTGTGGAGCGCACAGCGCCCGGCTTGCCGATTGTGGTGTATGGCGCGTCGATGGGCGCCGCGGCGGCGTTGCTGGCGGCGGCAGAAGATGCACGAATCCGCGCGGTCGTTGCCGACTCCGCCTACGCACGGCTCAGCGATGCGATAGAAGACTGGTGGCGCGGCAGTCTGGGCGCCAGCACAGCGTTTCTGCTGAAGCCCGCGCAGTGGATTGGCACGCTGCTCACACGGCGCTCGCCTAAACAGGTTGCCCCCGAAGAAATAGTAGCGCAAATCGCGCCACGCCCCCTGCTGATTATTCACGGCACGCACGATCGGCTGATTACTCCGCGTCACGCACAGCGCCTGTTCGAGCGCGCGGGCGAGCCGAAACAGCTCTGGTGGGCAGAAGGCTGTGAGCATGTGCAGGCGCGCTTCGAGCGTCCCGATGAGTTCTATACCCTTGTAGTGGAGTTTATGTTGAATGCCGTCAAAACGTAAGGGCAGGCATAAAGACTTCGCATTTTTGCCAGTACGGGTGAACCCGTTCCTTGTAGATAAAGTCAGCCTTCGCTGGCTAACATAGCCGACACAGGTCGGTTTCGTTTTATTAGGAACGGCTTTAGCCGTCCTGGAAGTCAACCAAACCCGCAAGCAGCAGGGTTTTTACCTCGTTGCACGAAACCTTCTATGCGATGACACGGAAGGTCGCACTCATGATGACGATGCTCACCCTCAGCACGACTCTGGCGCAAGGCTTGCACCCGCGCCCCGATTTCGAACGCACCGACTGGATAAACCTGAACGGACCCTGGGAGTTTCAGTTCGACCCTGACAATCGCGGGCTTGGCGAGAACTGGCAGACGCTGGAAAAGCCCTACGCGCTCACAATTCGGGTGCCTTACGGCTGGGAAAGCAAGTTGAGCGGTGTCGAACGCAAAGACTACAAAGGCGTCGCATGGTATCGACGCGAGTTCACTCTGCCCGAAAACTGGAACGGCAAGCGCGTGTGGCTTTGCTTCGGTGCAGTAGACCACAAAGCGCAGGTGTGGGGCAACGGGCAGTCAGTGGGGATGCACGAGGGGGGCTATTCGGAGTTCCGCTTCGACATCACGCCCCATGTGCGCTTCGGGCGTCCCAACACCCTTGTGGTGCGTGTGGAAGACTTCACTGACCCCGAAACCCCGCTCGGCAAGCAGATTCCCAGCTGGTACACCAGCACGAGCGGCATCTGGCAGACCGTGTGGCTGGAAGCCACTGGGGAGGCATGGATCGGGAGCTGCCGAATCTTCCCTCAGACAGATTCCAGCGGCGTGCCCACGGGTGTAATGAACTTCAATCTTGTGGTAGAACCCCTGCCCCGCGAGCCGCTGGTGGTGGAGGTTCGCTCGCGCAACCGCAGGTTCCCCACCGTTTACGAAGTTGTACCCGAAGCAGAGCGTTCCGCTGCGGCGCTTACTTTTGCCGTAACGGTGCCCAAGCCCCAGTTCTGGACTCCCGACACGCCCACGCTCTACCCCTATGAGATTCGCCTGCTCTCTGCCGATCGCAAGCGGGTTTACGACCGGATACTGGGTTATTTCGGCATCCGCACGGTGCGCTGGGGTGCGTATAACAATAGCCCGTTCACCTGTGTCCTGCTGAACGGCAAGCCCATCTACCTGCGGGCGGTGCTGGATCAGTCTTTCAATCCTGACGGCATCTACACCGCGCCCAGCGATGCGTTTCTCAAGCGCGATGTGGAACTGGCGAAGCAGGCGGGGTTCAATATGCTCCGTATCCACATCAAAGCGGACGAGCCGCGCAAACTCTACTGGGCAGATAAACTCGGAATGCTGGTACAGGCGGACATCCCCTGCTTCTATCAGCCTTCCGAGCGCGCCCGCAGGCTCTTTGAAAAAACCATGCGCGACCAGATTCTGCGCGACTTCAATCACCCCAGCATTCTCGTCTGGACGATTTTCAACGAAGAGTGGGGCATTGGACGGCTTGACAACACACCGCGCGAGCATCGTGTGGACTGGGTGCTACAAATGGTGCGCCTCGCCCGCGAGTTAGACCCCACCCGCCTTGTGCAGGATAACACAGGCTGGGCGCATCTGGAAACCGACCTCAACTCGTTCCACTGGTATGGACGGAATGTAGACCTCTTCCGCCAGATGTATCAGACGGTGAACCAGGTTGATGTGGGCCCGGGCAAGTCGTGGAACTATATCGATGGGCGCGTCAGTCGCGGCGAGCCGTTCATCAATAACGAATACAGCTACCTCGCCGCAGGCGATGGCGACGGCGACTGGTCATGGGGCAACCTGTTCGCCACGAATGCCCTGCGTAGCCTCGACAAGCTCGTGGGCTACTGCTACACCGAGCTAACCGATATCGAGTGGGAGCATAACGGCGTCTACAACTACGACCGCTCCCCCAAAGAGTTCGGCTACGACTTCTGGGCAAAGGGGATGTCGGTGCGCGATGTGTTCGCCGAGGATTTTCTGGTGCTGGATGTGCCCGCCATCAAACGCGCCCAACCAGGCGAAACGGTGCAGGTTCCGATTCTGTTCAGCCACTATTCGGGCAAGTGGAGCGAGAAGCCGCTCCGCCTCTATTACAAGTTAGACTGGCTCGACACTCTCGGCAAGCGTCACTGGGGCAAGCCGCAGAGCGTGCTTATCAAGGACGGCGCGCCTCCTTATCACCTCACGGGGTTGACGGTTGCGGAGCTGACCCTGCCCAACGAGCCGTGTCTCGCCACGATGGTCGCATGGATTGAAGACGCGCAGGAGAACCGCATCCATATCAACTACACCCAGTGGGCGGTAGGGCTGGAGAATCTGCCGAATCAGGCGCGTGAAGGGCGACGCTGGGTGTTGCGCTTTGACCCCACACAGTATGCGCGAAG
>JBBIQJ010000204.1:0-3380 GCA_037442385.1 Armatimonadota bacterium
GTTACCAGCGGATTCAGCACGGTCGCCCGATCCAGAATCACACAAGCCAGCCAGCCGACGCCCACGCCCAGCAGCCCGCCCACCAGCGCAATTATCGTCGCTTCCAGCAGGAACTGCCAGAAAATATCGCGCTCGCGTGCGCCCACCGTCTTGCGAATGCCTATCTCGCGCACGCGCTCCGTTACGCTCATCAACATCACGTTCATCACGCCGATACCGCCCACAATCAGCGCAATTGAAGTGATTCCTGTCAGCGCAACCGATACAATCTGCAACAGCAGAAACAGTCGGCTCAACAAATCTTCCTGCGTTAGCACGGAGAAGTCCTCGCTGCCGCCGTGATTGGCGCGTAGGGCGTCGCGAATGCGCGCTACCAGCGAGGTTGGCTCCACATCGGGCGCCGTTTGAATCAGGATTCGGTGAATCTGATTGCTCCCCATCGCCTTTTGCAGGGCGGGCAGGGGGGCGTAAATCGCATATTCGAAGCCGCCGCTGCCGAACAGGGAACGGGCATACGACTCCGCTGTTACCCCAATCACACGGAATGGCTTGCCGTTCAGACGCACCCATTTGCCCAGCGGGTTTTCGTCGCCAAACAGCTGCTCGGCAGGTCTGGGTCCCAGAACGCACACGGGCTGCTCTTTTTCGGCTTTGCTGAAAAATCGCCCGCGCGCCAGCTGATGAGGGCGCATCTGGAACCATTCGGGGGTAGTGCCCAGAATCAGGGCGGCGTCTGCCCAGCGCTCACCCCGACTGGCGCCGCCTGCCACGAACATAATCGGCGCGACCCGACGCACCCCCGCCAGCGAACGCACGACCCCTATATCACTCTCGCGCAGGGTACTCAAGCCGATGAAGCTCATGGGATTAAACGGGTTTTCGGGGCTGATGCGCCCAGGCAACACAATCACCAGGTTCACGCCCAGCGACTCGACCTGCGTCACCACCTCCTGCCGAACGCCCTTTGCCAGCGAGACCAGCACCACTATCGCGGCAACCCCCACCATCATCCCCAACCCGCTCAGGAGCGTGCGTCGGGGCGTCAGCCACAGCGATTCCAGCGCTGCTCGGAAACTTTTCATGCCGAAAGTCCGTATCCTTTAATGGCAGGAATTCCTGAAGCGGTCGGGTATAATTAGCGTTGTACCTGCCCCCAAAGGCGGGGGTGGATTGAAACGATTAATAGCATACCCGCCAGGGCTAAAGATTTTGACAGGATGCGCCGATAATAAGAATTGGGAACGAGTTCACCTTCCTTCCTTGGGGGTGGCAGGCTTTGCTCTCCTTTCACTGCCACCCTCCTTTTTCTTTTAACCCTCTGTGCGGGCTTGCAGCTGTTTCAGGTGGGCCTGCCACTGTTCCGCCAGCATGTGCGCCTGCGCATCGTAGGCTTTGGGGTCGCTCCATGTGTCGTGCGGTTTCAGCAGGTCGTCTGGCACATCGGGCACGCGAGTTGGCACTTCCAGCCCAAAGATGGGGTCAGTACGATAGGGCGCGCCCTCCAGTGCGCCTTTCAGCGCGGCGCGAATCATTGCCCGCGTATAGCGAATGGGAATCCGGTGCCCCACACCGTAAGGTCCACCTGTCCAGCCTGTGTTGACCAGCCACGCTTGCGCCGCGTACTGCTCCAGTTTTGCGCCGAGCATCTCGGCGTAGCGCTGGGGGTGCATCGGCAAGAACGGCGCGCCGAAACAGGCGCTGAAGGTCATCTGGGGGGTTGTAATGCCGCGCTCCGTGCCCGCCACCTTCGCTGTGTAGCCCAGCAAAAACATCTCCATCGCCTGCTCCACCGACAGCCGACTGATGGGCGGCAACACGCCGAACGCATCCGCCGCCAGGAAAAACAGGTGGCGCGGATGCCCTCCCACACTGGGAATCGCCGCGCCCTCGATATAGTCCAGAGGATAGGCGGCGCGTGTGTTTTCGGTGATGCTCGCGTCGGCATAGTCGGGTATGCGCGTGTCGGGGTCTACCACCACATTCTCCACCACGCTTCCGAAGCGGATGGCGTCCCAGATTTGTGGCTCGTTCTCACGGGAAAGATTGATGCACTTTGCGTAGCAGCCGCCTTCAAAGTTGAACACGCCCGTATCGCTCCAGCCGTGTTCGTCGTCGCCAATCAACCGTCGCTCCGGGTCTGCCGAGAGCGAGGTCTTGCCCGTGCCGCTCAACCCGAAAAAGAGCGCCACATCGCCCTCCGCCCCCATATTTGCCGAGCAGTGCATCGGGAACACGCCCTGCTGCGGCAACAGGTAGTTCATCACCGTGAAGATAGATTTTTTAATCTCGCCAGCGTATGCCGTGCCCGCGATCAGCACCACGCGCCGCCGAAAATCGAGTGCGACCACTACCTCGCTGCGTGTGCCGTCTATAGCAGGGTCGGTTTTGAAGCCTGGGGCAGAAATCACCGTAAAACTGGGGCGGAAGTCGTACAACTCCTCAGGTTGAGGGCGGATGAAAAGCTGTTTGGCGAACAGGTTGTGCCACGCACACTCGGTAATGACGCGCACGGGCAGGCGATAGCGCGGGTCTGCCCCTGCAAAACAGTCCTGCACAAAAAGGGGACGGTTGGCAAGGTACGCCGTCACGCGGGCGAATAAACGCTCGAACAGTTCGGCTTCCATGCGCTGGTTTACCGCGCCCCAGTCAATGAGCGCCTCGTGTTCAGGCCGCACCACGATAAACTTATCACGCGGAGAACGCCCTGTGTATTGACCCGTACGCACCACCAGCGCACCGTTGGAAGCCAATAACGCCTCCCCACGACGCACCGCATGCTCCACCAGAGACGCTACAGAAAGATTCAAATAAAGGGGATTCGCTTGACCTAACAACACCTCAATCTCTGGATTGTCAACAATCTGGGTCATGCTGCTCTCGGTAATCATGTGTCTGTTCCTCCAGCGTTCGCTCTTCTGTGAGCTGCCTGCCCCAATGCAGGGCTATTAAAGGATACCTCGAATTGGGGCGTTTTTTTGAAGCGGACGCTCCTCAGGGGGTTGCCATCTCTTTCAGGGGTACAATCCCCGGTTGCCAGCCTATCTCCTGCAGGGCGTCCAGATAGTCCTGCGGGGTCAGCGTGTCGGGGTGGCGTCCCGTGAGCGCGACAATCACGCCCTCCATCACATTGGTGGCGAAAGTCTCCCCCTCTATCACGGGCGTGGTTGTAATCACCTGCGCCACGCCTGCCTTCCGCAGGAACTCAATATCGGCTTTGCGCACGGTATTGGTCAGCACCACCTTATCAGGCAGGCGGTCGGGCATGTAGCGGTGGATGTAGTGCCAGTCGCCGGCGATGACATCTGCTTCGTAGAACAGCTTTTCCGCGCGGGGGGTGCGCTTCTCCTGCTTTTCGCCCGTGGGGTAAAACCACTGGAACG
>JBBIQJ010000205.1:0-3336 GCA_037442385.1 Armatimonadota bacterium
TGCTGTGCGCAGTAAGTGGGGGCGTGGATTCCTGCACGGTTGCCGCGCTGGTGCAGCGCGCTGTGGGGGAGCAACTGACCTGTATCTTTGTAGACCACGGGCTGCTGCGCCAGGGTGAGGCAGAGCAGGTGCGCGAGCTGTTCACGCGCCACTTTCCCAGTCATCTGATATTCGTGGACGCCCGCGAACGGTTCCTTCAGCGCCTGAAGGGGGTGGTGGACCCCGAACAGAAGCGCAAGATTATTGGCGAGGAGTTCGTGCGCATCTTTGAAGAGCATGCCGACGAACTGGGCGCGTGTCGGTTTCTGGCGCAGGGCACGCTCTATCCCGATGTGATCGAAAGCGGCACGCGGCTCGCCGCCAAAATTAAGACCCACCATAATGTGGGCGGCTTGCCTGAATGGATGCGCCTGGAGTTGCTGGAACCCCTGCGCTACCTTTTCAAGGACGAAGTGCGCGCCGTTGCCACCGAGCTGGGGCTACCCGCCAGCATCGTGTGGCGTCAGCCGTTCCCCGGCCCCGGGCTGGCAGTGCGCGTGCTGGGTGAAATCACGGGTGAGAAGCTGGAGATTGTGCGTGAAGCAGATGCGATTCTCAACGAGGAGCTGGAGCGCTCGGGCTGGAGTCGGCGCGTATGGCAGGCGTTCGCGGTATTGCCCGATGTGCGCTCCGTTGGCGTGATGGGCGACCAGCGTACCTATCATTATCCGATTGTGCTTCGCGTCGTTCACAGCGAAGACGCCATGACCGCCGAACCTGCTGAGTTGCCGTGGGATTTGCTGCTGCGGATTGCCAACCGTATCGTTAACGAAGTGCCAGGGGTTAATCGGGTGCTGTATGATCTCAGCTCCAAACCGCCTGCAACGATAGAATGGGAGTGAGCCTATGGACACACAGGTTGTTCAGGAAGCGTGTGTGATGGCAGGAGCCGCAATAGACTGGAGCCGCGCCTTTCCTGAGGTGGAGGTGTTTTTGACGGAAGAGCAGATTCAGGAGGCGGTGCGGCGGCTGGGCGAGCAGATTGCCCGTGACTACTCGCCTGAATCGCCACCGCTGCTGGTGGGCGTGCTGAAAGGCTCGCTCGTGTTTCTGGCAGACCTGATGCGGGCTATCCCGTTGCCTGTCTCCTTTGACTTCGTTGCCATCTCCAGCTACGGTGCGGAGACGCAGACCAGTGGGCAGGTGCGCCTGCTCAAAGACTTAGATACCCAAATTCAGGGGCGCCATGTGCTGGTGGTGGAGGATATTCTGGATACGGGGCTGACTCTGAGTTATCTGCTGGATTTGTTGCGCACACGCCAGCCTGCCAGCCTGCGGGTGTGTACGCTGCTGCGCAAGCCCGACCGCCATGTGGTGGAAGTACCCGTCGACTACTGCGCTTTCACCATCCCGAACTATTTTGTGGTGGGCTACGGGCTGGACTACGACGAACGCTACCGCAACCTGCCCTTCATCGGGATTCTGCGTGCCCCTGTTTCGGAGTGAGCCTTGGTTTGCCTGAGAGACTCGGTTCGGGATATGAGCCGTAAACTGGCGTTTATCTGGTTTCTGGTGTTGTGCCTGCCTGGATGTTCGGGCGCGGTTCAGCGGCTGACCGAAGCACAGCGTCTGGAGGTCTTTCAGTTTGTCTGGGAGCAGGTACGCGATTCCCATTATGACCCGAAGCTGGGGGGTGTGGACTGGGATGCGGTGCGCACTGAGTTTGAGCCGCGCGTGCGTGCGGCGCAATCTAATGCGGAGTTTTACGCCCTGCTGAACGAGATGCTGGGCAGGCTTCAGCAGTCGCACACGCAGGTGATTCCGCCGGGAGCATTTGTGGCGGAGCGTGAGTCGCGGGGAATTGCTGGCGGCGCGGATGCGGGGCTGGTGGTGCAGCTGGTGGAGGGCAAACCGATTGTGGCGCGGGTACGGCGGGGCTCCTCTGCGATGCGGGCAGGCGTGCCTCCTGGCAGCGAGATTCTGGCGGTCGGCGACATCGAAGGGCAAAGCGTGCTGGAAAAGATTCGCGCACGCCGACTTCCGCTGGTTCAGGAGCGTATGCAGGTGCAGCTCGCGTTCGCGGGGCTGTTGAGCGGAGCGCCGGGCGCCCGGATCCAGGTTCGGTATCGCGATTTAGAGGGGCGCGAGCGCACGGTGGAGCTCACCTGTGAGAAGCCGCGCGGCGAGATTGCCCAGTTCGGCAACCTGCCCCCCATCCCGGTGGTGATCGAGAGCCGGCGCCTGCCCGGGAATATCGGCTATATCGCCTTTAACGCCTTCATGCCCGGCGTGATGCGCCAGCTGCCTGAGATTATCCGCTCTATGCGCGACACCCAGGGGCTGATTTTAGACCTGCGGGGCAACATTGGCGGGATTGGGCTGATGGCGGCGGGCGTCGCAGGCTATCTGGTGGAGAAAGAGACGCCGCTGGGCACGATGTACCTGCGCACGGGCACTTTCGGGTTTGTTGCCTACCCTCAGGCGGGCGTGTATACCAAGCCTGTGGTTGTGCTAGTGGACGAGCTGACCGCCAGTACCGCCGAGATTCTGGCGGCGGGACTGCAGGAGGCAAAGCGCGTGAAGGTGGTGGGGCGCCCAACGCCGGGGATGGCGCTTCCTTCCAAAGTGGTGGAGCTGCCCTATGGTGGACTGCTCCAGTGTGTGGTCGCCGACTTTGAGACCCCGCGCAGGCGGCGTATTGAGGGCGCAGGCGTCCAGCCCGATGCGCCCATTGAGCTGACTCAGGCGATGTTCCGTGAGAGTGAGGATCCGATTTTGCAGAAGGCGGTGGAGATTTTAACACCCGTTCCCCAATTGAAATAGCACCACGAGCAGATCCGCATCGTCTACGGTTCCGTCGCGGTTGACATCGCCTGCGAGCGAGTCGCCCGTTGCGCCGAACTGGAACAGCACCGTAAGCAAATCGGCATCGTCTACGCAGGCGTCGGCGTTCGTATCGCCATAGCGTCGCACAAGAGCAATCGCACTCACTTCCGTAGACGACCTGCCAAAGATACCCAGCGAAGCGTTGCCCGCATGCACAATTCGCACGAAGTGGGCGCGCTCCAGATTCACAGGCTGACCCGTTCGCCAGTCTACCGCCCATTCCAGTTTGAAAGCGTCGCCCCCCGCCGAGAGACCCTGAATACCAGGCTGCCACGGGTCATCAGGCACTAACGGGTTGCCCAGATTGGTAATGGGGGTTGCGTCCGCATAGCCGACAATCGGACTCGCGCAAATATTCAGATTACCGAACCAACTATCAGCGAGCGGGTATCGGGGGATGCCCTGCGTATCTCTGGGGTCGGGATTGGGGGGTAGGAGCAGGTACCAGCGCGTCTGAGCACCGGGGACGCC
>JBBIQJ010000206.1:0-3299 GCA_037442385.1 Armatimonadota bacterium
CCGCCGCTCCCTGAATTAACCCCCGAACAGCGCGCCGCCATCGATGCGCTTATGCGCACACCATGAATCCTTTCGCACCCCGCCCGCCTCTAATAAAGTGAAACCCTGAACAAGGAGGTAGAAAACGATGACTCAAATGACCTATGATGTTGAGGTGGACGCGCGTGGGCTCCAGTGCCCAATGCCAATTGTGAACGCCCGCAAGGCGTTTCAGAATCTGCAGTCGGGTCAGGTGCTGCGCGTGCTGGCGACAGACCCTGGCTCGGTGAACGATTTTCAGGGCTGGGTCAAGATGGTCGCCGACGCGGCACTAATCGCACAGGACACAGTTGAGATGGACGGCAAAACGGTTTATGTCCACTATGTACGCAAAAAGTGAGGTGAGAGCATGACAAACGGGCAGGTTGCCGTCAACGATCGCGTCGTTTCAGAGATGACCGTGCCCGATACGGCGCGCCTGCAGGAGCAGATTCAGCAACTCCAGACGCAGGTGGAGGCATTGCGCTCGCAGATGCCCGACAACCGCCTTTCGATGGTGGTCTTTTCGGGCGATCTGGATAAGGTGCTGGCGGCGTTTGTGATAGCTTCGGGCGCGGCAGCCAGCGGAATGGAGGTCTCGATGTTCTTCACCTTCTGGGGTCTGACCGCGCTGCGCCAGAAGCGCCAGTCGACGGGCAAGACGCTCTTCCAGAAACTGATGGGTTGGATGACGCCTGTCGGGCTGCGTGGGCTGGGTGTTTCTAAGATGAACTTCGGCGGCGTCGGCGCGAAAATGCTCCGCGCCATGATGAAGCAACAGGGCGTGCCCCAGCCCGAAGAGATGGCGCAAATGGCCCGCGACCTGGGAGTGCGCATCGTCGCCTGCCAGATGTCGATGGAGGTGATGGGCTTCCGCAAAGAGGAGCTCATCGACGGCATCGAGGTCGGCGGCGTGGCGACTTTTCTGGGAGACGCCGTACGCTCCAAAACCACCCTGTTCATCTAACCATCCCGTCGCGGTTCCCCTCTACAAACACGGGGGGAACCGTCTCTCAATATTAGCCCCAACCAGCAGGAAAACCATAACCTGCGGGTAAACTGACTCCCAGCATGTCAGGAGCGGAGTTAGAGGCTTATATTCTGGAGATTGAACGTCTGAAGCGTCGCGTGGCAGAGCTGGAGCATGCGCAGGAAGTCCACGAGTGGGGGGCGCAACTCTTTACCGAAAGCACCCTGCCCCAGTTGCTGCTGGAGATAGAGACGGGCGCCATCCTGGCGGCAAACCCCGCGGCGGCGCGTTTCTACGGCTGCCCTCTTCAGGAACTAATCGGCAGGTGCTGTTCGGAACTGAGCGCTCAGGAACAATGCTGGACCCCTGAGTTAATCCAGCGCATTCGGCAAAGCCGCTATGGAACCGAGCCAGCGATCCACCGAATCGGCTCTGGTGAGGTGCGTGAGTTAGAGGCGCATTACAGCATCATTCACTTTCGAGGGCGGGAGGTGATTCATGCCATTCTGACCGATGTAACAGAGCGCAACCGCCTGATGCGCGAACTGGAAGCCAGCGAGCAACGCTACCGCACCTTTATGCAGCTCGCCAGCGAAGGCATCTGGCGCTACGAAGCGACCGAGCCTATCCCGATTGACCTGCCCGAAGAGGAGCAGATAGAGCTCATGCTCACACGCGGCTATCTGGCAGAATGCAACCCCGCCTACGCCCGCATGTACGGCTACGAGGATCCAAAAGCGCTCATCGGTAAAAAACTGAGCGAGCGTCTCTTCTCCGATAAGCCGCAGAACCGTGAGATGTTACGCTTCTTCATTCGCAACGGTTATCGCATGGAACTGGTGGAATCGGTGGATCGCGACCGCGAAGGCAAAGAGCGTTATATTCTCAACAGTGTCGTCGGTATCGTGGAGGACGGGTACCTGGTGCGTGCGTGGGGAGTGCAGATTGACATCACCGAGCTGCGCCGCCTGCAGAAAGAGCTGGAGCAAGCCTATCGGCTGGAAAGCATCGGGCGACTGGCAGGTGGCGTGGCGCACGACTTCAACAACCTGCTGACGGCAATTCTGGGATATACCGAACTGGCGCTGGAGCGCGCCACCGACGAAACGCTCCGACGCTATCTGGAAGGCGTGCAGAAAGCGGCTCAGCGCGCCACTGGACTTACACGCCAACTACTGGCATATGCACGCAAACAGATTAGCCAGCCGCAACTTATCGCGCTTCCTGAGTGGCTCGAAGAGGCGAGGCACCTGCTCTCGAGACTGATTCCTGAATCCGTGCGCCTTGAAATACAGTGCCAGCCCGATATTGGCAGCATGACCACAGACCCCGACCAGCTGACCCAAATCATGCTGAACCTTGCGGTGAACGCACGCGACGCGATGCCCTCTGGCGGCACTTTGACAATTCGAGCCTACAGCCTCCCCGACGCGCCCGACCAGGTGGCGTTTGAGGTCTCCGACACGGGTGTGGGCATTCCCCAGGAGATACTTCCCCACATCTTCGAACCGTTTTTCACCACGAAACCTGTCGGACAGGGCACGGGTATGGGATTGGCTGCCGTGCGCGGAATTGTGGATCAGATGGGCGGGCGCATCGAGGTGGACACCACCATCGGCAAGGGGACCACTTTCAGGGTTTTTCTGCCACGCGAATTGTCAAAGCCTGAGAGCCGATAAAATGTGGAAAACGATACTGATTGTGGGCATCGGCGGGTTTCTGGGCGCAAACCTGCGCTACTGGGCGGGTGGCTGGCTCGCCGACCGCTTCGGCTTGCTCTTCCCGGTGGAGACGATGCTTATCAATATCGCGGGTTCTTTCTTGCTGGGGGCGTTCATGACGCTCGCACTCCATTTCACATGGTCGCCTGAATGGCGTCAGCTCGTGGCGATTGGCTTCCTCGGCTCGTTTACCACTTACTCTACCTACGAGTATGAGAGTTTCCACCTCCTTCAGGAAGGTCTCTGGCTCAAAGCGTTTCTGAATTTGTTCGGCAGTCTGGTGCTGGGCTTAATCGCGGTCTTTCTGGGCGTAGCGGTCGCACGCTGGCTGATTGGGGGTGTAGAGCCATGAAAATCACGGGTAAAGCGCGTGTTCTGCGAATCTATATTGGGGAGTCGGATAAGTGGCATGGGCAGCCGCTCTATATGGCAATTCTGCTCAAGGCGCGGGAGATGGGACTGGCAGGGGGCACGGTTATTCGTGGGATTGCTGGCTACGGCGCCCACAGCCGCATCCACACCGCCAATATCCTCCGCCTCTCGGAAGACCTGCCGATTGTGATTGAGATTGTAGACTCTCATGAGAAAAT
>JBBIQJ010000207.1:0-3231 GCA_037442385.1 Armatimonadota bacterium
ATGGTCAATATCTGCGCTCCAGGGGCGGCTCCATTCGGGATCGGCTGCTTCGTTGACCATCATCCACGGTAAAACCCACACCGACCGGTCGAAGGAGGCTCCTGTATGGGGCAGAAAGTAGCGATTGTGCCAGCGCGCAATATAGACATGCTGGGCGTCAGGATGCAGCTCAGGGTCTGGGCGCAAAAGCACTTGCAGGTTCGGGTTGCTCTCATCCACCCGCAGGGCGTGAATCACTCCGCTTACGGTATTCACATAGCTGGCGACATGCACCTTGATTCCCGACTGCACCCAGACAGCGCGGCGTCCTATCAATTTGGCCTGTACTGGCGCGCCGTCTATCGGTGTCAGCCCAAGTACCCCTGTGGCGGGTGTGCCCGCCATACCCTGAGGCACCTGATAGCCACAGAAATAGATGGGTTTATCGCCAGCAGAATAGTTCACCCACCCCAACACAGGCTGGCTGGAAGTGACGCCCGAGAGTAAGGGCACAATCCCCACATCATACCGACTGTTGAAAAAGCTCTTACTCACATTGCCCGCGACAATAATATCCGCGGCACGCAAGTTGTTCGCGTAGAGCGAACTGCTCGTGTTATTGGTCGGGATAATCAGTGCAACCCGTTTTCGAGCCATCGCTTCTTTCCAGAGCAATTATAGCCCATTTTCGAGCGTGTTCGGTTCTGCGCGCCCTATGCCGTAGTAATAGAACCCCAGCTTGCGCATGCGCTGGGGGTCGTACAGGTTGCGCCCGTCAAAAAGGTTGGGTTGGCGCATCAGGCTTTTGATGCGCTCAAAGTTAAGTTGCTTGAACTCGTTCCACTCGGTAACCAGCGCCAGTGCGTCGGCGCCCTCGGCGACTTCGTAGGCGTTGCGGCAGTAAGTGATGTGCGGATAGAGCGCCTGCATGTTCGGTATCGCTACGGGGTCGTAGGCGCGCACAGTGGCTCCTTCCTGCAGGAGGTAGCGAATAATCTCGATGGAGCGCGCCTCGCGAATGTCGTCAGTGTTCGGCTTGAACGCCAGCCCCAGCAAGCCGACCGTTTTGTCCCGCAGTCCGCCCAGGCGCTCCGCGATGCGCTGCACAAACTGGCGCGGGCGCGAGTCGTTAATCATCAGAATCGTCTGATACAGGGTTGGATCCAGCCCGTAGCGCTGGACACTATGCGCGAACGCTTTGACATCTTTAGGAAAGCATGAGCCGCCGAATCCCAGCCCCGCTTGCAGAAAATGCGGACCGATGCGTGAGTCGTAGCCCATCGCCTTGGCGACCTGCACCACATCGGCGCCGACACGCTCACAAAGGTCGGCAATCGCATTAATGTACGAAATCTTGAGCGCCAGAAAGGTATTCGAGGCGTACTTAATCACTTCGGCAGTGGGCAGGTTCGTGATAAGCATGGGGCGCTCCAAAGGAGCATAGAGTTCCACAATCTTCATCGCCGCGTGGGGATTGTCCGTGCCAATCACGATGCGCTCCGGATAGAGCGTGTCATGCAGCGCGGACCCCTCGCGTAAAAATTCTGGATTAGACACCACATCGAACTCATGTGGTTCGCGGCGATGCTGCTCGATAATGCGTCGTACCCTGTCGCCTGTGCCGACCGGCACAGTAGATTTATTGACGATAATCTTATAGCCGTTCAACGATTCCCCAATCACCCGCGCGACCTCGTCTACATACTTCAGGTCGGGTTCGCCCGTTTCGGTGGGGGGCGTGCCGACCGTAATAAAAATCACTTCCGCTTCGCGCACTGCCGCGGCGAAATCGGTTGTTGCGCGAATGCGCCCCTCCTCCAGATTACGCTGGAGCATCTCGTCCAGTCCCGGCTCATAAATCGGCGCACGCCCTTTGTTGATGGCATTCACCTTGGCAGGGTCTATATCGACGCAAATCACTTCGTTGCCGAGGTCTGCAAAGACCACCCCCGTCACTAAGCCTACATAGCCTGTTCCAGCTACCGCGATTTTCATGATATCTCCTCTCGGATAAATTATTGGTCAGAGGCGTACCAACCCTGCACCCTATAGTTTACCTGACAGCAGGAAGCTGGTTCGTTATGCCAAATTTCCTACCCTATGCGTTGGCTGAGCGGAGCATGGCTCTGGCTGTTCACCCTGGCAGCGTGGGGTCAAAATCTCACCATCCAGGCAAAAAGCGCGGTGCTGCTGGAAGCTCGCACGGGTCAGGTGCTTTATGCGAAAAACGCGCACTTGCGTTTGCCCCCTGCCAGCCTCACCAAGATGATGACCGCCTTAGTGGCGATTGAGCATGCCGCGTTACACGACACCGTAACTGCCTCCAAACGCGCGGTAGAGACGCCTGCCAGTTCGATGCATCTGAAAAAAGGCGAACAGGTGTCCGTGCGTGATTTACTCTATGCCCTGTTGCTACGCTCTGCCAACGATGCTGCGGTCGCGCTCGCGGAGCATGTGGGCGGCTCGGTAGAGCAGTTCGCCCGCATGATGAACGAAAAAGCGCAGGCGCTTGGGGCACAAAACACGCATTTCACCAATCCCCACGGCTTGCACGAACCCGATCACTATTCGACAGCGTATGACCTCGCTCTGATTGCACGCGCCTTTATGGAAAACGAAACCCTGCGCACGATCGTACAGCAACGGTATCACATCGTGCAACGCTCGATGAATCAGGAGGACCTCTGGATGGTGAATAAAGCCAAATTCCTGCAGATGTACCCCTATGCCGAAGGCATCAAAACGGGCTACACGCGCCCTGCAGGATTCTGCTTCGCAGGTGCTGCCAGCAAAGGCGGGCGTCGGCTGATTGCCATCGTACTGAACAGCCCCCAGCGCGAACAGGATACGATTGCATTGATGGAATACGGCTTCAGCGAATGGGCGCCGCTGGAATATGGCGCTACGAACAGGGTGGTTGGGTACGCTCCTGTAGCGCAGGGGCAAGAGGCAAACGCGCCCGTGGGATTAACACAGCCTCCCTACTGGGTGGTGCCGGCACATCATCGCGCCCAATACCGATGGGTACTGGCAATTTCCCCTCTTCAAGCGCCCGTGACTCAGAACCAGTCAGCGGGCTGGCTCTTGCTCAAACGCGGAGAAACAGTGGTTTATCGAGTGCCTTTGAAAACGCTCAGCGCAGTGGAGGTTCGCCCCACGACTTATGCCTCCGTGTGGGCGGTTCTGACGCCACTGGGAGCGCTGGGGATACTGGCATGGCGATGGCGCACGGCGCGTCAGCGCAACCGAATC
>JBBIQJ010000208.1:0-3105 GCA_037442385.1 Armatimonadota bacterium
CCTCAGGCAACGCGCACCAGAGCGAGTCGCGCCGCGTGCGCGCACAACAGACCGTGTTGGGCAACGCCAGCGTGCCCCACGCTTTCGTGTCGCCCCGCCCGTCGCCAACGCAGACCAACAACTGCTGCGGGCGTCCTGCCGCGTCCACTGAAAGTAGGGGGTTACCAAAGATGTTGCGCTCGGCATTACTGGCCAGTTTACTGCTGGTAGCAGCGAACCTTTCACTCGCGAGCCCCGATTTTGACCCTCATCACAGCCTGTATGTGATGGCATATCGACTCACCAATCGCATGAACCACCCTGACCCGCTGCTTGTGAACGACTTGCTTCGCAAAGTAGACAGCGCCCTGCACTCAGACCCGAAGAATGCACGCCTTGCCAGATACAAAGCATGGCTGCTATTGCAAAAGCGCCAGTATCCCGAAGCCCAGCGCATCCTTGAAACGCTCCACTCCAGAGACCTGCCGCCCGACCTGAGGAGTATGATCACCGCAGGGCTATTCCACATATACTGGCGAACCCAGGGAGCCGCCCGAGGCGTTGTTTTCCTCTATGAGACTGTTGGTTCTGTCGGAATGGTGCAGATGTTTGGGCAAGAGATTGTGGCGCTGTTGCTGGCGCTCTCGCTTCTGGGGGCTGTGCGGTTTGTGAAAAACGACCTCTTCCGCAGGGGAAGTATTGCGCTCAGCGTGCGGCTGCTCGCGTTTACAACACCGTTCCCCGTTTCAGAACTGCTGATTTCGGGCGCTCCTTTCACGCCTCACCGTGGGGAACACGCACTAACCTATGTCGTGAGCTATGCCATTGCGGGAGCCGTTTTGCTGGGTACTGGCGTTTATCTTTTCAGGCGCCTGAGCCTTCAGGCGAGTGCATCCGAAGCCGATCCACCTTCTCGCAGGTGGATTTTTGTGGGATGGGGTCTCGTTACGACGATAATGTTCGCCCTCTTCGCCTACGAGCTGCAGGGCACGACAAGCGCGTGGCTGAATATGGTCCTGGCGCACGCTACCTATCCGTTCTGGCTATGGGTTGCGATCTCCGGGCTGGCAGTTTCGGTGGGCAGGACGGTGTGGGAGATTGGGGTGGTTTACCGAACACTTCGGCACACAGCCGGATTTTGGATTGCTTTCGCTTTCACGACGGCGTTTCACCTCTTTACATGGTGGATATGGGAGGTGGACGCCCCTGCCGATTCCCTGATGAGTTTGGTGGGGATTATCTGGCAGATTTTGAGCTATGAGGTGCTGCGGCAGCGTTTGTGGGCTGCGTGGATTCCCGATGTGGCCATGCGGCTGGTGTATAAGGCGAGCTTCCTTTTGACCCAACTGGGTCAGTTTTGACCTGTTCAGCCTGAGCTGCAAGCGCTCGAGCTCGTCGCGGATGCGCTACAGGCTCTCCCCAGCCGCTGCGCTTCCTCCTGCCCGTAGGAGATAACCCTGCGCGCACGCTCTGTAAACTGTTGCCATACCATAACACCATCCCCTTGCCTGTATGACACCAGACGGACTTCCAATGCTTTCCCTCTTGCAAGGAAAGTCTTGATGTTACAGGGATACTTACTCAGAATACTACTCCACTTCCAGCGTGAAGCGGTCAGGAGGATTCACCACACGGATTATCAAGCCTCCCTGATGGCGCTGCCAGCCGGAAGCGGGTTCGCTAATCTCCCAGAGGTACTGATCCATATCGCTCACTGGCGAGAGCGGTCGCCCGTTCAGGCGCACTGTGTTCACGCTTTCGAGGCCGGCCACATACACATAGAGTGCGGGCAAGCCGTTCACAGGGGGCGAAACCTCCATCACGAGTTGCGCGTCCTCCCACCTGGCGGATTGCAAGCCAGGCGCGGTGCAGGCGACGGGTCGTGCTTCGCGGCGCACGATAATCGTTTGCGGCTCTATCGCGAAGCGCAGCCGCTGGGCGATACAGGGCGCAACGAGGCGCGGGTTCAGGTCCCAGTGGTACTCCTCTGACCCCTTGACGATGCTGAACGCATCGGGATACATCCCCTCGTGCGCAGGATAGCGTTCGGAGACCCACTCCTGCTGTTGCACGGCGCAGAGTGTTATCGTATCGGCGAGGCGGCGCCAGTCGAAGGACGGCTCAGAGGCGTGTTCCCCGAGCCGATAGAGCGCTTGTGCATAGACCAGTCCGTTCCACTGCACCGCCACGCCGAACCATGGCTGCTGGCTGAGCCATGTAACGCCGAACACGGGGATGGTCGCACCACGCATGATGGGGCGGTCAGGCGCGCTCCAGAGGTAGACAAACGGCACGCCTCGCAGCGCCCACCGTTCCGCCCATTCGCGATAGCACGACTCGCCCGTGAGCTGGTAAGCATCCAGAAAGGCGTTTACGGCATAGGGCGTTGCCAGCAGGTCGGGCGCATGGAGGGGCAGTTCCCATGTTTGCGCGCCTTCGGGGCGGCGCTGGCGCATCAGGAAGTTCAGCGCTCGCATCAGCACCTCGCGCGAGGCAGGGTTCAGCGTGATTCGGGCGTGCTGACCCACCCGCACGGTGTGCTGTCCCGTCCAGCCGCTGGAGGTATCCCCCGCCTTGCCGAAGATTGCATGGCGCGGCGTTTCGGGGTTCCAGCTCCACGCGCCATCGGAGCGCTGGGCTTTGCGCACCGACTCTATCGCCTCATCCCAGTGTTGCAACACGCTGGGCAGCCCACCCAGATAAAATGCCAGCTCCAGCCCAATATTCCCGCGCGGTTGAGCGCTCACCGCCTCACGCACCTGCTGGAGCGCCACACGCCGCCGCGAATCTTCAGGATAGAGCCGATGCCCCAGCACCCATAACGGCAGCGCCACCTGCGGGTCGTAGAAGGTCGGTCCCGTGTTCGTGTGGCGCCATGCCTTCTGGTTCGAGTCGTAGTTGTTCAGAAGTCCCTGAACGGTCAGCGCCAGCGCCTGCAGCTCGGTGCGCTGAGGCGCGGGGGGTTGTGGCATACCTGTGGTACGCAGATAGTCGGCGACTGCCTGAATTACATCCCCGGCATCGTTGCGCACCACGAGCGTTGCCGAAAGCAGAACTGAGTCGTTTTTCAGCAGGCGGAACGGCTCCCGCGCCTGTTCGGTGTTTTCATCTGCCCACTTTGGGATG
>JBBIQJ010000209.1:0-3038 GCA_037442385.1 Armatimonadota bacterium
GCCCACGCCCTGCACGCGCCCGTACACATGTGCGTACAACCGCTTCATCGAAGCGAATTATACACGCCCATCAATACTGCTGCAGCAGTTCGAGCATCGCCCGGTCCAGCGACTTGCCCCGCCACGATTCGTACTTCACATCGGCGCGCTGGCTGTTGAGGATGCCGAAACTCCCTTCGAAGTTCCAGAGCGCCCAGCCCCAGCCTGCCGCCTTCCAGAGTTCGAGTATATCGCGCATCCACGCCAGCACAACTTTATGAGGCGTCTTGTTGTACGCGCCGAACTCGCCCACCATCACTCCGACCCCCCGTTGTTCAAGGGCTTTCCATCGCGCGTAGAAGGTCTCCCACAGGCGGTTTTTGTCCCACACGGTGTCGCCCTCTTTGAGGGGGTATTCCGCAGGCTTCTCCCACTTGTCGGCTCCCTGCACCCATTCCGCCCGATAGTGGGTCAGTCGGAACGGCTGGTATCCGCGCGTCGCCTGCGCCACTTTCAGGGGGAGCAGCTCCTCGGCGGGGGTCAGTCCCCAGTCGCGCCCGTCGCACACAATCAGCCGTGGGGGGTCTACCTTGCGAATGGCTTCCACCACGCGCTCCACCACCTGCCGATGGCGCTCCGCGTCCACGCCTGCAGGCTCGTTAAACAGATTGAAACTCAGCTGCCGCGCGGGTACGCCCTTGTAGCGTCGGGCGAACTGCTCCCAGTGGTAGGCGCAGAGGCGCTGCATCTCGGTATCGGTCCAGAGGCTGGCGGGTTCAGGTGGTGAGGCAACGGTGTAGCCCGGCGCACGGTGAAAGTTAATCTGCACATGGATTTTGTATTTCTCGCCCCAGCGCACGGCGCGGTCAATATCTTCCAGCACGCTCTGGTCAAGGTTGTAGGGATTGGCTTTGTCCGTCCAGATGCGATAGTCCATTGGCAGGCGGACGAAGTTGAACCCCAGTTCGGCAATCCATTCGAACTCGCGCTCTTCAAAGGGGCGGTTGCTCCATTCCAGTCCGAATCGGTTGAGCAGGTTGAAGCCCCGCCAGCGCGGCAGTTTCGCGTGGCTTGCTTCGGGCAACTCTCGCATAGCGGTAGTATACCTGGGTAGAATAAAAGACATGGCGTATGAGGTGGTTGTGGTGGGTGCGGGGGTGATGGGCGCGAGCGTCGCCTATCATCTGAGCGCGCTGGGGCAGAACAGGGTGCTGGTGCTGGATCGCGCGGAGACGCTGGGCGCAGGCAGTACGGGCAGGGCAACGGGCGGTTTCCGCTGCCAGTTCACCACAGAAATCAATGTGCGCCTTTCGCTCCTTGCGCGGGAGAAACTGTTGCGATTTCCCGACGAGATTGGCGTCGATTCGGGTTATCGCCCCTCCGGCTACCTTTTCTGCGCCACGACCGAGGCTCAAATGGCGTTACTGCGTCAGGCGCTCGCGGTCCAACACGCCGCAGGCGCTCACGCCTCGCGCGAGGTGTCGGTAGACGAGAGTCGCCAGCTTAACCCCGCCCTCTACACCGACGATCTGGTGGGCGGCACTTTCTGCGATTGGGATGGCTTCACCCGCCCGATGCAGATTCTGGAGGGCTACTGGCGCACCTCACAGCGGCTGGGAGTGGAGTATCGGCTTGGCGTGCCGTCAGTAAGCCTCTGGCGTGAGGGGGAGCGCATTCGGGGCGTGAAAGTCGGCTCCGAACGCATCGAGGCAGGCGCGGTGGTCAACGCCTGTGGCGCGTGGGCAGCCGAGCTGGCGCGCACAGCAGGCATCTCCTTGCCCGTAACCCCTCTCAAGCGCCAGGTAGCCCAAACCGACCCCTTTGACAAACTTCCCGAAACGATGCCCATGAGCATCGATGTGAGCGACGGGTTCCACCTGCGGGTGCGCGACGGGCGCGTGCTGCTGCTCTATCCACACGGGCTGAAACAGGAGCATACCTTTGACACCACCCTGGAAAGCGAGTGGCTCGCAAAGGTGCATCGGCGTGCTTGCCAGCGCGTGCCCTGCCTTGCCGAAGCGCGCATAGACCCCCACACCAGCTGGGCAGGACTCTACGAGATGTCGCCCGACCGCCACGCGATTGTGGGCGAGGCGCCCGAGTGCAGGGGACTGTATCTGGTGAACGGCTCATCAGGGCACGGGGTAATGCACGCGCCTGCACTCGGCGAGATAGTGGCACGGCTTATTTTGGGGCTGCCCCCGCCCGTAGACATCACGCCCCTGCGCCCCACCCGCTTCGCAGAAAACGCGCCGAACCCTGAAACGGGCGTGCTTTAGCTAAAAGGCGGTGGGCGGCGAGCTGCGCAATCGCCGGCGCAGGCAAAGCCCGCCTGTTAGCATGCTGGCAAGCAGAAGAACGCTGGCCGGTTCAGGAACAGTGTCCAGCAGATAGGCTTCGAACTGCCCGCTGCTGGCATTATAACCGCGCCCTACGATATAGCGCCCACCGGCGGAGACTGCTCTTGCCGCCCATAGAATAGAGCCGTCTCCAAGCAGGGCGGCGAATCGGGTGTTCAGGTCCTCCAGTCCGTGTGCGGGCGTCCACCAGATGGCACGGTACTCTTCCTCTGCGTTCTGAGCATAACCCACTATCACCGAGCCGTCATCACTTACATCGAAGCCGTGCGCCATCGGAAACTCAGGCAATGCTCCCAGGTTTTCCATTCCCTGATCGGCTGTCCAGCGAAACATATGGGGTGGATCTGTGCGGTCGGGTCCAGTACGCGCCGCGCCCACAACGATGGAGCCATCCGCGGACACCGCCAGTGCGCTGCTGGCGCCCCCACCTGGGAAGGTCCCCAGATTCTGCATCCCATGCAGTTCACTCCAGCGAAAGGCACGACGCGCTCCTGTCTCTGTATGCGCCCAACCCACAATCACGCTTCCGTCTGCCGATACCCCATAGGCGGCTCCTACTTCGCCGCCCAGCGTGCCCAGGTCCTGCATCCCCTCAGAGGCGTTCCAGATGAAGGGACGGACGCGCCCAGCGGCATCATCTGACCAGCCCGCGAGGACGGAACCGTCACGGCTCATAGCAAGCGCCGCGCTCCACTCCCC
>JBBIQJ010000210.1:0-3015 GCA_037442385.1 Armatimonadota bacterium
AATAAATTCTGCGCTTTTGGCACAAAAGTTGCTGCATCAGGCTGTAGTCAACTGCGTTGTGAGAGTGATTTTGGCTCCCGCCCTCCGTGAGGGACTGCGGACCAAGGAGTGAAACATCGCTTGAAACGCGTGGTTGCCGCAACACCGAACGGAGGTAAGACAATGCGATTGATAAAACGAACTGAGGCGCTCGGCTCGCGCTTTCTGCGCTGGAGCATAGCAACGGCAGTTGCGTTTGTCGTGCATGGTTCCGCCCTGGCGACCAACCTGGTTCAGAACGGAAGTTTTGAGACGCCGATTAGTAATAACCAATTCGGGCGCAATCCGAATAGCTGGTTCACTGGGCAGACTCTTGATGGGTTCTGGTATGTTTCCCAGGGCAGTATCGATATCGTGCGCCCCCCTTATTCACCCCTGCCTGCTGCCTACGATGGAGCGCAATACATCGACCTGAACGGCGTGCCGAACACGGGGATGGGCGGCGTGTACCAGGATATCTCTGTTGCTGTTGCTGGCGTGTATACGCTGTCTTTCGCCCAGCATGGGAACTACTCGGTTAACCGAACGCAGGCGCGCATGATGAATGTCGCTTTCGGCAGTCTCTTTTCTGGAAGCTATGCACACAGTTACGGCGACCCCTGGCTTCACCACTCGGTAACGATTACCATCAACACGCCTGGGACCTATCGACTCTCTTTTGTCAGTACGACTCCCACCAACTTCGAAGGGGCGATTCTGGACGATGTGCGTCTGGAGTTGGTGCCCGAACCCGCCAGCCTGACGGCGATTGGTGTCGGCTTGGCGAGCCTATTGGGACTGCGTCGGCGCAAATGCTGAGGCATGCCCGCTCACACCACATTCGCCCCCTCTCCCCAACCGCGAGGAGAGGGGGTTCAGATATCGACGCGATGATGCCTCTACCTGCCTCCTTACTTCGCCAGGCGACCCCATTCTATCACGCTTCTCATCAACCCCGATACGACAGCCGCCAGCCCGGTAACGAGAATTGCTAACATTAGGTAATAAGCATACTTATTCCAAAGATAAACTTTCCAGACTACCAACAACGAAGGAACTGTACCTGAGGCTACTATCAACGAAGCTATAAAGCCACGGAGCAACGCATATCTTGAGACAAACCTCGCCTGCCGCGACGCTCGCAAAATGAGTCGCCGCTTGAGAGAAAATATAGCGGGCAAAAACCCATGCACAATCTTTCTCATTCCCATCGCCCCCTTAGCCAAGGCTCTCCTATCGGCTCCTTTCGCTCTGCAGGATCTGCAATGTCATACTCATACGCTATTGTATCGAGAAGCCTTTGACACCCCTCGCGCCGCATTGCACGCGGGTTGGTTGCCCACGTCCACTGGCTGCGCCACTCGCGCTCAAAATTCGTCGGGCAAGCGAGCGCGGTGTCCGCTGGATGCGTTTTGCCGCCACTTTCACCTCCCGTCTTTCCTGATATCGCTTCTTAGCCCTGATTACGCACAAAAAACATCACATACTCGTGCTTGAAGACATACAGCCCATCGCGCAGAGCGCGGTAGCGCCAGAGCGCATACTGACCCCGTTTGCCCCGATTCTCTTGAATATCCTTCACGCAGAGGCTCTTGAGCGTGTAGCCCAGTCGCATCAGGCGTTCCATCGCGTAGAACCCCAGCGGCACCCACTCTCCTTTGGCGTACTTGTCGCCAATCACCAGCACCAGGTAGCGCCCCGCCTGCAGCAAAGGCGTGAAGTTGCGGGCAACCTGCTCCAGCTGGGTCAAAAAAGTTTCCACATCCGGCGCATTAGAGAGGTCCTGGGGCGAATCGCTGAAACGGATAATATCGTGATAAGGGGGGTGCAGAATGAGCAGGTGGGCATGCTCAAATCCCCACTCATCCATCAGGGCGCGCAGGCTTTCAACAGTAGGGGGTTGGGTGCTGTCGCCTTGCAGGATGGCGGTGTGAACCGCGCAGGGATTCGGCGCTGCCTGTACGCGCTGAAGGCTCTCTTCCACGAGGGTTGGGTTCAGTTCCACTCCAATTGCGTGGCGTCCCAGCCGACGCGCTTCGATGAGCGTGGTGCCTGAGCCTGCGAAGGGGTCTATCACCAGTTCGCCCTGGCGTGTGAATCGGCGCATCGCTTGATAGGGGATTTGCGGCACAAAATTGCCCCAGTAGTCGCCTTTGTGCGTGCCCTGATTATCGCGCTTGCCCAGAAGCCACAGGCTGTCGGTAATCAGGTCGGTGTAGGTGCGCCACTGGCTCAGGTCCAGCTCGTGGAAGGGTTTTCGCCCGCGCATAGCAAGGATTGTACCTCAGCCTTTGTAAAGGCGTGGGGGGCGTTGTCCGAGCCGTGTGGTGATTTCGTGGGGGGTGGTGTTGAGCCACGCGGCGAGATGCTCCACGCGGATTTCTGCATCGCCTTCCTTGCCGATAAGGGTTGCCGTGTCGCCGGGCGCCACTTCGGGCAGGTCGGAGACATCCACCATCAGCATGTCCATGCAGACGCGCCCCACCTGCGGCGCGCGCTTCCCGTGGATCAGTACCTCGGCGCGGTTGGTCAGGTTGAGGGGATAGCCGTCGGCGTAGCCCACGCCCAGCGTGGCGATGCGGCGCGTTCGGGGCGCCCGATAACGCCAGCCATAGCTCACCCCCTGCCCTTTCGGAATCGTGCGCACGGAAAGCACCCGCGCCTGCCAGCGCAATACCGGGCGCAAACACCCACACAAGGGATGTGACTCCGCCCCTCGAGGCGCGACACCGTAAAGCAACAGCCCACAGCGCACGGCATCCAGATGGCTTTCGGGCAGGTTTAGCAAGCCCGCGCTGGCGCTGGCGTGCCGAGCAACTTCGGGAAAGCCCGCTTTCCGTAGTTGCAGGATAGCCGCGCGAAAGAGGCTTAACTGAGTGTGTGTGGCTTCCCGGTCGCTATCGGCGTTCGCGAAGTGGGTAAACACGCTCCGCCAGCGGATGGGGGCGCGCGGATCCCACGCCTCCAGAAATTCACACAACGATTCGGGGCGCAATC
>JBBIQJ010000211.1:0-2998 GCA_037442385.1 Armatimonadota bacterium
GCTCGTGCTGTTTGAGCATCTGCACATTCCGCTCGCCCATGCCATGCAGTGCCCGCATGCCAGCCGGCGTTCGGACGCCATGCACGCCTGGCGGTAGCACTTCCCTATCGCGAGAGAATCGGAACGATTCCAGCTCCCGAATACCATGAATATCCACCTGATAAAAGTGCGCGTCGCGGTGGTCAAACACGGCTACGAGGTTGACTCCAAAGTCGGCTTCCACAGAGAACAGTCGGCGAATGTAGGGGGTTTTGTCCACCACGAGCGTGCTGCGCTCCACATAGGGCAGTCGCACTGCCTCAAACAGCCCTTCTGCGGAGCAGGAGAAGAGAGCAATCCCGCGCACGGGAAGTGAGTTCTCACCTAACAGGTTTTTGGGTTCATCGATGAAGTCCACCAGGCGTTTAAAGTCTTGCTCCACCGATTCGCGGGCATCGGGGTCCATCGGATGGTCGTCCAGCCAGTGTCGGAGTTGGTTTTGCATCGTTTTGAGGCGTGTCTGGTACATTGGGGGGCGCGTGGCGCGTTCCTGCGGGGTTAGGCTGAGATAGAGCGAGGTTACGAAAAACTTATCGGAGCGGAATTCGCGAATGGCTTTGAGTGTGTTTTGCATGGTAGCACCTCCTGTGGTTTTGGGTTTATGTTATGATACCCGAAAATGAAAAAGCCCGAGTGCTGGGTTCAGGGCGCCTTTTCGGTTCTGCGGGTACAGACCGTGCTGTACAGCTTCGGAGCCTTGACCGAGGTTGCCCCCGATCCGAAGGCCTCCTGCCCCCTCTTCTGAGGGAACGGTCTGCCTGAACGCAGTTCCTACCCTGTCGCTTACGAGCCGCCTAACTGGGGCGCAGGCTGACTCGCATTGCTCCGATTGGCGTCGTTCTCCTTTGCCGCTGCCGGCGCAACGGCTCAGGAAGAACTGCCGCTCGGCTCCCGACAGCAGGGCATCCTGACTGCACTCGGGCGAGCGCCGTCGGGTCTCCCCAACGACGCCAATATTATACCACATCCATAGGGCGTTTGTCAAGGGGTCAAGGGGATTTTAAGGGCAAATTAAGGGCAAAATTCCCCCAAATTCTCCAGAATGCGCAGCGCAGGGCAGTGGGGTATAATTGCGGGTGATGCGTCAGCGCGTACGGCGTTTTGCGTTGCGGAGCCTGATGGTGCTGATGCTCGCCTGGCTGGCGGGCTTCTTGCTGCACCCGCTGACGCACCATCCGCTGGAGTCGTCAAGCGACTGTTTCGTATGTACGCTCCAGAACTCTCCAGCGCAACCCGATAGCCCCCTTCACCAGAGCCTCAAAGCGATTGCACCGCCTGCGCTTTCCGAGCCGATACGGGCTATACCGGGTGGCACTGAGCCGATTCTTTTTGTTCCTCTCAAACCCCACATTCCCCGCGCCCCTCCCTGCTAATCGCTCCTGAACCATCCCTGCGAGGGCTTATGCCCCTCACACGGGCGGGAGTCTGAGTCTCGCAGGCGTCTTCGCTCTTATTTCCCGTGTTTTTCGCGCATGCGCGCGAGTGTCAACACACAACATCAGGAGGGTCTGGAAAATGCGATGGCTCGCAATTGCTCTTATTGGCAGTTGGGTGTTCGTGGGCGCTGCCCAGCATAAGAACGACCTTCTGTTTGGCGCTCAATCTGGGCGGGCGACGGTTGTTCAGCCTGTGCCCCACCCTGTGCGCCAGATGGCGTCTGTGCTGGGGCGCTACATTCTGGATGTCGGATTGGACTTCTATTTTGACCCCAGCACGGGGCTTGCCCAGTTGCAGTCTTGCTGTGTGCAGCAGGTGTGGAAAACGCCTGGCATTCAGGCGACTCGCTCTGGGATTGGCACTCTCTTCTGTGATTCGGGCTGCCCGAACTACTTTGACCTGCCGACACTGGGCACGCCTCATCATCACCTGCTGTTTGCGGCTAACACACCCGGTGTTTATGTGTGGGATGTGCGCGCCATTAATGCGCGCGCCAGCGACGGAAGCCCACTTGGCGACATGGAGTGGGTGTACCGCGTTTATATGGCCGCTGGCACACCCCAGAGGCTCTACGGCGCTGTCGTCCTCAACTCGGCATATCAGGGGAACCCGTATCGGCGAATGCTAACCATCGAGTTGCGTCAGAACGGAAGTCCCCTCGCCCAGCAATCTTTGCCCCCAAACCCCGACGCGATTTACGATTACATGGTGGGCTTCACCCAGTCGGGCACTTGCGACATCGTGGCGAAGCTGGAGGGGCACCTCTCGCGCAAAATCATGGGGTTCAACCTCAGCGGCGCCCACGAAGTGAACTGGGAGTTCACAACCGCAGGGGATGTGAACAACGACGACCTGATTGACGACGCGGATCTGCTTGCTGTGCTGTTCGCCTTCGGGCAGTCGGGCGAGACGTCCGCTGATGTGAACGGCGACGGCATTGTGGACGATGCCGACTTGCTCGTGGTGCTGTTCAACTTCGGCGCTTCGGGCGAGGGCTATTCACCCTAAAACACACTGAAAGAGGAGGTAACGATGATGAGACAATGGCTGACTTTCGGATGGAGTGTAGCGCTGGCTGCGCTGTTGAGCGTTTCGTTCGCTCAGTATGATGATCATGAGGGCGACATTCATCTCGGTATTCTGAACGGTTCTGCGGCAGTGATTGAGCCACACGAGCTTGCGGAGCCGCCGTACAAACTCGAGCTGAGCCTTGAAGAGCTGTTGCCTGGACTTTTTGGCGTGGATGTGGGCTGGGACTTCTACACTGCCGGGGGCGAGTCTCATCACCAGCTGCGCCGTGTTACGATACGGCAGGTCTTTATCTCAGACGGGCTGTTTGGGGTTGTGGAAGGCGAAACGGATCCTATCTTCGGCGTCGGCGCGCCGGGTATGTGGACGCTGGAGTATGACCCCAGCGACCCGGAGGTGGTACATCAGCATGTGATTTTCGCCAGCACGACCCTGCCCGACCGCGACAACCCGCTCCTGTTCCAGTTCGAGCTGATTAACGCGCTGGATTGGG
>JBBIQJ010000212.1:0-2738 GCA_037442385.1 Armatimonadota bacterium
CGCGAAGAACTGATTGCCCGTCTGACCGACCCTGTGCTGACTCTGGAAGAAACCGCACGCTTGCTGGGCGTTTGCCCCGCCACCATCCGCCGCTACACCGACCGGGGCTGGCTCCGACACTTTCGCACGGAGGGGAACCAGCGACGGTTCCGACTCTCCGATATTGTGGCGTTTCTGGAAGAGCAAGCGAATCGACGCCCGCTGGGCAACCGCAACGCCAGCAAGGAGGAGACGCCCGACAAGCCGTGAAAGTCGCCCTCTTCTCCGAGAGCTACCTGCCCTATCTGAACGGGGTCAGCATCTCGATTCGCATTCTGTACGAAGAACTCACCCGTCGCGGGCACGAAGTCTGGATTTACGCCCCCCGATTCAAGGGCTTTCAGGACCCAATCCCCACGGTGCGGCGCTTCCCGTCGGTCTACACCCCTTTTGAGCCAGATTATCCGATAGCCGTTCCCGTGTCTCTGCGTCTGTGGCGCGAGTTTCGACAGCAGCACTTCGATGTGGTGCATACCCATACGCCGTTCTTCACGGGGATAGCAGGCGCCCGCTGGGCACGCCGCCTGAAAATCCCACTGGTCAGTACCTATCACACGCTTTATGAAGAGTATCTGCACTATGTGCCTGCGCTGGTGCCCCGGAATCTGGTTCGGCGCGTGCTACGGGCGCACCTCAAGCGCTACTATGAGGGTGTTGACGCCGTGATGACCCCTTCCAACATCGGCGCGGATGTGCTGAAACGGTACGGCGTGCGCAAACCCATCACCCCCATCCGCAACCCCGTGCTGCCCTTCCCGGAGGTGTCTAGAGAAGGGGCGCGCGCGAAACTGGGTATTCCGACAGAAGTGTGGATGCTCCTCTATGTGGGACGGATGGCGCCCGAAAAGAATGTGCATCTGCTGTTGCAGGCGATGCCACACATCCATCGGGCATGCCCGCAGGCGCAGCTGTGGCTGGTGGGGCCTGGTCCCGCGCTGGAGTCGCTCAAAGCGCAGGCGGAGTCGCTGGGGGTTCAGGAGATAGTGCATTTCACAGGACCCGTGCCGCGCGATGAGGTCTCCCTCTACTTGCTAGCGGGAGACCTGTTCGTGTTCCCCTCCGTTACCGAGTCGCAGGGGCTGGTGCTGGATGAGGCGCAGGCGGCAGGCTTGCCCTGCATCGTGGCGAACGGCGGCGGCGCTCCCGAGGCGGTGGACTACGGCGCGAGCGGGCTGATTGTAGACCCCACCCCCGAAGCCTTCATCGAAGCGGTGCTGTCCCTCACGCGCCACCCCGAAGAGCGCGAAAAGCTGCGTCAGGCAGGGTTGAAAAAGCGCGAAACGCTCTCCGTGCCCGCCGTCGTAGACCGTATCCTTGCGGTATACCAGCAGGCGCAACAGGCACATAACCCCAGAGCCGAAACCAGTCCTGTGGTGTGAGGCGCGATGAATCCTGAAGGGAAAGCGCTCGCTCAAACAATTCAGGAGGAAAAACGATGAGAAGGTTTCTGGCTTTCTGGATGCTGATGGCGCTGGCATGGCTGGCGCAGGCGCAACAGGCGCCGCTGCTCACCGAGCCGACGCTGGTCTCCACCGAATGGCTGGCGCAACATTGGAACGACCCGCGTCTGCGGATTATTGACGCCCGCCCTTCACTCCGCGACTACCTGCAGGGGCACATTCCGAACGCGGTGTATCTGAACACCGAGACCCTGCGCATTTCGCAAGGCGGTGTGCCCGCCCAACTGCTTCCCCCAGAGCACATCGCCGAAATTCTGGAAGCGCTGGGGATTGGCAACGAGCATACCGTGGTGGTTTACTCTTCGGCTGCTGAAGGCGATTTTTTCGCGCACGCGACCTATATCGCATTCGTGCTGGAGTGGCTGGGGCATCGGAGCATCGGTGTGCTGGACGGCGGGATTGAAAAATGGCGCACAGAAGGGCGCCCGCTAACCCCGAGCTTCCCCCGATTCCCCAGAGCCGCCTTTAAGCCTGAACCGCAGAACCAGCTTCTGGTGGACGCTGCCGCGCTTCAGAAAGCCTTACAAACCCAGCACGCGGTGGCGCTGGACGCACGCGCCCCTACCGTCTACCAGCAAGGGCACATTCCCACCGCCCGAAACGCCTTTTTGCGCAACAACCTGCAAGGGGAGACGGTGCTGACATGGCGCTCGCCTGAAGCCCTGCGTGCGATGCTGGAGACGGTGCAGATCTCAGGCGACCAGCCGGTGGTCACCTACTGTACCAGCGGACGCGAGGCGAGCCAGCTCTGGTTCACCTTACGACATGTGCTGAAACTGCCGAATGTGAAGATTTACCCCGGCTCGTGGATCGACTGGACTGCCCGGCAGATGCCTGTGGAGAAGTCGGAATAGTCCCACTTTCACTGAACGGCTGAAACCGCTCTGTCGCCAAGAACGGGGAACTGAGTACACAGGACGCGGGAGCCGCATCCGCACGTGCATCAGTAGGGGCGCGGTCGCCGCGCCTCACGCGGCGAAATGAAACGTGCTACCTTGGTATATGAGGTTCACCCGTCGTTTTTTTGCTTGACGGGTGAACCTGCTCTGTTGCAAGGATGGAGCGTGATATGGAATAACCCCCTCACGGAGGACACACACTATGCACCACAGAACCGACCAGCGTGAAAGCCAACATGTCCGCTTCGCACGCCTCGCCTATACCCTCACGCAACAGGTACTCCCCCGCTACACCCATCCCAAAAGCCCCCCTCACTACACCCTCCCCCAACTCGCCGCC
>JBBIQJ010000213.1:0-2722 GCA_037442385.1 Armatimonadota bacterium
GTGCATCGAGGCGAGATTTTCGGCTTTCTGGGACCGAACGGCGCAGGGAAGACCACCACCATCAAGGTGCTGCTGGGCATTATTTACCCCACCAGCGGCGAGGCGTATGTGTTGGGACGCCCCGCCGGCGACCCCCAGAACCACTATAAAATCAGCTACCTGCCCGAAAACCCGTACTTTTACGACTACATGACGGGGCGCGAGATTTTGCACTTCTACGCCCGCCTGTTCGGCATCCCGGAACCTGAGCGCTCTAGGCGCGTGAACGCCCTCCTGGATCGGGTGGGGCTTTCCCGCGCGGCGAACCAGCCGTTGCGCACCTATTCTAAGGGAATGCTCCAGCGAATCGGATTAGCCCAGTGCCTGATCAACGACCCCGAACTGCTGATTCTGGACGAGCCAACCGCGGGGTTGGACCCGATTGCCCACATCGATATCCGCGACCTGATTCTGGAACTGCGCTCGCAGGGCAAAACGCTCTTTATCAGCTCGCACCAGCTCTCGGATGTGGAGATTGTGTGCGACCGCGTGGCGATTCTCAACAGGGGCGAGCTGGTACGCATGGGCAAGCTGGAGGACCTCCTGTCGGGCGGACATGTGGAGATGATTGCCGAGAAGGTTCCCGAAACCGTGTTAGAACCGATTCGCCAGTTGGGTGGGCGTCCCAGCCTGCATGAGGGGCGCCTGATTGTGGAGCAGCCCGACGACGGTAGCATCGACCGCGTGATTGACCTCGTGCGGGCGCAGGGCGGACATATTATCAGCGTGAAGCCGTACCGCCGCACGCTGGAAGACCTCTTCGTAGAAACCATTCAGGGAGGGCGACGATGAACGCAACGCTGGCCATTGCAGGCGCGACCTTTGGGGAAGCGATTCGCAAGCGAATTCTGATGGTAATCCTGCTGGCGGCACTGGTGATTATTCTCATCAGCCCCGCCTTCGAGCCGTTTGCTGGGCGCGGACAGCGCACCCTGATTCTGAGCTTCGGCTTCGGGATTATCCAGCTCGCAGGTACTTTTATCGCAATTATTATGTGTACGGGGCTTATCCCCACCGAGATTGAGCGGCGTACCATCTACACAATCCTTTCCAAACCCGTCCAGCGGTGGAATTTCGTGGTGGGCAAGTATCTGGGTGCGGTGGGCACGCTTGCCTTCGTCTATATGATGATGGGCATGGTGTTCATGATTGTGTCGCGCATCTCGCTCGGTGAGTTTGACCCCAGAATCGCACAGGGGTTGCTCATGTTCTTTTTCCAGAGCTCCCTGCTGGCGGCGGTAACGCTCTTTTTCTCCACTTTCGTCTCGCCGCTGGTGAACTACTTCCTGTCGGGCGGCGTGTTCTTGATGGGCAACCTGATGAGCTCCTTTTTGGAGACTATCCAGCGCAACCCCGAAGTTACGCCCCTGACCCGAATCCCCATCCAGATTCTCACAGTTATCCTGCCCAACTTTGCGAACTTCAATATTCAGAACCCTATCATCAATCCGGAGCAGGTTCTGACCGATGAGTTTGCTTATCTGGTGCAAACGATGCTGTACGCGATTGTGTATATCGTGCTACTGCTGGTCGCCAGCGTGCTGGTTTTCAACCAGCGCGAGATGTAGGAGGCATACCCTATGCGACGCAAAAGTTCTGGACTGTGGGTGGCTCTGCTGGTGATTTTTCTGATTCAGGCGGGGCTGCAGTGGCGGATTCATCCTCTGTGGGCGAAGAATTACGCGCCGAAACAGACCACGCCTGTCGGGTTGTCGCCAGAGCAGTTGCTGGTGGCAATCGCAGGGTTCCGCGAGTTTATGGCGGGCATCCTGTGGGTACGCGCCGACGGCTTCTTCCACTCCGGCAACTACGACGCGGTGCTACCCGTGTTGCGGTTGGTAACATGGTTAGACCCTCACAACCTGGATGTGTACGCCACAGGCGCGTGGCACATGGGCTATAACTTCACCGACGAAGCCCAGCGCTCCGACCGACGCTATATCCCTCTCGCGCTCAAATTTCTCGAAGAAGGCATCGAGAACAACCCGAATGTGTGGGACCTCTACTTCGAGATGGGCTGGATGTATTACCACAAAATCCAGGACCCCGTGAGCGCGGTCTACTGGCTCAAAAAGGCGGATGAGTTCCCCGATATGATTCCTGCCCGACGCCACATTCTGGCGCACGCCCAGTTCAAAGCGGGGATGTTCGACGATGCCGTGCAGACATGGGGCAGACTGCTAACAGCCGCTGAAAAAGACCGCAACAAAGACTGGGAGTCGCGCAATCTGTATGATGTGCGCCAGAACAACTTCCACGACACGATGCTCGATGTCTTTCGTCGCTACGGTCCTGAGCCGACCACCCAGCCGCCGCTGGATATGAAGTTTGATGCGACGGTCAAAGTGGTACGCCCGCGCGTGATTCTGGTGGAGGGCGCGCTGAATATTCCCACAATCGGCGCTCGTGTTACGGTCATCTTGCGCGACAAGGGCAGGAAGTTGGACTACACCCCCAAAGCCCTTAAGACCTTCACCTTTGAGGTAGACCCGACCCTGACCTATATGCAGGATTCGATATCTGTGCGTGAGACGCGCTTCCGCCGCGAGATCGATATGAGCAAAGACCCCAAGATGTATTCGTTCAAGGCGCCTGAGTATGAGGTGGAGTTCATCTTTGATCCGCGGTATGCCTCTCCGCATATTCAGGACCGCATCGGGAGCGACGGCTACGGGATGACCGA
>JBBIQJ010000214.1:0-2617 GCA_037442385.1 Armatimonadota bacterium
CGGCTGTTGGTAATACACGCGCTCACCCGCCCGTACGGCAAACGCGCTCTCCTGAACACCGCGCCGAATCGCCTGAAGCACCACCTGCTCGTTCTCCACCATCGGCAGATGGGTGTAGCGGAAGAAGGCATCCACGATGTCCTGAACCGAGGCCTCGTTCGCATCGGCGCGGACTGTTTTATCCAGTATCATTCGGGACGAGATTTGCTCCAGCAACAGATCGTCCTTTTTGAGGAACTGGTGGACGCGCTGGCTGAGCGTCTCCCGCGTGCCCGCGGTGGGCGTGCCCAGCGAGCGCCAGTCCAGCCGACCATCCCGTAGCAAAGCCACATGGCGATAGGCGTTCAGCGCCTGAAACTGCTCGCTTCCCAGAAAATCCTGAATGCGGCGATTGACCGTGTTTTTATCTTCGTCGCTCAAGGTTTCCCAGAGCGCCCGCTCTCTCTTGACTCGCTCATGCGCGAGGCGTTCGCGCACGCGATTCTGCAGATTGGCTAAGTGCTGCTCATCGGCAACCAGGAACACAAGCGTGTTGCGGAAGGTGCGTGGCTTTTCGCCTACTATGCTAAAGAGCGCATCCAGCAAGCGCTCCGTTTCGGGATGAGCGCGTGTGTAATTGGGCGCCAGCACGCCCAGCTTCAGCTCACGTGTGTCGGGAATGTCATCGGGGCGCTCAGGAAAGAGCAGCACCTTCGGGAACGCGCTTCCTGCATACTTACGAATCGCCTCCCGAACCGCCTCGTCCACCTCCGACTGAGTAACCTGTTCCTGCTTGTCCAGAACAATCTTGTTCAGATTCGGCTGGAGGCGGAACTGGTACAGCCCGTCTTCGTAGTGGAGGTACCAGAGCTTGCGGGTGAGCTGGTGTATCGCCTCGCCGAGTATCGCTGTTGGCAGGGTGGGTCGCAGGGCGCACAGGCGCAGTTCGGCTTCGGAGACGCCGCGCTTCTCGCCCGCGCTGAACCCGCCAAAGAAGACGGCGGTCGCCAGCCCGCGCGCCACCTGATGCGCCTCATATTCCGCGCCCAGCTGCTTCTCCACCATCCGCGCCTGCGCCGAATCGCCGATGATGTCCCGCTGAATCACCGAGGCGAACTCGTTGCCGATGTGGCGCAATAACTCCTGCTGAATCGCGCCGTTCGCCAGATTGATGTGAACGGGCAAAATCAGCGGCTCCGCCACACGACGCCGATAGAGGTCGCTCAACACCTCGCCCAGCAGTTTCAGCACGCCGCGCGTGCGCTGAAAAGTGGAAAACGACGCCCACTTCTCATACAGCAGGTCAATCACCTCGGGGTGGAAGGGGTAGGCAAGGCGCATGCGCTCCCGATAGGCGTCGGTGCGCGCCTTTTCAGGGAGCTGTTCCGCATGCCGTTGATACAGCTCATAAAACGCATCCACCGTGCGGCGTACTTCTATCGGGTCTGCAATCTCCTTGAACAGGCGCTGGCGAATCACATGGAAAAACTCATCCTGCTCTACAGGCGTGTAGATGGCTTGCACGCGCCCGAAAATCATCTCCAGCTGGCGTAGCACGCGCTCGCCCTCTTCCCCGTAGGGCGCGCTGCTGGGAAGCGTCGCCACCAGCACGCTGTGTGGGAGCGCTTTCACCACTTCGGTGAGCTGCTGGCAGAAGACCATCACCTGATCCTGGAAGTCGCGGGCACTCACGGCGTAGGTAGCCAGCTCGTCCATCAGGATGAGTGTGGGGGCGTCTCCCAGCATCGCGCGCAGGTTCTCGGCGCCAGGCGCCCGACGCTTGCGGTCATGCTCTTCCAGCAGGTCATATCGACCCAGCTGCTCCGCAAACAGCCCCCAGGGAGTTTTGCCCCGAATCGTATCGTACTCTGTGCCAACGAAGGTGAGGGTGCGCACTTCAGGCAGTTTGTCCACCTGAGCGCGTTCGAGCGTATGCCGAACCAGCGGCGCCTCGCGGTGCGTGTCGCCGTGCCGAAACAGGTGGTAGAGGCTAATCAGCGCGTGCGTCTTGCCCCCGCCAAAGGGCGTTTGCAGTTGAATCACCGCGTCGCCATGCCCCGTGGTTAGGCGCCGCACCACCTGAGCAAGCAGATTCAACAGCCCTTCAGTCGGATAGGTCTGCTGGAAAAACTTTTCGGGAATGCGGTATTCCAGCGCGCCGCGCTCCTGCAACACATCGCGCAGGTCCGCCGCGAACATCGAGTCATCCAGCTCGCCCTGCAAAATGTCTTCCCTCGGAATTGCGACCTCATACCATGCTTTCATGGGGGGCCACCCGCAGGGAAAGTTATACCACATTTTACATCCCCTCACACCTCCCACCGACGGCTGAAGCCCAGCACCCCCTGCATCAGACGACGCTCCGAATCCCCCTCCGGCAACGACTCCGCCACCGCCTGCGCCAACATCCACAACACCCGATCCCGATGCAAACCCTCACGCTCCAACCACTCCACCAAACGCCCCGTCTGACCCGACTCCCACATCCACGCCGCCAACTGCAACGCCTCTATCTTGCCCCCCTTCGCCCGCGCATACAACGACTCCCACAACGCCTCCGAAGCCTCGCTCGGCTTCTCCTCCTTCTCCCAACCCATCGCCAACTGCTCAGGAGCCGCCCGACGACGCCCCCGCACCG
>JBBIQJ010000215.1:0-2561 GCA_037442385.1 Armatimonadota bacterium
CTGTTATTGGGGCGCGCCCCCAGTTCATCAAGGCATCCTCTGTATCACGCTGGCTCGCGCAACACCCTGCAGCATACGAGATTGTTGTGCATACGGAGCAACATTATGACTACGAGATGAATCAAATCTTTTTCGATCAGCTGGAACTGCGCCCCCCAGACTACCATCTCAACATCGGTTCTGGAACGCATGGCGCTCAAACCGGGCGCATGCTGGAAGCCATCGAACAGGTTCTTTTCCAGGAAAAGCCAGATTGGGTTCTTGTATACGGCGACACGAACTCCACTCTGGCAGGCGCGCTGGCAGCGGCGAAATGCCATATCCCTGTAGCCCATGTGGAGGCAGGACTGCGCTCCTTCAATCGGCGCATGCCCGAAGAAGTAAACCGCGTGCTGACCGACCATCTTTCGTCCCTTCTGTTCGTGCCCACCTCTAACGCTGTTGAGAACCTGCGGCGGGAAGGGATTCCTGAGCGTGATATTCACCTGGTGGGCGATGTGATGTACGACAGTGTGCTTCACTACGGACAAAAAGCGGAGCAGGTCAGCTCTATTCTGGAGCTATTGAACCTGAAACCAAAAGAGTATATACTGGCGACTCTGCACCGTGCCGAAAATACGGACGACCCTACGCGACTGGAGGCAATTCTTGCGGGACTTGCAGGGATTGCCCGCGAGATTCCGCTGGTACTTCCGATGCATCCCCGCACGCGCCGGGCTGTTGAGCAGTTCGGACTCGCAAATATCCTTCCTCGGTTCCATCTATGTTATTGAACCTGTGGGATACCTGGATATGCTTTTGCTGGAGAAACACGCACGCCTGATTGTAACCGATTCGGGCGGTGTACAAAAAGAGGCGTTCTTTTACAGGGTTCCCTGCGTCACTTTGCGAGACGAGACTGAGTGGGTGGAACTGGTGACAGCAGGGTGGAATCGGCTGGCGCCTCCGCATACGGCTTCCCAGGTAAAAGAGGCGGTGATGGAAAGTCTTGCTTCCGAGCCGCCCGCGCATGCACCTGCTCTCTATGGAGACGGTACGGCAGGGCAGCGAATTGTGGACATTCTGCTGTCCCACCAAGAGGGGGTGAGATGATAGCGCGCTTTTTGATAGTATCCCAGTATTTTCCCCCGGAGATGGGCGCGCCCCAGCTGCGCCTCGCTTCGCTGGCGCGCACACTCAAGATGTTGGGGCACTCTGTTCAGGTGGTTACGGCTTTGCCCAGCTATCCCACGGACTCTATTTTTCCAAACTATCGGGGCAAATGGCTTATGCGGGAATGCTGGAACACGATTCCCATAATACGGGGCTGGGCATACCCTGCAAAAGGAAAGGGGGTGGGCAGGCTCTTCAATTATCTCAGTTTCATGCCGTTTGCCCTGCTTGGAATGATGCGCGCCGTGCGCCCCGATTATATCTTTGTAGAAACACCACCCCTTTTCACCTTTTTGCCCGCCTGGCTGATCGCACGGCGCTGGGGAGTCAAAACGATTGTGAATGTTGCCGATGCCTGGGTGGACGCTGCGCGTGAGTTTGGCATACTCTCCAGCAAGGTGTCCTTCAAGGCGGCAGAATCGTTGGAGCGCTGGATATACACCCGCGCGGATTGGGTCTCCACCGTCACGGAAGGCATGGTGCAACTGCTGACTGAACGAAAAGAAGTGCCCCCTGAAAAGATTTTGTTCCTTCCCAACGGCATCGACACGGAAATCTTTCGTCCCCTACCTTCAGAAAACAGTCCTGACCTTCCCTGTAAGCCTCTTATGCTTTACACAGGGATTTTAGGATATGCTCAAGGGCTGGACACTCTATTGGAGTGTGCGCGGCGACTCCAGAATGAGGCTATCAATTTCCTTCTTGTAGGAGATGGAGCTGAACGGGAGTCGCTCGTCGCACGGGCACGCACGATGGGGTGTAAAAATGTTTTCTTCCTGCCGCCGAAACCTCCTGAAGAGATTCCCCTGCTCTATGCCAACGCAGAGGCAGGGTTGGTCACCCTGAGGAATCTCCCCCTTGCGCAGAGCGCCAGACCGTCGAAAACGCTGGCGATTATGGCGTGCGGCAAGCCTGTTGTCTATAGTGGTGCAGGCGAAGGAGCGGATATCGTGCGTCGAGCGCGAGCAGGTCTGGTCGTTCCACCTGAAGACCCCGAATCGCTCGCCGGAGCCATCCGCTACATCCTGCGTCATCCTGATCAGGCGCGCGAGATGGGCGAAAACGGGCGGCAGTTTGTCGAACAGCACTTCAGCTGGCGACGCCTGGTGCAGGACTGGCTCAACCAGCTGGGAAATACAGAGCGCGCTTCAGGAGGTGCGCCATGACTGCGCCAGACACGCGCCAGCAGATTGTGGAGACCTACCATCAACGAGACAGGGAGCGCGAGCGCTACTCTCTGTGGGAACTGGGCAATCTCTTTCTGCTCCACTCCCGTGAGCGGTTGCTGCTTAAATGCCTCCGTCAGGCGGGCTATTACCCCCTAACCGATCGCTGGATTCTGGATCTTGGGTGCGGATTTGGGGGCGAATTACGGCGGTGGACCGGGTACGGAATGAACCCGTATCAGG
>JBBIQJ010000216.1:0-2453 GCA_037442385.1 Armatimonadota bacterium
GGATTGGGTTCACCTGTTAGAGAGTCTCATGAGGAAGACCAACTGAAGTTATCACCCCCAGCAGGAATCCCGCAGCCGTGTCGAATCCCCTAATTGAGGTGATCCTGATGGCAGATTACACGCCGAAACCGGAGCATAAGTTCACCTTTGGGCTGTGGACGGTCGGCAACCGCGGACGCGACCCCTTCGGCGACTTTGTGAGACCTCCCATCCCCCCGACCCGAATCGTGCAGAAGCTTGCCGAGCTGGGCGCCTGGGGCGTGAACCTGCACGATAATGACCTCGTGCCGATTGACGCCACACCTGCCGAGCGCGACCGCATCGTGCGCGAATTCAAAAAGGCGCTGGAAGATTACAACATGCGCCTGGTGATGGGCACCACCAACCTGTTCTATGACCCCGTTTTCAAAGACGGTGCCTTCACCAGCAACGACCCCAAAGTGCGCGCCTATGCCCTACAGAAAAGCATGCACGCGATTGATCTGGCGGTGGAACTCGGCGCGGAGATTTATGTCTTTTGGGGCGGACGCGAAGGCACCGAAACCGACGCTGCCAAAGACCCCGTGCAGGCGCTCCAGTGGTATCGCGAGTGTATGAACTTCCTCATCCACTATGTGAAAGACCAGGGCTACAACCTGCGGTTCGCTCTGGAGCCGAAACCCAACGAGCCACGAGGCGACATTTTCCTGCCCACCGTCGGCGCGATGCTGGCGTTTATTGAAACCCTCGATGACCCCAATATGTGCGGCGTCAACCCCGAAGTGGCGCACGAAACGATGACGGGACTCAACTTCGTCCATGCCGTTGCACAAGCGATCGAGCGCAACAAACTCTTCCATATAGACCTGAACGCCCAGAAAATCGGGCGCTATGACCAGGACTACCGATTCGGCGCGGAGGATATCAAAGGCGCGTTCTTCCTAGTGAAGCTGCTGGAAGACAACGGCTACAGCGGACCGCGCCACTTTGACGCGCACGCCTACCGCACCGAAGACGAAGAAGGTGTGTGGGAGTTCGCGAAGGGTTGTATGCGTACCTACCTCATCCTCAAGGAGAAGGCGGAGCGGTTCAATCAGTACCCCGAAATTCAGGAACTGCTCGCCGAGATTCGCCAGTGGGATGTGGAACTGCAGGAGCGCATGCAGTATTCGCGTGAAAATGCGGCGTGGCTCAAGAACTATTCCTTTGACCGCGAAGCGCTCGGCAAGAAAGGCTACCAGTATGAGCGCTTGGACCAGCTGACAATGGAACTGCTGATGGGCATCCGCTAAGCAGGAATATTCTGCTGCGCGTTGAATCGCTTCATCAGGAGGGAACCATGAGTATGAAGTATCGCCATCTAGGTCGTTCGGGATTGCTTGTTAGCCCGCTCTGTCTGGGCACGATGAACTTCGGTCCCCACACTTCAGAGGAAGAGTCCCACCGCATCATGGATCGGGCGCTGGATTTGGGGATTAACTTTTTCGACACGGCGAATGTCTACGGCTGGCGCAAAGGCGAAGGCTGGACCGAGCAGATTATCGGGCGCTGGTTCGCTAAGGGCGGCGGGCGACGCGAGAAGGTGGTGATTGCCACCAAAGTGTATGGTGTGATGGACGACTGGCCCAACGAGTCGCGCCTTTCCGCTCGCCACATCAAACGCGCCTGTGAAGACAGCCTGCGCCGCCTGCAAACTGACTGGATTGACCTCTATCAGATGCACCACATAGACCGCGAGTGCCCATGGGAAGAAATCTGGCAGGCGATGGAGCAGCTCTACTACGAGGGCAAAATTCTTTATGTGGGCAGCAGCAACTTCGCGGGGTGGCATATCGCACAGGCACAGGAGATTGCTAAACAGCGCCACTTTATGGGGCTGGTCTCCGAGCAGTGCCTGTATAATCTGAACGCCCGTACGGTGGAGATGGAGGTCCTCCCTGCGTGTCAAGCCTATGGGCTGGGCGTGATTCCGTGGAGTCCGCTGGCAGGCGGGCTGCTGGGCGGGATTTTGAGCGACTCGTCGGGTGAGCGGCGCCGCTCCGAACGCATTCAGGAAGCGCTGGAGAGAAACCGCGCCAAAATTGAGGCTTACGAGGCGTTCTGCCGCGAACTGGGCGAGCATCCCGCCAATGTCGCGATTGCGTGGCTGTTGCACCAGCCTGCCGTTACAGCGCCCATTATCGGGCCGCGCACCGTCGAGCAGTTAGAACAGATTATGCGCTCGGTGGAGATTAAGCTCGACGAGGCGGCGCTCAAGCGGCTCGACGAGATTTTCCCCGGTCCAGGCGGTCCTGCGCCGGAAGCATTTGCGTGGTAGTCTGGGAGCGGGTGGGCGCCTCGCGCCTGCCCGCTTGGTTCGAACCGTATATTCCTCTCGTCAACCTGCCCCGCCAGCGGGTATCCTATAGGCGAGGGGTTCCATCGATATGAAGACATCAACGGTACAGATAGCGCTGCCCTCTGATGTATCGGAG
>JBBIQJ010000217.1:0-2396 GCA_037442385.1 Armatimonadota bacterium
CGAATCACCCACCCAGAGCATTGCCATCAGCCATCCAACCCACAATACCCCCTGCTCCACTGGCAGGGAGTACAGGGTTTGAGGGTCAAAATCGTTTCGCAGGCGTACTGCAAAGCTCATCAGCCAGCCGATGTAGAGTGCCCCAAATAGCGCGTAGCTCAGATTCGGCACAATCGGCGCTACACCCTGGCGCCATGTCCGCGCCAGTTCCCACAGAAAACTTGCCGCCAGCACAGGCAACAGGCTCTCCTGCAGCGCCATCTCTGGAAACAGGCGCGTCAATAGCGGTAGGCTTGCTCCCCACACCAGAAGGAGTGGATTAAGATGATAGCGATGCCTTTCCCGCTGGCTATACACACTCCGAAACTCCAGAATGCCCACTCCCGCTAACAGCGAGCAAACCCCAGCGAAAAGCCATCCGCCAGGCGCCCACAGCGCGAGCAGGAACAAGGGAATCCCCACGATAGCGGTCAGAACACGGGTGCGTAGCATTTATGTGTTTCCGTCCTCTTGGCGCGCGGCCGGTACGGGTGATGTCCCGCCCATCGCAGGCGCCCAGCGTACATACAGCGTTAGCCCCTCCACACGCTCCACCTGAACCGACTCGCCTTCTTCAATCGGAGGGTCCAGCGCAATCGCCCGCCAGAGTGTGCCATCTGCGAACACCAGCCCCTCAGGATCCAGCCGTTTGCGCACACGCCCCATCATGCCGATCAATCGCTCCTGACCGCTCACCTTCCTGCGAAACTGCGCCCGTACGCCTGAATAGGTAATGAACAGGAAGAAACCTGCTGTCAGCACCGTCATCGTGCCGATTAGCCACAGGCTCACCCGCAGCACAGGCGAGTCCGACTGGAACAGGATAATGGAGCCTATCAGAAACGACATGATTGCCCCGAAGGTGAGCGCGCCATGCGTGGGGGTGAAAAGGTCCGCAACAAACAGCGCGAACGCCACCAGAATCAGCGCCACGCCGAGCGCATTGACCGGCAACACCGACATCGCGTACAGCGCCAGCAGCAGACTGATCAACCCAATTACGCCCGGGAAAGTCGCCCCGGGGTTCTGGAGTTCCGCAATCAGCCCATAAAACGCCAGCAGGAACAGAAAGTAAAACACATTCGGATGGGCGATGAACATCAAAAGGGTTTCGCGCCAGGTTTTGGGGATTTCCTGAAACGGCGCATCTTTGGTGTGCAGGGTGAGAGTCTTACTGTTTGCCAGTTTGACGTTGCGCCCCTCCATTTTGGCGAGCAGGTCGCTGGGTGTTGTCGCGATGAGGTCAATCACCTTGAGCTTTAGCGCATCGGTTTCTGGGATGGAAGCCGCTTCCGTCACCGCCTTGACGACCCACTCCTCGTTACGTCCGCGCTGGCGGGCTATTGTTTTGGCGAAGGCGACTGTGTCGTTCACGACTTTTTTGCGCATGTCCTCACCGATATCTTCGCCGCTGCCGCTCACTGGGGTCGCCGCGCCGATGTTGGTGCCCGGTGCCATCGCCGCCACATGGGCAGAAATCGTGATGAACACGCCTGCCGAGCCTGCCCGCGCGCCCGACGGATACACAAATACCGCTGTCGGAATGGGGCTATTCAGCAGGGCGCTCGCAATATCGCGTGTTGCCTGCAGCTCGCCGCCAGGCGTGTCCAGCAACACAACAAACGCGGCGGCGTTGCGTGCAGAGGCTTCCTGAAGCGCTCGAATCAGATAATCTGCCGACGCGCGATGCACAATCTCTTTGAACTGAACGTAATACACCACTCCCGATGGGGCATCCGCGAAGGCTACCCCGAACCCCCACATCAACCAGAGCCATCCCAGCGGCCACAAGCGTCGCATCCGTCTCACCGGAAGGAATTGTACCTTTTTTGGGAAAGCGGAGCCTTTTGTCGCCCCATTACGCTTCTGGATGGGGTATAATCCAGCAGCTATTTGTAAAGGTGTGGAGGCACGATGCAGGTTCAGGTCGCTGTGATTGGATGCGGACACTGGGGCAAAAACCTCGTGCGTAACTTCTACGAATTGGGAGCATTAGCACGAGTGTGTGACGCAGACTCCGACACGCTCTACGCTGTTGCAGAGCGTTATCCTCAAATTGCTGTAACGACCAACTACACGGAAACGCTTGAAGATCCCTCCATTCATGCGGTTGCGATCGCAACGCCTGCTGCCACTCATTATGAACTGGCGCGTCAAGCGATTCTCGCAGGCAAGGATGTGTTTGTGGAAAAGCCTCTGGCGCTGAACCTGGACGAAGGGCGAGAACTGGTGGCGCTGTCAGAGAAACATCAGCGAATTCTGATGGTGGGGCATCTACTGCGCTACCACCCTGCAGTCAACAAACTCAAAGAGCTGATTGATCAGGGTGCATTAGGTAAGATCTACTATATCTATTC
>JBBIQJ010000218.1:0-2223 GCA_037442385.1 Armatimonadota bacterium
AGAGGATGGCGCGCGAGGGCGCGCATCAGGCGCTTGCGCAGCTGCCCCACAGGCACGGGTTCTGCGGTCAGACCAGCCTCCAGCGCTCGCAGGCTCCGCCGATAGAGTTCCAGCAGGAAGCTCGCCTGCGCAGGGGTCCAGATGCGCTCGCCCACCGCCTGTGTATCAGCGCAGGTGAGCAGGTAAAGCATCTGCAGGCGCTCGATCTCGTCCACAATTCGGGTGAACTCGCGAATCGTTTCGGGCAGATGCAAATCGCGCTGGCGGGCGGTCTGCGCCATCAGCAGGTGGTGTCGCACCAGAAACACGACATCGGCGCGCGCCGCATCGTCCCAGCCCAGCTGGCGCAGAATCTCGTCTGCCAGCTCGGCGCCTGCTTCGGCGTGCGGACGGTTGGGGTCTACTTTGCCGAGGTCATGAAGCAGCAGCGCCATATACAACACTTCGGGGCGCGGAATCTGCTCCAGCAGGGTATGCCAGAGTTCGCGGTCCGAGCGCCCAGCCTTGAGAGACGGCTCGCGCCAGGAGTCCAGAATGCGAATTGCCTGCAGGGTATGCTCGCCAACGGTGAACTCGTGGGTAGGGTCGCCGGCGGGGAGCGCCATCGCCTGCTGCCAGGGAGGGAGCGCCCATCCCAGCACGCCCAGCCGCGCCATCGGCTCCAGCACGCGATACACCGCGCCTACCCGACGGAACATGTCGTGCAAACACTGTCCCACCACCTGAGGCGGGGGCGGCGGCGCGTGTCGTAGCGTCGCCTCGATGCGTTCGGCTATTGCCGGGCTAAGCCCCAGCTGATAACGCTGTGCCAGCAGGAACACCCACAGACACCATTCTGGCGGTTCACGCTCCAGCGCGGGCGCGGGCGTAATCTCGCGGTTCACACTGTCCAGCCCTATCCCCAGCACGAGGGGCGCCCGCACCAGTCGCTCGATGGCGCGCTGGGTCAGTCGGGCGTGCGTTTCCAGGGCGGGATAAAGTTTTTTCGCGAGCGCCTCGCGAGAGATGCCCAGCTTTTCCGCGATGCGCTCCTGCTTGCTCAGCGTGAGTTGCTCGCGCGCTTCGCCCCCCAGCCAGTGGAGCATCGCCCGGAACCAGTGAAGCGTCCGGGTGGCGTGTTCCAGCGCTTCGGCGTCGTCGGCGTGGATTAACCCTTCCGCAATCAGGGTCTCCAGCGCATGGTCGGGCGCCACGCCGAACCGCGCCTGCGCCATCCAGTTGAGGGTGTGGCGGTCGCGCAAGCCGCCGCGCCCCTCCTTGAGGTCTGGCTCCGTGCGCAAGACCCCCTCGCCCTGCTTCTGCCAGCGCGCCTGATATTCCTGATACCGCTCCAGCACGAAGCCTGTCGGGTCCAGCGTGCGCCAGAACGCTTGCTGGAATGCCTCTGCAACCTGCGTGTTGCCCCCGATTCGGCGCATCTCCAGCAGCCCTGTGCGCGTCTTGTCGTCCAGCGATTCACAATCCTCTATCAGGCGGTAGGCGTAGCCCACCTTGAGGCGGGCATGCGTGTAAAACACGCTCATCAGCAGTTGAAACAGGCGCTTCACCAGCCGCTCGGTGAACGGGTCATGGTCGTTCAGGGGCACAAAGGTGAGGTCAATATCCGAGTAGGGCGCCAGCTCCATGCGTCCGTAGCCGCCTGTGGCAAGGAACGCCAGCGGCGGTTGAGCAGGTTCGCCCACTTCTGAAGCCGTCTGTTGATACGCCAGCGTGTAGAGCGCGTTCAGCGCGGTGTCCATCAAATCGGCGTGCTGGCGCATCCACTGGCGAATGGTCTGCTCAGACGCTACTAACTGCTCGAACAGCGCCTGACGCTGTTCCGCTAACCACTGCGCAATCGCCTCGGGCGAATCGAGGGCAGCTGGCGCACTCATCGGGAAAGATTGTACCCTGCTCTCAGGTATAATCCCCCCTCGAGCGATGGAACATCACGAACACCATCAGATGTGGGGTGGGCGCTTTGAAGAGGAACTGGCGCCCGATGCGTTTGCCTACTCTCATTCCCTGCCTGTGGATATTCGGCTCTGGAAGCAAGACATCGAGACCAGCCTCGTCCATGTGCGCATGCTCGGCATCAAGGGGATTATCAGCCCTCATGAGGCGAACACCCTGATTAGCGCCCTACTGGAAATCCACGATGAGATAGCGAACGGCAGATGGATGCCCAGCGCCGAAATGGAAGACATCCACACCGCCATCGAGCAGCGTCTCTACGAAAAGGTG
>JBBIQJ010000219.1:0-2135 GCA_037442385.1 Armatimonadota bacterium
CACCAGCAGGTGAACGAACAGGGCTTCGGTGATAATCTGGGCGTTGGCGTTGCCGAGGAGGGCGCGGCGTGCCTCGGCGATTCGGGCGATGTGTTCCAGCCGCTGAGCAGGGGGCGTGCGGCGGGCGAGCTGGTCCAGAGCGGTGTGGTAAGAGCCGAATCGCCGCGTTTCGGGCGGAGCGAGGCTATCGCGATACCAGCGCAGCAGGTACTCCAGTCCTGTGGCGAGCGCGGTGCGCGCGGAGGTCTCGTCGGCGCCGCCTTCCAGCTGTTTGCACAGGGCGCGGAACTGCTCGGCGAGCCGCAGAGCGCTGATATGGGGTGCGCTTCCCAGCACGGCGAACAGCGAAAGCAGGCTCTCCAGCGTCTGCCATTCGGCGGCGTCGGTCTGGCTCCAGCGCAGGGCGCGCCCAATCGCGCCCTCCGAAAGCTCGGCGATGCGCTGCGCCTTCACGGGTTCCACACCGCGCGCCGCCAGAATCGCCGCCAGCTCTGCCACAGGTAGCGGACCCAACCGCACAATCTGGCAGCGCGACAGGACGGTGGCAATCAGCAGGTCGCTGGCGGGGCTGGTCAGGATGAAATGATAGCGAGGTGGGGGTTCCTCCAAGGTTTTGAGCAGGGCGTTCGCGGCGGCAGGGTTGAGCCGGTGCGCCTCTTCAATCAGCACGAAACGGAACGGCGCAACCGTCGGCGCGAAGTTCATCCACTGGCGCGCCTCGCGAACCGACTCGATTTTAATCTGGTCGGGGCTGGGGCGTAGCACGCGCAGGTCGGGATGGCTCCCTTCTTCGGACCACTTGAGGCACGATTCACATGCTCCACACGCGCCGTCGGGAGTGCGCTGGGGGCAGAGCCATGCGGCGATCAGGGCGCTCGCGACGGTACGCTTGCCCACGCCCGGCGCGCCCACCAGCAGCAGCGCCTGCGGCGGGTGCGCGCGCTGTAAGCTACCCCGCAGCCATCGCGCGGTCGTTTCAGGGCGAATCACCAGCTCGCTGAGCCGTTGCATGGCTAAAACCGCTCGAACCGCTCCACATGGAGGACGAACACCACCGCGCCGCCCACCTCCACCGCAATCGGCGTCGGCAGAAACGAACCAATCGGGGCGGCATCGGGCGGCATCGGGTTCACAAACTGCTCGCGCGTACGGCAGTTCTTCTCCAGCAGGCGCAATAGGTCGTCCAGCTGGGCATCGTCCACGCCAATCAGCAGGGTGGTGTTGCCCTCGCGCAGGAAGCCGCCCGTGCTGGCAATCTGTGTGAACTTGAACTGGCTCTCCAGCAGCGCGTCCATCACTCGCCCCTTGTCGCGGTTGTGAATCACGGCAATTACCAGTTTCATCGGTCTCTCCTGCCTGCTTGCCACAAACCCCACCGTGCCTGCAATTCGCGGATCAGTTGCTCCTGAAGCACGCTGAGGGGCTGGGTTCCGTCCAGTATCAGGAATCTTTGAGGCGTGCGCTTCGATTCCTGCAGGTAGCCCTGTCGTACGGCTTCGTGGAACGCCATCTCCTGCGCTTCGAAGCGGTTGCGCTGGGTCGCGCGGCGGAGCGCCACCTCCACAGGCGCGTCAATCAGCACCGTCAGGTCGGGTTCCAGTCCGTCGGTCGCCAGCTGATTGAGAATTCGGAGCCACTTCAGGTCCAGTCCGCGGGCGTAGCCCTGATAGGCGAGCGTGGAGTCGGTGTAGCGGTCGCACAGCACCCATGTACCCTGCTCAAGGGCAGGGCGGATGGTACGGGCGACATGCTGGGCGCGGTCGGCGAGAAACAGAAACAGTTCGGTGGCGGGTTCGAGCGGGGCGTTCAGCAACAGGGGGCGCAGGGCGTAGCCAATCTCGCTGCCGCCCGGCTCATAGGTGAACAGATGGGGAATGTGCGCCTCGTTCAAGCGCTCCGCGAGCCAGAGGGCGAGAGTGGTTTTGCCTGCGCCTTCGATGCCTTCGAAGGTGATAAAGGGGGCGCGGTTCATGGGTTAGTCTTCGCGTTCGTCGGCGTAGATGGGCAGGATTCGCACGCGCCGCCGCGGCTCTTCGCCCACGCTTTCAGAGAGCAGGCGATATTTCTCTATCAGCTGGTGTTGGAGCCGACGCAGGTAGCTGTTCTGGGGTGAGAGTTCGTAGGGCTGCGCCGTA
>JBBIQJ010000220.1:0-2041 GCA_037442385.1 Armatimonadota bacterium
ACTTCGCCAGCACGCCAGTCGCGAAGCCGCTGACCGCCAGCGCGGTGGCGAAGTAGAGGGTTTCGCCCGGCAGGTGTTCAGGCGGGGTTTTGGATTGCGAGATAATCGGCCCCTGAGGCTTGTAGCCGCATGCGGAAAGCCCCGCCAGTGCCATCGAGGCGCCCATCAGCTTGAGAAACTGGCGTCGGCTCACAAAATCGCTGAGAGGCTGAGCATGGCGCGGGAACTCACGCGCCAGCTGCTCCTCAAAATCGGGCGCCTCCATCAGCTCGTTCAAACTGCGCCAGAACTTCTCGCCTGTACTCTGTTCATGCGTTCGCTTTTCCATGCTGACTCCCTCACCGATGGCAGATGGAGCAGTCGCTCAGCTGCTCTTTGTGGATGTTGTAGTGCTTCACCAGCAGTCGCCCTAACTCGATCTGGTTACGGGGTATCGCGTTGGGATCGTAGGGGATGTGATACTTGTCTAACATCGCCTTCATTTCGTCAGGATTGCGTGGGGTCTGATAATACATATTGAAAACTTCCTCTTTGGGGCGGATGTGCTTTTCAGGGTTGCGGTGGCAGTCCAGACACCACCACATCGAGAACGGCTGCGACTTCGCGGTGAGGTGCATCTTTTCGATGCCCTGATGGCAGGTCGCGCAGCTGATACCCTTGTTCACATGGGCACTGTGGTTGAAGTAGACAAATTCAGGCAGATTGTTGACTTTGTTCCAGACAAGAGGCTTATCGTTATTGTAGCTGTCGCGCACAGGTTGCAGGAGTGGACTGTTCGTCCAGATTTGGGAGTGGCAGGTCATACACACTTCGGTGGAGGGTACGCCTGCGTGGGCGGACTGCGTTACGGACCAGTGGCAATAGCGGCAGTCGATTCCCAGCTCTTCATAGTGGTGTTTATGGCTGAACGGTACGGGCTGGTCAGGCGGCTCGCCAGCGCGGGTCATCCATGGGGAGCGCGTGATGCTGGAACCTGCCAACACCAGTCCCACCAGCGCAAGCAGACCGCCGAAAATGGTCACTCGCGCTATCGTATTATGATGACGCTTGAAGACCTGTGGCATGGTTTCGTCACCTCATCTATAGCTTAGTTTCGGCAGGCGGTGTAACCTTCCTGCAGGACGAGGATGGATAAAGCGCAAGAGCCTTATCGATCCTCGCCCAGATTGTGAACGCCATCACAATCTTAGCCAGACTAAACATCTTTTCCGCTGATAATCCGGTCTTACCGCCCGTATATCGCCGAATATATTACCCCATAGGAAGGGGGTATTGTCAAGGGGTCAGGGGAGTTTGTGCCTTTTTTCACAGAGTTATCGGGAAGGATTGGGGTATTCTTATGCCCATGCGTGTGGTGCGCCTGACTCCCGAAGCGGAGCCGCGGTTGAAAAAGCGTGCGCTGTTTGCGGTATTCTTGACCATTTGCGTGAGTCTGATTGGGTTTGGAATCGTGATTCCCCTGCTGCCCGCCTACGCACAGCAGTTCAACGCTTCTGAGCTGGAGATAGGGTTATTATTTGCTTCCTTTTCGGTAGCGCAGTTGTTGGCGTCACCCTTGCTGGGGGTGTGGTCAGATCGGTGGGGGCGGCGTCCCGTGCTGATTTTGAGTCTGCTGGGATCGGCGTTGAGTTTTGTGATTCTGGCGCTGGCGCCTAATTTGGGGTGGCTGTTTGTCTCGCGGCTGGTGGATGGCTTTACGGGAGGGAATATCACCACAGCGCGCGCCTACATTGCGGACATCAGTGAGCCGCATGAGCGTTCCCGAAACTTCGGGTTGATTGGGGCGGCGTTTGGGCTGGGGTTCATTCTGGGACCTGCGCTGGGCGGCGCGCTGGCGCACTTCGGGCTGGCGGCGCCTGCGTGGTTCGCTGTGGGACTGTCGCTGGCGTCGGCGTTTCTGGCATGGTACCAGCTTCCGGAAACGGTACATCGTGCGCAGGCGGTGCAGGCTTCCCCGTGGCGCGAGATGCCGCGCATGCTTCAGCGTGCGCCTGTCGGAACCCTGCTGGTTCTCAACTTCCTGATGTGGCTGGGGTTCTCG